>NBMI01000061.1 GCA_002085445.1 Candidatus Parabeggiatoa sp. nov. 2
CCCTTGGGTGATAAACCATCTATCACCTTTAATTATATATAATTAAACTTAAACAGATTTTGAGGCTAATCTTATATTAATTATATATCAGTCTAAAGAGAAAAAAGAATACGACAAATAATTATTGTCTGTCAAGATTTAATTTTTTGACTGGCTTTAATTTTGTCGTTTTGGTGTTTAATGCTAACTGTGTTGTTTAGTCTTCAGCCGTTTTTTCCATCAAGTAAATCGCTAGTTTCACAAAATCGGCTTCAGTCAAAATGCCAACCAATTGACTGTCTCTGAAAATCGGCAGACAACCATGTTTTTGTTTTAACAGAAATCGTGCCGCTTCAAGTAAAGCCGTGTCTTCCTGTGCAACGGTTATTTCGGTAATCATAACTTCGCTAATCGGAATGCTAGATTCAAGTTCATGGCGTTCTGCCGCGTCAATATCAGCTAACACGGAGACGGAGACTGCTAATACGTCGCGTTTAGTCAATAAACCTACAAATTTCCCCAGTTCATCAACAATAGGAACATGCCGTACCCGTTTGTTGAGCATTAACTCACAGGCTTGACGCACCGTATCTGTGGATTTGAGTGTGTGCAATTCACGGCTCATCAAGTCTTTTACAATAATCATTGCTTTGTGCCTTTTGTGTGAATAATACCAAATCTGGATTAAAAGATATTTTATAAAATACGGGGCGGTAAGCCCCAACGGGGCGATATTAATATAGCCTGTGTATCTACCAGGCGGTAAGCCCCTTTGGTGCGATATTAATATAGCCGCAAGAAAGCCCCAGGAACCCAACGGGGGGCAACGCCCCAGGAACCCAACGGGGCAACGCCCCTGGCGGTAAGCCCCTTTGGTGCGATATTAATAAAGCCTGGGGCAACGCCCCAGGAACCCAACGAAATTAATAGCCCCAGGAACCCAACGAAATTAATATAGCCTTCAGAACGCCCCAGGAACCCAACGGGGCATCGCCCCTGGTGCCCCTGGCGGTAAGGAACCCAACGGGGCGAGATTAATATCAATCGAAAGTGGCAAAGCCATGATACTTTATGTCAAACTTAAAGTAAAAATAAATTAGGTTTTTCTATACATATACGGAACCTACTTGAAAAACGTGAAAATGGGATAACTATTGAATTAGCAAGCCTTATGATTTTAAACTCAAATATTAAACTTAAAAACAATCCGTTTATTCCTAAAAGAAGTTGTACTTTCAGTATAAGTTTATAGATGTTGATACTTTTACAGTTGACTTTATACACCAAAACCACAAAATGAAAAAAAATCAATATATTGACAGAGAATAATTATTTGTAATAAAATGCATATTGGAACTTAGGGAAATTCAAGAAGGCAGGTATTAGCGGTTCAGTACGGGTTTTACCTAGACTTATAATTAACATAAGATTAGCTTCAAAATCTGTTGTGTATGTTATACATAGAGTCACAGATGTGACGTGGGGAGCTTACCCCTCTTTCACATAAATAATTCTACTATTTTTTGGTAGTTTTGGCGTTTTTAAGTAAGAGACTATACAAATTATGGTGAATAGCATCGTTGATATTGCACAACAACTTTGGACACCCGCCAAGCATTTGCATCAACAGGGTATTTCTTATCATACTTATCTGACAGAATTGAGTTGGTTGCTGTTTTTAAAAGTCGCTCCCATTCTCGATGATGCGAGCAATGTACCGACTCATTTAAGTTGGGACACCTTAATCCAAAAAAGCGGTCAAGAACAATATGAATATTATCAGGAAGTTATAAAAGAACTGGGACAAATCAGTGATCCCCACATTGCCGGGATATATGCGTACGCTCGCACTTCTTTAGAACAGCCTGAGCAATTGGCACAACTTATCACCACGCTTACCGTTGTCGAGGTCGTGCCAATTGATGATTTAGGGGAAATTTACGAAACGCTATTGGAAAAATGTGGGCTAGAGGATAATAATAGTTTGCATGTAGCCCCGCGTTCGTTGGTTAATCTGATGGTGATTTTAACACAACCGCAAGCGGGGGAATTGATTCAAGATCCGTTGGCTGGCACGGCGAGTTTTGTGGTGGCCGCTAACGAATATATTCAAGTGATGAGTGATGATTTCCCAGAAGTCTCGCTCATTCAAAGAAATCTTAATAACACACCCAATTTGATTGCTATAGAACCAGACTTGGTGCGGCAACGTTTAGCGTTGATGAATTGTCTGTTACATCACATTGAGCAGAAAAAGCATATACCGGTGCGCTGGGGTGATAGTTTATTATCAAACTTGCAAGCATGGCCCTTAGCCGATGTTATATTAAGTACGCTGGTTTTCGCCAGTTCGCAAGATGATGAATTGGGCAAACATGATACGTCTCTGGCTTTATTACAACATGTTTACCAAACTCTCAAACCGGGCGGAAGGGCGACGGTGGCGTTACCTGATAAGGTGCTCAAAGCGGCGGGGCCGGCCGAACAAGTACGCAGCACCTTGCTTGATACTTGTGTTCTGCATACGGTACTACGCTTGCCTCGTGGTATTTTTTACCCACGCAAGATATCTGCACATCTGTTGTTTTTTAGAAAAGGCAAAACCGCTCAAGAAAAAACACAAACGGTTTGGTTTTATGACTTACGGAGTCACTTTCCGACTTTTGGACAATATTTGCGTTTAACACGAGAACATCTTTTGCCATTTGAAAGGATTTATGGTGATGATCCTTTGGGACAGTCGCCCCGCCATGACGAAGGTGAAAAAGGGCGTTGGCGTTGTTTTAGTCGTGATACCTTGGCAAAACTGGGTGATAGATTGGACTTGTGTTGGTTACAAGATGAACAGGACGCTGAGGATGACAATACTGAGGAAGTTTGGGAAGTTTTAGATGAGACGGTGGAAGAGTTGGAGGGCTTAATAGACATTTTGCGCTTTTCAGAGAACAGTTTTCCAGTGAACAGTGATCAGTTTTTCAATGATTAGTAATTAGACTTTACACCGAACGAGGCAAAAGCCTCGTTCACTGTAGGGTAAGCGGGCGGTATGTAATCCGATGGTACTCCGATCTTATTGCCCGCTTGCCCACCATGAATCAGTACTGATAATTTTCACCTATATTTTCTGACTCCTCTAGCCCCCTTGAAGTTTCCACCTTTTGCGCCTTTAAGTTTGGCACCTTTTAAATTAGCCCCTCTAAATTTAGCCCCCTGCAAATTGGCACCCCGAAGATCAGCCCCACGCAAATTCGCACGACGAAAATCCGCTTTGATTAGGATCGCTTTACGCAGTCTAGCCGAGCGCAAATTGGCGCGGCGCAAATCAGTCCGAGTTAAATTGGCACCTCTGAGATCCGCACGACGCAGCCTTGCTCCTCGAAGCTTAGCCCTAGAGAGATTGGCTTTTCGTAATTTCGCCCGTACCAATCTCGCGCCGTTGAGTTTGGCACGCCTTAAATCGCATTTAATGCATTTTTTAGTTCTTTTTAGTTTTTTGACTTGGCTGTTATTTGCTGCTAAAGTCAGATGACTTAACAACCCTACCATGAATGGTATGAGTAACAAAATAATGAGTTTTTTCATCGAAGTTCTCCTTGGCAATCCTTAGTCTTCGGTTGTTTCAATTGCAAAATATCCTACCAAAACTGTCATTCATAGATCGCTCCTCGTTTCTTTTTTCAGTCCCGAACATTTTTGCTCTTGTTCGGAACGACCAACGGGAGAAATATTTTTGTTTCAACGTGTTAATATTTATCAAGTTCAAGTTCAAGTTCCCTCCGTTCAAAGGGATCGTCGGGAGTCTTCATTCCAAAAAATAAATCACTTAAAAAAAATGTCCGGTACTAAGGAACCGTCCCTAAATAAGTGACTCATTTAAGGGTTAAAACAAGACAAGACCTAAATTAAAGCTATTTCGATTTGAGCAAGTTATTTATGGACAAGTCCTAAGCACTTATTCACATTTTCATTTTCACGGCTAAAGAAGTACGTTCCGCATAATATCCTGTTGATGTGAGCAAATGAGAGTGTAATATCATTATATTCTTTGGTGTCGAGTCTCGTAGTACATTGCAAGCAAGCGGTATGCCATTATATTTTCACGGTTTTAAAGCGCGCTGAAGTGAGACAAAAGTCTTTGTTTGAGCCAACGCAGAACGGGGATAATTAGAGTTTTTCAGAATTAACACATCCGATGTTTAGCAAACATCGGATGTGTTTTCCAAGCCAGTGTTTTGTGCATTATTTTATCGCCTAATTCTAAAAATATAAAAAAACAGTGGTTTAACTTTAGGTTTTGATATCTTTAGGGATGCCGATAGCACCTTTGGTTTTGGCTCCTTTAAAATTAGCGGTTTTCAGGTTTCTTGCGCCCCTGAAATCAGCACCTCTGATATCCGCCCCACGAAAATTGGCCCTATGCAAATTTGCCTTCCTTAAATCGGCGCGTCTCAATTTAGCCGAGCGCAAATTGGCGCGGCTCAAATCGGCTCGACTTAAATTCGCCCTTCTGAGATCAGCACGACGTAGCTTTGCTCCTCGAAGCTTCGCCCTAGAGAGATTGGCCTTTCGTAATCTCGCCCGTACCAATCTCGCGCCGTTGAGTTTAGCACCGCTTAAATCGCATTTATTGCATTTTTTAGTTCTTTTGAGTTTTTTGACAAGGGCTTCATTGGCGGCAAAGCTCGGATGACTAAATACTCCTACCATTAATGGTATGAGGATGATTGAGATGTGTTTTTTCATTTCCCTTTTCCTTCTTGGTAATGCCCAGTGCCAAGTTAAAACCTGTTACCCGTTAATAGAACATTGATAGAGTACTAGTGCCGGATCGCTCCCGTTTCGAGACCACATCAGCCAACGGCATCAGCTCTCTTATAGTGCCCTTTAGGGTACTTAAGCTTTTAGATAACGGCTTTAGCCGTTGGCTCTTTTTATCCGCGTTCTTGTTTGTTATACAATGGTCATAATAGCAACTTTTCAATTAGGTTGACAGCGCGTGTGCTATATTGCGTGACCAATCTTTGTTAGCGTCACCAAATACAAAAAAATACGGGTTTAGGAGCGAGTCTTTGGTATTGTAGCGCAGCGGTTGCAACTGGGTATCGGTCAAATAGCCACTGGCTTGTTCAACCACACAATGGGCGGCGGCGGTATCCCATTCCGAAGTCGGCCCAAAGCGAGGATAAACATCGGCTTTACCTTCGGCCACTAAACAAGTTTTTAAAGAACTACCAATACTGACCAGTTCCACTTCTACACCCAATCCGTCGATAAATTTTTGTAAAGAGGGACTGGCATGGGAACGACTGCCCGCGACTATCAAGCGATTTGTTGGGCAAGATCGTACCTTAATAGGTTGCGGCGATTGTTCGGGTGAACGTTTAAATGCCCCTGTCTCTGTCGAAGCAAAATAGGTGACACCCGTCACGGGCACATACACTACGCCAAGTATCGGTTTGTGATCATCAATCAGGGCAATATTGACCGTAAATTCACCATTGCGTTTCACAAATTCACGAGTGCCATCGAGTGGATCGACTAGCCAATAACGTTGCCAAGTGGTACGTTCAGAGTAGGGAATCTTGGCGGATTCTTCAGACAATATTGGCAAATCGGCTGTGATTTTTTTTAATCCGGCTATGATGGTTTCATGTGCGGCCATATCTGCCATAGTTAAAGGGGAGTTATCGTCTTTTTGTTCCACTTCAAAGTCAGTGGCATAGACTTCCATGATGCGTTCTCCGGCCGCTTGCGCGATTTTGTTGACGGCATCCAAGAGTTGTCCAAGTTCAGAATGGCCTGACATTTTTGTTTCTCCAATTAATATACTCAACGTGGCTATAACTTGGATTTCCTGGGGCGTTGCCCCAGGCTATATTAATCTCGCCCCGTTGGGGCTTTTCGGTAGTTACTTAAATTATTTTTGTTTCTCAAAAAGTCCTTTTCAGGCTAAAGTTTTTCTCCGAAAAACTTTAGCCTGAAAGGCAAAAGTTTCGCTTCGCTGTACTTTTGCCTGAAAATTTGTTCCCTTTTTGAGTATAAAAACAAGAAAATTTGAAAATGTACGTTTGTAGCTTATCATTATATACTACTCAACGAAAAGATAAATGGTGGGTTTAGCAAAGCACACCGAAGGTTCACTACGTTCTGGGTGGCTACCCCAAGGTTTTTTGTCAAAGGGCAGTGAGTGACGTGATGGGCATAAGGAACAAAAGCGGTAAAAGGCATTTTTCTTAACGAGCTACGCCACTATACGGAACGTATTTTTAAACCGTGAAAATGAAAATGCGAGCCAGTCATAATCAGTCGATTGAAAACCCATTAAATATTTATGGTTAAAGGCCGTAAGGCTCATTAAAAAGTCATCCTTTATCAATTACCAATTACCAATTACCAATGCGAATTAAGGGTTAAATTGAATCTGATAAAATCAATAACTTATAAAAACATCGTCATTGAAAGTTATTTTATAAATTTTTCCTTTTTCATTCTTAATTCGCATTACCAATGACCAATTAAGGAGAATGGTATGTCCAGTATTCAACGGGCACTCATTAGCGTATCTGATAAATCGGGTATTGTCGAATTTGCTCGCACTTTAAATGCAGCCGGCGTGGAGATTTTGTCCACCGGTGGCACGGCTAAATTACTTGCCGATAATGGCATTTTTGTAAAGGAAGTCTCTGATTATACGGGCTTTCCAGAAATGATGGCCGGCCGGGTGAAAACGTTGCATCCGAAAATTCATGGCGGCTTGCTGGGGCGGCGCGGCGTTGATGAGGCTGTGATGGCTGATCATGGCATTGTTCCCATTGATTTGCTGGTCGTTAATTTATATCCGTTTGAACAAACGATTGCTAAGCCGGATTGTGATTTGGCGACGGCGATTGAGAATATTGATATTGGCGGCCCCGCCATGTTGCGTTCGGCCGCTAAAAATTATGCGGCCGTCACGGTGGTGGTTGATGCCAGTGATTATGACACAGTCTTGAAAGAAATGAGAGCCAATAATGGGGCCGTCACGGAGGCGACTCGGTTTGCTTTGGCATGCAAAGTTTTTGCTCACACGGCCCACTATGATGGTGTCATCGCCAACTATTTAGGGCTTGGGAGCGGCGAAGAAAATAAGGATTTTCCGCCCAGTCTCAGTTTGCAATACCAAAAAGTACAGGCCATGCGTTATGGCGAAAACCCACATCAAAAAGCGGCCTTTTATGCGGAATCGAGTCCCCAACAAGTTTGTGTGGCAACGGCCGCGCAGTTGCAAGGCAAGGAATTGTCTTATAACAATGTTGCAGACACGGATGCGGCTTTGGAGTGTGTTAAGTCTTTTGACGGGCCGGCTTGCGTTATTGTAAAACATGCGAATCCTTGTGGGGTAGCGATTGGCGAAAATATTTTGAAGGCCTATGAGCGAGCTTTTAAAACGGATCCAACTTCAGCCTTTGGCGGCATTATCGCTTTTAACCGCACCTTAGACGCACAAACGGCCAAGGCGATTATTGATCGTCAATTTGTTGAGGTTATTATCGCGCCCGAAGTGGCCGAAGAGGCTAAGCCGATTTTAGCGACTAAGACTAATGTGCGCGTGTTAGCCACCGGTATTTGGGATAATAAACCGTCAGCGCCCTCGTTTGAAAAAGGGGAGCCAGGGGATATTTCGGGGCCAGGGGATATTTTAGACTTTAAACGAATTAATGGCGGCTTGTTGGTACAAGAACGCGATTTGGGGGCCATAACGGCGGCCGACTTGAAAAGAGTCACGCAACGCCAACCGACGGAGAAAGAGTTACTGGATTTGTTATTTGCTTGGAAAGTGGTCAAGTTTGTTAAATCCAATGCCATCGTTTATTGCAAAGAGGGTATGACGATTGGCATCGGGGCGGGGCAAATGAGCCGCGTTTATAGTGCCAAGCTTGCCGCGATTAAGGCGGATGATGAACAATTAGAAGTAAAAGGCTCCGTGATGGCATCCGATGCGTTTTTTCCATTTCGGGACGGTATTGATGCAGCCGCTGAAGCTGGCATTACCGCCGTCATTCAACCGGGTGGCTCTATGCGCGATAACGAAGTGATAGCGGCCGCAGATAAACATGGTATAGCGATGGTGTTCACAGGAATGCGGCATTTTAGACATTGATATAGATTTATCGTTTATCGTTTATCGTTTATCGTTTATCGTTTCTAGTTTCTTCATTGAAAGTCATTTTATAAGTCTTTTTTAGGCTAAGATATTCGCATTCCATGTAGTTATGTTCTGATTGGGGGGCCATAAAACGTTTTGAATGTTTTTAAATTAAGTTATGGCCCATAATTGAAATTCTTCAACACAGAGACACGGAGTTACACAGAGTTTCACAGAGAAATTATTTCTGAACAACTCTGTGAGACTCTGTGGTACTCTGTGGACTCCGTGTTGAAATTTTTTTATAGACGGTAAGTGGCTAAAGCTACTTATTCGATTCCAGAAACGTTGCCAATTGTTTATCGGATTGACCAATATGAAGAATCAGCCAATCGACAAGCGTTCGTTGAATTTTTAGGGCTAAATATAAGTGTTCTTCCGGATGGCTATGAGACTCTTTTTTGAATTCATTGAGGTTTTCAATGAATTTCGCATGTTGTGCTTTATGGATCGCATAGTGAGGATAATCACATTGCTTCATATAGCCTTCTTCAGTCTCAAAATGGGTGATGACATAATTTTCTAAGAAGGCAATGGTTTCAGCAACAACCTCAGATTGACCAGTACCTATCGATGTTATCAACTCTCTCGTTTTGATAAATAACTGCTGGTGTTGCTCATCAATGGTAGAATGATTGACCGATAAATCGGGTGTCCATTCTAACCGGTAAAGTGCAACAAACTGTCTTGTCACTTCAGTCGGGATAGCGGCGGTAAAACGGACATGTAAATGCTTTTCATCAACCTCTTTACTTAACACCTTGGCATAAATGTCTTCGCTGGCCGCCGATTGACCGGGTATAAGGAGGTTGATCTTCAGATTGTTCAAGGGTTCAGGCATCAAACTTTTTTCCACCTCGCAGTGAATTAAAGCACTCTTAGCCGAGAGTTTGAGCATATAGCCACTCAACAACTGATCACTCAGATGTTTGCCTTCAAGCACGGCGCATTGGAGTGGGATTTTATCCTCCAATAGGAGAAAAGCTTCTTTTTCTTTAGGTAAGATAAGGTTATATTTTCCACCAACGCCTGCCACTTCATAAATAGTGATCGGCTGTTGAATGCCTTTAGGCTTGACCGTTTTTTCAGACTGGATTTTAACGAGGTCGCCAACCTTGTTTAAGGTGGATTCTGAAATGAATATCTGACCACCAACTGTATAAGATTCAATACGATAGGTCAAATTGACTTCATTACCTAACACGCTATACTGGGTGCGTTTTTCGGAACCGATATTGCCCACAACAACTTCGCCCGTATTGATACCGATACCCATTTCCAAGGAAGCAAAGCCCAGTGCTTGAAGTTGCTCATTGACTTTATTCATCGCCAACTGCATAGCAACTCCACAAGCAATTGCTCTTTCTGGATCATCATCTCTGGCTACCGGGGCACCAAACAGGACTAAAATGCCATCGCCCATAAATTTATCAATCGTTCCTTGATATTGGCTAATTACCTCTGTCATTTCTTCCAGATAGAGATTAATGATTTTAATCACTTGTTCCGGCGGTAAACGATGAGATTGCGCGGTGAATCCTCTGAGATCGGAGGTTAATATAGTAATCTCTCGCCGTTCACCGCCGAGAGATAAACCTGATTTGGTATCCAGTAAGGTATCGACAACTTCATCAGTCAAATAACGCCCAAATACTTTGCGAATCAACTCATTTTTTCGTTTCAATTGCGCGGTGCGTTCAGAGACTTTGTGTTCCAGATGCTCAAAGAGTTCTTTCAACTGCATTGCCATCCATTTAAACGACTGGGCAAGCACCCCGATTTCATCAGAACGCGTAGTGGGTAATTCCTGTTCCCATTCACCATTGGAAAGTCTCACAGCGGCATTTTTGAGAGAGACGATAGGTTTTATCACCCATCTGGCGGTAAAAACGCCTACTATCGTGGCGGCCAATAAAGTGACCATAAACAGGACAAACATTAGGCGTATATTGGCATTGATATGTTCCATAAAATCGCTTTGGGGTATGACTACAACAATTAACCAATCAATGCCCCGCTCATCTTGGAATGGTTTGACTTGTAAAAATTGCCGCTGCCTCTCAAGCTCAAATTCCAGTTGTTCACTTTTTGTAATATTATTCAGTTCGCCAAAGCGATCCAGCAAATACCGTGCGGCTTTACGAATCAAGGGCATTTTACTCTCATAAGCACAGAGCCGTAGCACTTCTTCGGGGTTTTTAGGATTGATAAGGTAGGGTTTTTCTTGCATTGAAGAGGCCACTATTAAGCCAGAATGCTCCATAATAAACGTCTCCCCTGTCTGACCAATTTTTAAAGTGGACAAAAACTCGCTGATTTGTGAGAGAAAAATATCCGTTCCCAAAACACCTCGAAAAGTGCCCGTGTCATCGTAGTAAGGTTGATTAGCGGAGACTGTTTGAGTCACTGCCGTTGTCAGATTTTTTTCATCAATTAAAGAATAAATCTCACTCCAAATGGGTTTTTTGGCGGCTTTGGTGGAGATATACCAAGGCCGCTGGCGCGGATCATAATTTTTGATGTTGAGGATTAATTTCTGTCGTCCGCCCTTATTATCAGCCAAATGTTTAGTTTTTTCGGTATAAAGATAAAACTTATCGGCCTTTTTTTCACCAATAGCAGCACTATGAACTTCACTGCGTTCAACCCCAATGTATTGTCCTTGTTCGCCGGCAAACGAAATGTAACTCACATTATCAAGTTGTTGTAGTTGTTGCCAAAAATGGCGTTGTACGGCAATAGGCTCTGTTATATCCAAAAGGCTAAGAGTCAGGGCATCGACATTCATTTGATTGACAAAATGCGCGGTGTCTAAATGAGTTAGCAAATGTTGTTCAATGCGGGCCGTGATCTCGTCGCGTAGTTCACTCGTCACTGCGTTGACCGACTTTTGTCCACTGCCAAATGAGAAATAGCCCATGAGTCCTACCACGACAAGGAGTTGGAGGATAAACGGTACAATGAGGACGACTCTGAGGGGAAATCGCCCAGAGATTTTAGAAAACCAACGGGTTAAATAAGTTTTTGACATAGTTCAGATTAGATGGTTAGTTTAAAAAATCTCGCAATGTCGCCCCGTTGGGGCTTTATTAATGTCGCCCCGTTGGGGCTAATCATTAATCATTAATCATTAATCATTAATCATTAATCATTAATCATTAATACGCACCAAAGGGGCTTGCCTGGGGCGGTGCCCCTGGCTTTATTAATGTCGCCCCGTTGGGGCTAATCATTAATCATTAATCATTAATCATTAATCATTAATCATTAATCATTAATGTCGCCCCGTTGGTGCTGGCTAACTTTCAAAAAATCCGATGTCTTTAAGACATCGGATTTTTGGCCTGGGGCAACGCCCCTTACGTTATTTTACAGCCAGTTTCCAATTAACAAAAACGGTGCCCAATAGGCCGGATGGCGAAATTTACGTTGCGCTGCCAGTTTTTTCTGGGCATTTTGGAGTGCTTGTGCCTTGGACAGGGCTGGGTTTTTGAGTTGTCGGTAAAATTCGGCTATCAATTGCGAAGTGGCTTCATCGTCCACAAACCATAAACTGGCTAACGCGCTTCTTGCCCCGGCTTTAATCGCCACGCCAGCCAGCCCCAAAGCGGCGCGTTCATCGCCTACCGCAGTTTGGCAAGCACTTAACGTGAGTAATTCGACTTTCTCTTTTCTTGACTTACTGAGTTGAAATAAATCTTCCAGATGATCCATCGTCAGTTTGTCATCATAAGTGAGCAAAAAGCTTTGCTTATGATTGCGATCAAATTGCCCGTGTGAGGAAATGTGGATAATTTCATAAGGGGTAGTTTGCAAAGCGTAGTTGACACTGTTCAGTGAAAAGGCCTGATCAAGCAATACGGTACTGTTGGAAAAAATACTGTCTATCGTATTGATTTCTTGGATAACACTGGGCAATGGTGGAAATCCTTGCACTGCCTCAGATAAACCATTAAGCAAAATGCTCACATTCTTTCTTGGCAAACGCCGAGGCTCAGTGAGCGTTAAACCGGGCGTGATGGCAAGCGCAAAATGGTGGAATAAAAACCGCTTTTCCTTGGCATCATATAGGGCCGCCATCGGTATTGTTCGTAGGGGGCCGTCCGGTACAATCACTAATGTGTTGATATGGTGTGCTGCGAGTTTTGCCTTAATCGGCGCGATTAACCATTGGTAAAGTTGTTTGGCTTGGTTAATAAAACTGCCCTTCACGGTGCGTTGTAAATTTCGACGAAATTCTAGCACCGTTTGCCCTAGCGTGTCATAGTCCACCGGTATCACGGTTTGATGGATACCATCGGGTAAGCTAAGCAATAACTCGGTGCGATCCGGTAGTAAAATGGGATAAAGGGCGGCCGTGTGTTTTTGTTGCGCCAGATGTTCATCCAATGTGGTGATCGAGGTTTGGGCTAACACACACTCATCTTGGAAGTAATCCTGCAATTCTGCCGTTTTCAGTTGTTCTATAACATTTCTGGCTTGAGCCAACCGTTTGGCTTTTTGTGATGATGATAAAGCTGCGGCCGCTTGTTGTAGCAGGACATCGGCAAAGCCATAATAAATAGGGCGTATGCGCTCATAAAACATTTCTCTCGCGTTGCGCTGGCCGGTCGTTAATTCGGTGCGAATAGGTTGTAAATAGGCGAGTGTCTGTTGATAGGCCGCCAAGGCGCCCTCCAAATTGCCTTGTGCTTGCCAAAGACGCGCTTGTTGCCATTTCCAGAGATATAACAGATCGGGAATTTTTTGAGCAAAGAATAGGGCTTCACGAGTCAGTCGCATGGCTTCAGGATAACGCCGCTCACGTTCATAGAGTTGCCCCAACAGCCCTTTGGCATAAGACATCAATCGCGTGTTTTGGAATTGCTTGGCAAGTTGTAAAACTTGCCTGAAAATCAAATCCTCCCCGGCCCTCCTTTGCGAAATGGGGGCGTAGGGAGGATTTATCCGCAGTGCGAGTTGTCCCAAGCCAAGTAGGTAAAATGCTTTGTCGTAACTATCGGGCAGTTGAGATACGAGTGACAACGCTTTTTCTAGCAATGCGGTGCTGTTTTCCAAATTGTTCAGTTTGAGGTGAACTTGCGCGAGATTGTTTAACGTTTGGATTTGTAGCGCGGTATCGTCAAGTCGTTCGGCTATTTCGGCCACTTCTTGGTAAGTTTGCAGCGCCTCGGTATAATTTTGATTGACACTATCGACATTACCAAGATTATTTAATAAATGCGCTAAAATATGATGGTTATCCAAGGTACGCGCTAAAGCCAGATGTTTTTCAAGGTATGCTTTTGCCGCGTCTGGTTGCTGCATAGCGAGCAAAATATCGCCTAAATAGCTATGCACTAGGACTTGCTGTGCGGCTATGCCGCTGCTTTCTGCAAAAAATAGCGCTTGTTGGAGAATATCGTAGGCAACGCGGTAATGGCCTACTTTTTGGTAAGCCGCCGCTAGGCGAATCAGTAGGTTAAAGTGCTGACGGCTACCCGGTTGAGTCTCATTCAGGGCGGCTTTCCATTGATTAATGGCTTGTGCAAAGTCACCGCGTTGGTAAAAGTCTTCACCTTGTCGCAAGAAGTCGGTGGCGTGAGTGGCTGCCACCTCGTTTGAAAAAAATATCACACTGCAGAGGAGTGATGTGAGGACTAATCTGAACGTCAGTGGGCTGAAAAAAATTTTTAGTGGAAACATATCGGAAATGAAAAATGAAAAGTGAAAAATGAAAAATGAATTATTCAACACAGAGACACAGAGCTACACAGAGTTTCACAGAGATTTTCGTTAGCTTGATGAGTCTGTGTGACTGAAGTGGTACTCTGTAAACTGAAGTGTTAAAAAATAATGACTTTTACAAACTGATAGGTGGTAAGCGCACAACCGTTTTCAAGTTGATAGGTATTCAAATTTATGCTAAATTTTTATTATACATGTCACGCACACTTGTTTAGGTTAAACTTTGGAGGTTTGTGGGACAAATATTATTGATTTGACGACTATCGTTAATAGTTTCAAACATTGTGAAAGGAAACAGTTATGAATAATATCAACTCCGTATCATTCCGTCTAGCCGCCGGGCTTGCCTTTGGTATTTCAATGGTGGGTTTTGGCGGGTGCCAACATTCACCCCCAAGTTCCCAGAACCCCGAACCGTCTCAGGCGGCAGAAATCAAACCGGCACCGACGGTGGCGGCTGCCGCCGAAATCAAACCGCCACCAAGCCGGGTAGCGGTAAGCGATATCAACCGCCGAAATCAAACCGCCACCAAGCCGGGTAGCGGTAAGCGATATCAAATACCAATCAACCGGGCAAGGTGAAATCACCCGCGAGTTCAAGTCTAATGTGCGTGGTTTGCGTGGGCTGCGTGGTTTGCGTGGTTTGCGTGGGCTGCGTGGTTTGCGTGGTTTGCGTGGTGCCTGTCAGCAAGTAAAAGATGATTTTGCTTTGCGTTTGTTAGTGCCTAAACAGACTGGCAAAACTCTTGATGCTCAACCGACGTTGTATTGGTGGGTTTCTCAGCCCTTGTCAGAGGCTGAGTTTACTTTTATCTTGGATAAAGTGCCTGACACCAATAATTTTGAATTTTCCGATCCGCTTATTGAGAAGACGCTTAAAATGTCGGTTTCCGCTGGTATTCAAGCTTTGCCTCTTTCACAAGTAGAACCCGATTTCCGTTTGGAAAAGGGTGTTGAGTATCAATGGACTTTGTCGATCGCTTGTCATCCTGATTACCCTAGCTTAGATATTAAGGCGACGGGCACCATTATGCGTGTTGATTCTTCTGCCCAGTTGTCTGCGGCGACAGAGTACACTGTCGAAGAGGATTTACCGTTCGTTTATGCTCAACAGGGTATTTGGTACAACGCGTTGGATTCCTTGTCTGAGCAAATTCGGAAGTCTCCAAGTCAAAAGCTACGCCAAGCTCGTGTTAGTTTGCTTGAGCAAGTCGGGTTGCAGAAAGTGGCAGACTACGGTAAATAACTAACTACAAGGATTTGTTATAAAGCAACTACAAGGATTCGTTATAAAGCAACTACAAGGATTCGTTATAATAACGGATTAAAAGCAATAACTACAAGGATTCGTTATAAAAAAGGATTAAAAGCAACTACAAGGATTCGTTATAAGAAAGGATTAAAAGCAATAACTACAAGGATTCGTTATAATAACGGATTTAAAAGCAACTACAAGGATTCGTTATAATAACGGATTTAAAAGCAACTACAAGGATTCGTTATAATAACGGATTAAGCAACTACAAGGATTCGTTATAATAACGGATTTAAAAGCAACTACAAGGATTCGTTATAATAACGGATTCAACTACAAGGATTCGTTATAAAAAAGGATTTAAAAGCAACTACAAGGATTTCATATAAACAAGGATGACAAATTGTTGGCGATGAAATTAATCCTTTCATAAGCAAATAATCCTTGTAGTTATTGTTTTACCAAATGATAACTCTGTCAAAACCGCGGCTGACAACTAACTTGTAGGCGATGAAATTAATCCTTTCATAAGCAACTAATCGGCCTGTCGTTATGGTTTTTTAATCCGTTATTATAACGAATCCTTGTAGTTATTGTTATTATAACGAATCCTTGTAGTTGCTTTTAAACGAATCCCTGTAGTTGTTGCTTTTAAATCCTTTCTTATAACGAATCCCTGTAGTTGCTTTTACAAACGCGCCACCGCCCGATGTCCAATATCAGTACGAAAATACACGCCCTCCCAACCAATCGGCTTAACCAACGCATAAGCTTCAGCTTGGGCTTCACGCACCGTTTCTCCTAATGCACAGGCACACAATACCCGTCCACCCGCCGTCACAATTTGCCCTTCCTTCTCGGCCGTGCCGGCATGAAAGACTTTACCATCTAACAACGCGGCCTCTGTCAAACCATTGATAACAAAGCCTTTTCCATAAGAACCAGGATAACCGCCGGCCGCCAACACCACGCCCAAAGCAGTACGCTCATCCCATCTCGCTTCAACTTCATGCAAGCGATTATCCAGCGCTGCCAAACAAAGCTCAACCAAATCGGAGCGCAACCGTAGCAGAATAGGTTGCGTTTCTGGATCACCAAACCGACAATTATACTCTAATATACTTGGAAGGCCTTGAGCATCAATCATCAATCCAGCATATAAAAAGCCCGTGTAAGGGTAGCCTTCGGCCGCCATACCACGCACAGTCGGTTCTATGATGTCGGCCATAATTCGCGCATGGACTTCATTTGTAACAACGGGGGCCGGTGAATAGGCCCCCATGCCGCCCGTGTTGGGGCCCTTATCGCCCTCGTCGCGGGCCTTATGATCTTGAGAAGTCGCCAACGGGAGAATATGTTCTCCATCTACCAGACAAGTAAAACTGGCCTCTTCGCCTTGTAAAAACGCTTCAATGACAACACGATGCCCGGCGTCGCCAAAAGCATTACCCGCCAGCATATGTTGCACGGCGGTAATCGCTTCCTCTTCCGTTTGGGCCAAAATCACGCCTTTACCGGCCGCTAAACCATCCGCTTTCACCACAATCGGCGCACCAACTTCGCGAATGTAGGCTATCGCCTTTTCTAAGTCAGTAAAATTAGCGTAGGCGGCGGTAGGAATCTGATGACGGGAGAGAAAGTCTTTAGTAAAGGCTTTAGAGCCTTCCAATTGTGCGGCCGCTTTGCTAGGCCCAAAACAACGTAGGCCAACTTGTTGAAATTCATCAACAATTCCAGAAACCAGCGGCGCTTCTGGGCCAACGATGGTTAAATCAATCGCATTGTCTTGGGCAAACTTGACGAGGGTAGACACGTTGTCTGCTTTAATTGGAACGTTTTCTAGTTTCGCTTCTTGTGCCGTGCCAGCGTTGCCGGGAGCCACAAAGACTTTGGTGACTTTGTCTGATTGGGCCGCTTTCCATGCTAAGGCATGTTCACGGCCGCCACTGCCGATGATGAGTATTTTCATAGTGTTATATATAAGCTAAGTGAAGACACGGTTTGTACTAATGAAAAATGAACAGCAACTACAAGGATTGTATATAAAAAAGGATTTAAAGTGTCGGGTTATTGAAGTGCTTACCATGCTAAGGTGTCTTTTTAAAGCGGTTTTTTTTGAGGGCCATGTTATAGAATTTATTCTGTTGATTTGGTTGAAGGCCCTATCGAAAACAGCAACTACAAGGATTGTATATAAAAAAGGATTTCAAGTGTCGGGTTATTGAAGTGCTTACCAATAAAACCTTCTAAAAGCACAAGTGAAACACACCCGAATAAGTTTCCAAAAAATTCAATTCGTTTATCCCCGTAATTCGTTGTACTAATCAACGCATCTCCACATCCATTTCCAAAGCATTTGCTAGTGTTTCACACCGATATGAGGTAACACTAATGCCTTTTTCTGGACGATTATTCAGACGATGAAAACTCCCTTGTTCTTCTTGAGTTTCCCAAACGTTTATAGTTTGTAGTTTGTAGTTTGTAGTTTGTAGTTTGTAGTTTGTAGTTTGTAGTTTGTAGTAGGCGCTTTAGCGCCTGAAACTATAAAAAGATTCTAGTATACGGAACCTACTTCAAATCCGTGAAAATGAAATTTTCTTTAATTTTTCATTAGTATATCTAACTAGAAACAAGATTTTTTTCACGGTTTCAGGCGATAAATCGCCTACTACAAACTACATAATTAAATTATAGACTTAGGTTAAATAAGTCATTTTTCAGTTTTCAGTTTTCATTAGTATATCTAACTAGAAACAAGATTTTTTTTCGAGGCGATTTGGAACAATCTCTTCATCTATCAATTTACACAGCTTACTGACCAAATAGGGATAACCGGCGGTATAGTAATATAATCGGGCCGCAATCGCCGAGATGTCAAGCGATATCTGCTTATCAAGGCTGTAATCGTGCAACATTGTCCCAATCTCATCAGGCGCAAAACTCAAATCCACCTTAAAGTCAATCGCAATATTCCACGGACTGTTGTACCTCCCACTTCCTGCATCCGGGCGAATTTTGGCCTTGAGCGTTTTTATATCATGTACGCCGGCCAAAATGACTGATTGGAAGGTTTCTTCACCCTCGTCTCTGGTTAGGTATTTATTCCGTAACATACCCAAAAAATATAAGAATAACTGATTGTTACTGCTTTTATCCACTTCATCTATCATCAACACCCACGATTTGCTGGGCATCGTTCCCACCAACTGTGTGATGAAGCGAGATAACGCGGGTAGGTGAGTGATCGAAGGGCGATGTTCTTCAGTCAATTGCGACAGATGCTCAAAGCCCAAAAACTCAAGGCGATGGGCTATCATGATTAGAAATTCAGCGATAAAGCTTTCCTGATGCTGATGCGTCTCTGCATCAATTCCCTCAAAGCTAATCTTCAACGCCACACAATCATCACGCTGGTTGAGTTGTTTGGCGAGTAAAAATGTTTTGCCAAACTGACGAGGCCGATTGATAGTGAAATATTTCCCTTTTTCTACAAAGGCTTAGCCGAATTATCGACCATATAATGACGGTTGGGAATACATAAACCCGTAGCATCATTTATCCTTGTTATGTTTGGATTTTTAGTTTGTAGTAGGCGCTTTAGCGCCTGAAACTAGAAAAAGTATCTAGTATCTCGTTTAGAATTTATAGTTTGTAGTAGGCGCTTTAGCGCCTGAAACTAGAAAAGTTTCTAGTATATAGTTTATAATTTATAGTATGTCGTTATGTCGTTTGTAGTATGTAGTATGTACTTAGGCGCTAAAGCACCTACTACAAACGCAAGGCGCTAAAGCACCTACTACAAACGCAAGGCGCTAAACAACTCCTACAAACGCAAGGCGCTAAAGCGCCTACTACAAACTACACGAAGCTCGCCAAACCTATCACTCTTTAAAGGCAAGCGAGGTTTTTTTGGCTTAGGCGCTTGTTGGGCCTTTCGACGCGGTTTTTGCTCGGTAACTTGTTCTCTGATGGCCGCTTGTTGGGCCTTTCGGCGTTGCACTTCTGCGAAGTCGGCCTCGGTTTCCACCTGTGGAAGGGCTTCTAAACGGCTTGCCAGTTGTGCCGATTCTGGCCGCTGCGCTGGGTTTTCTTCCTTGCATTCACACAATAACTGAAATAACTCGGCCGGTGCGTCGGCTAAGCGCAACGGGTTCAGGTTTTGTGGACTTTCTTGAGTCATTAACCGATACAACGCTGCCCCTGTCGAAAACAAATCGCTTTTCGCGCCGGGTTGACCATATTGAGTCTCTCCAAATTGTTCTGGTGGCGCATAGAACAACGTGCCAAAAAAGATGCCTTGCGCCATTTGCGTCATGGAACTGGCACGACTGCGCGACAAGGCTTGTTGTTTTAAAGACGTTGCTATTCGTGCTAATCCAAAATAAATTATTTTGACCATTAAGCCCGTTTCTGTTTCTTTAAATAACAAATTGGCGGGCTTAATATCCAAATGATAAATCCCGTGTTCATGCGCTACTTGAAGGCCTTTCGCAATTTGTATCCCGACGGCAATACCGGTTGGTACATCGAGTTTGCCATGCTTTTTTAGCCAGGTTTCGCCATCCAACGCATCCTCAATATATTCCGTTACAAAAAACGGGCGTTCTTGTTGGACAGCATTAACATAACCAGAATCTAATGGCGTTGGCACATACGCGCCGGCGATTTTACGCATAATCATTGCTTCGCCGAAAATCTGTTGGTGGCTTCCTTTGCGCCCTTCCCAAAAGCATTTGACAACCACTTTATCGCCTTCTGCCCATTGATTGTGGCACAGAAACACGCAGCCCATGCCACCGGCACCGAGTATCCGCACCATAGGATACTTATTAACATCATGCAACGCATAATTGGGATCAATTGCTATCGCGGTTTGTAAATCGGCCAACGCTTCATCATAAGCTTTACGCCGCAACCGCACCTGAAAGAGATTAAAAGAGGCTAAGGCCTTTTCGGCCGGCACTTGGGTACTGTTTCGCGCTTGGACAAACAACCGCTCGGCCTCTGTCAGATTGTTGGCATTACCTGTCGAAAACAAAACACTGCCAGCCTTGATAGCCTTGAGAGCCGAAATCCAGGACATTTTTCCTAGCCCGGCTTTTCCAAACGGCGGAACGCCCAACGCGTTTAATTGAGTCACGGCTTGTTGGATCAGTGCCAGACTACGACTATTATGAGGCGTAAATTCATCACGCGCTTTAATTTGTGGCGACAACTCAAACCGCCGCATTAACTCATCAACTTTCTCTAGCAACACCTCAACATTCTCATCAATTCGAATAACCGTACCACGCAACCCATCCATCGCCGCCAACACCTGCTCCACCTTGTTATCCAGCAACTTAGCCCAACTCTCAAAACGTTGTGCAAACGCAATCAAAGACTGATGACTACGTTGCCAAGCGGCCTGAGCGGCCTGTAACTTAGACGGCACCTCAGCAATAAAGTCCTGCAAACGCGCCACCTGTGGCGACAATTGACTCACTTTCGCAAAATCACCGGCCTCAACGGCCGCCTTTACAACGGCCGCTTGCTCATCCAACTGCCGTTGCAAGCGGCTCACGAGACGCTGTTGGGTGTTTTTAATAGCGCGCACATCGGCCCAAAGCGCCTTTCTTTCTAAGGCCGCTAACGTTTTCTCAACACGCGGCTCCTTGCGAAGTATCTCCCTAAAGAAAAACAACACCGCGTCACCCAACAACTCCTCATGCCGAAAAAAAGCCACCAACGTCTCATCCAGCAGCCCTTCACACCCGGTATTATCTTCGACAGCAAGCTTAGCTTGCACACCGCGCAACTGCTCCAACACCAAATCAGTAATTGCCAAAGTGCCTCGATGACTCAGAAACGCCGCCAACTCCGCCTCAGACAACGGCCGCTCTTCTGCGGAAAAAATCTGCGGCCATTTGCTTAAATCCTTAATACATTCAATCAGTTGACTTCGTAACGCTTGGAGCGCAACCTCGTCTTGCACACCCCGCTGGGCCGCAAACGGCCGCAAATAAACGGCCTCGATTTGGTCCGCAAACTCACGCTCCACTTTAGAATGCTTAAGTTGTCGTATAAATTTAAACCTATCCTCAGGGGCCGCCAAACCAGCCCCAATAGCCGCCAAGGCATAACCATAACTTTTTTGATAGGCATGCGCCATCTCAAAAGCGGTAAAAGTAAAATGCTCATGGAGAACAGAAATGGCTTTATTGCCGGCCCGTTGCCCAAGGGCTTCTATAACTGGCCCATCTAATAAGGCGTTGAGGCCGGTTTTTATCAGTGTAGTTAATGACATATCCGTTTTTATTTTCAGTGATCAGTTATCAGTTTATCGTAGTGGCTTTAGCCATCTTTAAAATTATTTATAGTAATGGCTTTAGCTACTTTCAAGGCCGTTTATAGTAATAGCTTTAGCCACTTCCCCGTTTGTAGTAGTGGCTTTAACCACTCTCCCGTTTGTAGTAGTGGCTTTAGCCACTTCCCCGTTTGTAGTAGTGGGTGATAAATTGCCTACTATAAACTAGAAACTATGAACAGTTTCAGGCGATAAATCGCCTACTACAAACTACAAACTACAAACTATAAACTTTAAACTATAAACTATAAACTATAACAGTTTCAGGCGATAAATCGCCTACTACAAACTACAAACTACAAACTACAAACTACAAACTACAAACTAGAAACTATAAACTTTAAACTATAAACTATAAACTATAACAGTTTCAGGCGATAAATCGCCTACTACAAACTATAAACTACAAACTACAAACTCTATAAACTAGTACGGGAGAGCGGAAATCCCCATACCACCAACAGCATCAGCCGTTGGCTGAGGGGTGGTATGAATATTTCCGCCCTCCTGTACTAGGAACAGTTTCTGGCGATAAATCGCCTACTACAAACTAGAAACTACAAACTAGAAACTAGAAACTAGAAACTAGAAACTAGTACGGGAGAGCGGAAATCCCCATACCACCAACAGCCAACAGCATTTTAGGCTAAAGTTTCGCGGAACGAAACTTTAGCCTAAACCGTTGTCTGAAAGCATCGTCAAGCTAAAGCCTACTAACTCTCTTATAGTGCCCTTTAGGGTACTTAAGCTTTTAGACAACGGCTTTAGCCGTTGGCTGAGGGGTGGTATGAATATTTCCGCCCTCCTGTACTAGGAACCATTTCAGGCGATAAATCGCCTACTACAAACTATGAACTATAAACTATAAACTATAAGCTAGATACTTTTAACAGTTTCAGGCGATAAATCGCCTACTACAAACTACAAACTATGAACTATAAACTATAAACTATAAACTATAAACTATAAACTAGATACTTTTAACAGTTTCAGGCGATAAATCGCCTACTACAAACTACAAACTACAAACTATGAACTAGAAACTAGAAACTAGAAACTAGAAACTAGAAACTTTTAATCGTTTCAGGCGATAAATCGCCTACTACAAACGGCCGCTTTGGACGGCCTATTTCTATCCAAAGCTGAAGCTTTGGACTCCATGCCAAAGCTGACGCTTTTAAAAACAACTGCTCGTCAATCACGGGACTGTTTTTTCGGTCCGCTTTAACCGGTGCCTTCTGTTGAGGTTGACATTGGGCCAATAGAAAGACGGGCTTAATGGAAAGTTTACCAGTAGAAACCTGGTGAAATGGCCCCGTTTTCGGACGGTGGCTGGTTTTTTCCGAGCGGTTGAGCAATAAATGGCTCGCTTTCCAATCAGAAGGAGAGGCGCGGCGGCCGGCATAGGGCTTAACCACAAAACGATTCTGATGAGTTCGTTGTGTGTCGCAAGACGGTTGGAATTGGCCGCTGGCATCAATATAATTACCCGACAACACCAGCAAAAACGCATCCATATTGATTTCCGGCGCGTCAATCTCCACGTTCCCGTCTATGCCCAATCTTGAAGAGGCACTCACCAGACTGTTATTAGAGCGCACAAATTGCTCCGATTGAATGTAAATATCTCCCCCTCGGCCTTCATCGGCTCGTGCTTTGATTCCTCCTTGATTCAGTACCACAAACACCGGATGAGAAATCGTGATATTACCACCATCACCGGTACCACCCTTGACACTGGTGGTAATTTTCCCTCCCCGCAGATACAATAAATCCGCTGTGGTGACAGTGATATTGCCCCCACTGGCGTTTGCGGTTTCTGCCGTTATGAGACTATTGTTTATTAGGTTTATGGCGCGTGCTTGCACCGAGATTTCGCCGGCTTTGCCAGCATTGGCTTCAGCGCTTTTTGATAAGGCGCCAATCTGACTCTGATTTGAAAGTGTTAAAACGTCAGCCACTTTGATCAGGACAGTACCCCCGTCTCCGACACCTGCTGTGGAACCTGCAATTCTGGCTTGCTCCGTTAAGCTTAGTTGGTTTGCTTCTATCTCAATACGCCCAGCATGACCTATCGGAAGGCTGATAGCTTCTGGAAGACGCGCTGACTCGCTAGTAATCTTCCCGCCATCACTCAACGCTAAAGTCTCAGCCACTTTGAGAACGATAGCGCCGCCGTTTCCAAAACCAAATGTGTTACTCGCAATACTTCCGTTCTCTATCAGGATTTGGCCTGCTTCTATTTCAATCTGTCCGGCAGTACCGGCATTGACTTGTGTCGCGTGCGAGTTGCTCACAATACCGCTCGGCCGGTTTGTCTCACGTTTCCCGGAAATGCTCAAAGTATCAGCCACTTTAAGAGTGATAGTACCCCCTTCTCCAGCCCCAAATGTGGAACTGGCAATACTTGATTGATTCTCTAGCCTCACTTGCTCCGCCTCTATCTGAATCTTTCCACCTTTGCCGGCGTTCGTTTGCTTACTGTGCGAGTTGCCAATAATAATACTCGAAGAAAGTGTCAATGTATCGGCTACGAAGATAACGATTGCGTTACTATTTCCGACATCGTTGGTGACACTTTGAATGTGTGAATTTGTCAAGCTCATATGGTCGGCCTGAATGTCTGTGATTCCATCTTCTTGAGCGTGGAGCGTGTCAGTCTTGCTGTCTATGACTCCACCCTCTTGAACGTGGAGCCTTTCACTCCTGATATAACTTTCGGTCAATTCAAGACTTCCAGCACGAATAAAAAGACTGCCACTGCCTTTGCCACTAACATCCACCAGTGAATGATCTGAAAGTTTGATGGCCGCCAATTTTTCAAATGATGATATCTCTAAAAAACCGGCTTCGGTTGAAATCACTTCACCGGGGCTGGCGACGCTGGTTAAGTTAATTTTTCCAGAGGGTGCCCGGAGAAGGGGTAAGTTGAGCGTTCTATCATTTTTTTTGAAAAAAGTGCCGTTTTTGATTTCGATGCCGCTACCAATGAGTGAGAGGGTTTTGCCTTTTGGCACGCTGAGGCCGGTGGATTGGTTTTCCCAATCTTCGGTGACTTCGCCATGTCCTTTAACCGAAATGGGGGCCAGTGGCGTATTCAAAAAACCAAACGCCTCGATGGGCGCCACCGTCAACAGACTATTATTAGGCTGACGAGCCTCAAAGCGTCCTCCGTCAGAAAAGCGCAGATAGTCGGCGGTGCTGGCGTGGAAACTGCCTTGCACGTCTAGCCGTGCATTGGGCCCAAACATGATCCCATACGGATTAATAAAATACATGTCGGCGTTGGGAATGGTGGAGCGAATTAATCCGTCTATGTTTGAGGGATTACCGCCGGTGACGCGACTGATAACGTTTTGGACGTTGTTAGGCCCTGAAAAGGTGGCGCTTTCGCTCAGGTTGAGATTGAAGTCACGAAAGCTGTGGAATAGGTTGCCGCCGCGTTGTTGGCCTAATTTGGCCCCAATGAGATAGTCGGGGCCGGGTAACGGGCCGCCACGGCCGAGAGTGCCGTCGAGGCTGACTTCGGCGTTGATGGGTAAGGCCATGATTAATATAAGAATTGTGAGTAAATGTTGAGATTTCATGTTGAGTTCTCCTGAAATGTTATTGTTGGGATTTCAGTCCTCTTGGGATAACTACAAGGATTCAATAACTACAAGGATTCGTTATAATAACGGATTAGATCGTGGTGGTGTTTGGGTTTAATCCTTTTATAAGCAACTTATTATTGTAGTTATTGTTAGGATTTGAATCCTCATCGGTACTAAAAGCAACTACAAGGATTGTATATAATAAAGGATTAGATCGTGGTGGTGTTTGGGTTTAATCCTTTTATAAGCAACTTATTATTGTAGTTATTGTTAGGATTTGAATCCTCATCGGTACTAATCCCTTATTATAACGAATCCTTGTAGTTATTAACGAATCCTTGTAGTTACTGTAAGGATTTCAATCCACCTCGGTACTAATCCCTTATTATAACGAATCCTTGTAGTTATTAAATAATCCTTGTAGTTATTGTTAGGATTTCAGTCTTCCTCGGTACCAATCCGTTATTATAACGAATCCTTGTAGTTACTGTTAGGATTTCAATCCTCCTCGGTACCAATCCGTTATTATAACGAATCCTTGTAGTTATTAACGAATCCTTGTAGTTATTAACGAATCCTTGTAGTTATTGTAAGGATTTCAATCCACCTCGGTACCAATCCGTTATTATAACGAATCCTTGTAGTTCTTGCTGAGAAAAAGCGCCACGTTTGAGCAAGGCTTTCTAAAACCGATACGATATGCCAAGTCTCAACGAGAGGATTTGTTCTGAAATATCGAAGTCAAGTTCACGAAAGTCTTCATAATAATAATCATGGCGTATCAGCGACAAGTCATAATAAAGATTATTCGTCAAGGGCGCTTTCCATTTAATCCCTAAACTGGTGCCCGATGCATCTCCTTCAGCCGTACCAAAGGAGAATGAATTATAGTTGGCAACCATTTTGGCGTAGGCTGCACTGAATGAAAAAGTACCCCAGTCATAAACCTGCCAACCACCACCGGCACCAATAAACCATCCTTTCCCTTCTAAACTTGTTTTTGCGCCCGCAAAGGGAGAAAAGGCTAACTCAGTAAGCGTTGATTTGCCGTATTTATAGCCCACAAACGTACTAATGGAACCATTGATGGCATAACCCATAGAGGCAGCAAAGTCGGTACGCTCAAGCTCTATCGTATTGGACAAACCATTAATAATTGACTCTTCGTTGACTGAGAGGTTTCTTTCGCCGGATAAATCTATGTAAAAATTTCGGTAAATGCCAGTGACACCGCCCCCCAGTGAGTTAATATGACCATGGACATTGCCATTTACCACTGAATATTCAAAATTTCTTGAAGAAACAAAGATATTGGGAATAATCCAAAGCTCTTGGGCAATGCTTGTCGATGGCGATAACAGGGCTGCGATTGTCACGGCAAGGTGACTAATAATGTGTTTCATTTGGTATTTGGTATTTGGTCATTGGTAATACCCATTTTCCGTTGCTTCTGTCCCTTTGCTCCTTTTCCCTGTTAAAAGGAAGGCGTGAAAATGAGGCGTGGAGGCTCCGCATCGGGAAGCGTTTTTTCATTTAAACGGCGGATGATTTCTCCTTGCAACGCCAATAAACTTTGCGTGGAATAAGCTGCCAATCCTTTTTTAACTAAAGATAAACCTTTCTGTAAATGGCCTTGTTTATTTTGGAACCTTGCTAATTGTTCATAGTGATAGGCCATTTGCTGCAAGCCGGTTATGGCTTGCACATTGCCGGGGGCAATCCTCAAAACATTTCTATAAGTTTGAATGGCAGCCTCAAATTGCGCCGCTTCAAAGTGTTGTCGAGCCAGAGCAAGCAAATTTTGCACGGTGCTGTCTGCCGCTGGCGGTTTTTCTTGAGGTGGTGGGGTGTCCCTTCTCTCTTGAGGGAGAAGCTTGGGGCGAGGGTGTACAACCACAATACGGCGCGGTGGCAATGAACTTGTCGCTTGGGGCGGCAGCGTACTCCTTTGAGGGACAGGGTTGGAACGAGGCTGTGCTGTCACACGCGGCTTTGACTTATCTGCGGTTTCTTGAGAATTGGGGTGAGGATGTATTATCACACGCGGCCTTGATATGCCCTCTCTCCCTTCTCCGAGAGAGTTGGGGCGAGGCTGTACACGCTGCATTTTTTGTATGAGGGTTTGACGCAGTGCCTTCAAGCCGGCGTGTGTGGGCAAAATTTTCAAACCTTTTTCAATTAATGCCAAATTTTTTCGCAAATCATCTCGCTTAATATGTGCCAGTTGTTCATATTGATCGGCAATTTTTCTCAATCCGGCTTGAGCTTGCCCATTGTCGGGTGCCATACTCAATATATTTTGATAAGTCTCATAAGCATTATTACCGCTAGGTGTAGTTAAGCGCAACGCTTTAAGTTGAATTTCCGCTTTTCTAAGCAATTTTTCAATCTGTCGTTGTTGTGCCCGTTTTGCCTCCAGCTCACGTTGCCGTGCCCGTTTTGCTTCAAGCGCGCGCTGTCGTGCCCGTTTTGCTTCAAGCTCACGTTGCCGTGCCCGTTTTGCTTCAAGCTCACGTTGCCGTGCCCGTTTTGCTTCAAGCTCGCGCTGTCGTGCCCGCTTTGCCTCCAGCTCGCGTTGTCGTGCCAATTTTTCATCATTCAATGCTTGTTTCAACGCAAGCAAACCACGATCTAATCCTTTATTAATAAAAGACAAACGACTCGATAGACTGCCTTTTTGTGTACGCGCCAATTGCACATATTTTTCGGCCACCTGTTGGACTTTGGCACGCGCCGGCTGATTGTCAGGTTCAATGGCAAAAACTTCTTGATAGGTAGCATAAGCGGCCTCAAGTTGTGACATCGCTAAATGTTGGGCGGCTTGACTTAGTAATTGTTTCACTTGTGCAGCACGCGCCAAAGCTTGTTGCTGTTGTGCAATCTGCTGTCTCAAGCTTTGTTCATAAGCTTGCAAACCTCTATGTGTCGGCATTACCTGCAAGCCTTGTTGAATCATATGAAAACTTTCCTCTAAGTTACCCTTTTTCTGAGCAACACGGGCTAGGTGCTGATAATGTTCAGCCATTTTGAGCAACCCCGCTTTCGCTTGTGCATTATTCGGTGCCATTTCAAGAATTTCATGATAAGTTTCATAAGCATTATCACCCGCCGGCTTCATCAATTTGTCACTCGCCCACTGAGCCTGTGCTTGCTCAAATAAAAGTTTAACCGGATGGGCGTTTTGTTGTTGAAAAGAAAACAGCAACCCCCCCGACAACATTAATAAAAATAACACGCTTGCGGCAATCATAGCGACCGTTTTTCTCTTGCCTTTTCGCCTGTCGTACTGCGGCCGGGATTGAGTTGGCACTGGCGGCAACGCCGAAAGGGTGCTCGGAAGTAGAGCCGCCTCACTTCCAAGCAAAGCCGCTTTAAATTCTTGAACGGTTTGAAAACGCTCTTCAAATTTAATCGCCAGTGCCCGCATGATGGCATCATTGACTATCGTTCCAATTTCCACGCACAGCGAAGTGGGCGCTATTAAGCTATCTTCGCAAAACCGATCAGTCGCCGCTGGGGGCAATGTGCCGGTGATCAGCAAATATAACGACGCGCCACCGGCATAAATATCCGTCCAAGGCCCCATTTTTCCCTTGCCAGAATACTGTTCTAGCGGTGAATAGCCATGTTTTAGCACCAAATCCAACGTGCAACTCTGCTCACCCACAATATGCCGCGCCGCGCCAAAATCAACCAAAATGGGCACACCCGACTTTAAAATACGAATATTTTGTAAAGAAATATCACGGTGATAAATGTGTTGAGCATGAACTTCTGCCAAAGCATCAAGAATGGGTAAGATGATGGCTAAGGCCTCATCCACCGGTAAACGTCCGCCGGCTTGAGTTAAAATGTCTACTGGACTTAAGCCTTCCAAATAATCCATCACCATATAACCGGTTTGATTTTCTTCAAAGAAATTAATCACCCTGACGATATTCGGATGGTCAAATTTGGCGAGATTGCGGGCCTCATCAATAAAAAATTGTAATCCTTTATTAAAAGTATTTTCCTGTTTTTTGAGTGGGATAATAGTCGATGTGAAAACATCACGGGTAGCAAGGGCCGCGGGAAGGTACTCTTTAATGGCGACTTTTTTTTGCAACCATAAATCTTGCCCAATATAAGTGATGCCAAACCCACCTTGGCCGAGGGGAATTCCAATAACGTATTGATTTTTTAGAAGAGTTCGTGGCTTAAGATATAAAGGATGTTCTTTATATTTACGCTCGTCATAACCACACTGTAGGCATAGTGAGCGATGCCCCTTGTATTGCAGGCAACTGATGCAAAGTGTCTTGAGTTCGGGGGTTTCCACCATCATTTTGTTCACCGTATTTTGTCAATGCGAATTAAGGGTTAAATTGAATCTTATAAATGATTCTATCAGTTCAATGCCTAGAACCCAAAAGTGCGTAGACAGATATCATCCCTTAAAAATAAGGAAAAGGCCCGTTTGTAGTAGGCGATTTATCGCCTCACGCGCAGTGCGGGATCGCTCCAGTTTCCGTACCACCCAAAAGTCAAAGAAATCCTATTTTTTGGAAAAATCGGATTTCTCAGTGGTATGAGGCTCTGAGTGGGATGTCATGGATCGATACGGCCCTCAAAACTGACCAGTATGAGGTCGAGATTTAAGCCTGTATCGTCTAATAAAATTTTTATATAATTAAATCAGGTTGTTATAGAGAATTATAATTGCTGTGTTCTAACTAATAAGCATCATTTTTACTCAAATTGTGGTATTGTAGACGCATACGTATTACATGACTGAAAAGCTTTTTTCACTCTCACCCACCCTAACACTCAATGCCATATCGTACCGCTTTTGGGTGAGGGCAACCATTTCGTTCGGGCAACCATTTCGTTCGGGCAACCATTTCGTTCGGGCAACCATTTCGTTCGGGCAACCATTTCGTTCGGGCAACCATTTCGTTTTCATTTTTCATTTTTCATTTTTCATTAGTATACGTTCCGTATAATTTCATAATAACTCTAATTAACCCCAACCAAACTTAACCCAAAATGTTTAATATAGTCGTGCTACACGGCCCGAATCTTAATTTGTTAGGTGAGCGCGAACCAACGCACTACGGTAAAAGCACCTTGGCAAGCATTAATCAACATCTGGTTGAATTGGCACAAGCGCACCAACACACCCTCACCACTTTTCAAAGCAATGCCGAACACGAATTGCTGGAACAAATCCATGCGGCACACCACAATCAGGTTGATTTTATTATAATCAACCCCGCCGCCTTCACGCATACCAGTATCGCTTTGCGCGATGCCTTATTAGCTGTTGCTATTCCGTTTATTGAAGTCCATTTGTCCAATGTGCATGCCCGTGAACCGTTCCGACACCCTTCTTATTTTTCGGATATCGCAGCGGGTGTCATCAGCGGACTCGGGGCGCAAGGATATACCTTGGCTTTGCAAGCAGCACTGTCTATTTTGTCGAATTCTAGGTAGCTTCATGGATACTGAAAAAAACGAAAAACTCATAGAACTTGAAAAAATCGAAAAACTCATAGAACTGATTGAAGCGTCTGGGCTGGCAGAGATAGAAATTCACGAAGGTGAAGACTCCGTGCGTATCAGTCGTTATCCTCATAATGCGCCGGTGGTGATGCCACAAACCGCGCTGCCGCCAGCGGCAGCCGTGCCAGCCTCACCCCAGCCCTCTCCACCGCCTGAGTCAGCCGACAACGAGACAAAGGGACATACCATTAGCTCACCTATGGTGGGCACGTTTTATCGAGCGGCTTCTCCCACCAGCAAAGCGTTTGTTGAAGAAGGACAAATGGTCAATGAAGGAAATACTTTGTGCATCATTGAGGCTATGAAAATACTCAATCAAATCACGGCCGATAAGGCCGGCATTGTCACCAAGGTTTTAGTGGATAACGGCGCACCGGTAGAATATGATCAGCCGTTATTTGTCATTGAGTAACCATTATCAATGATCAGTTATCAGTGATAAGTTATCAGTTATCAGTTATCAGTGAACAGTTATCAGTTATCAGTGAAAGAGTGTGACCTCAATTTGAGGTTGTAAATTTAAAATACTGATTTGTAATCAATTTTTATATTTAAGGTATGCATCGAATAAAGATCACACTCCTGTGAAAACTGATAACTGAAACTGATTTCTAGGTTCAAGTTTTTTCTATTCAAAAACTTCACTGATAACTGATCACTGATAACTGATCACTGTTCACTGAAAACGATCACTGAAAAAAAGAGGTTAAGTGCATGCTGTCAAAAGTGGTTATCGCTAACCGAGGAGAAATTGCCCTAAGAATTTTAAGGGCTTGTCGAGAAATGGGTATTAGAATTGTGGCGGTGCATTCGTCCGCAGACCGTGATCTCAAGCATGTACGACTGGCAGACGAATCCGTATGTATTGGCTCACCCCCGTCAGCCAATAGTTATCTGAATATTCCCGCCGTCATTAGCGCCGCCGAAGTCACCGATGCTGTTGCCATTCATCCGGGCTACGGCTTTTTGTCCGAAAATGCTGATTTTGCTGAACAAGTTGAAAAAAGTGGCTTTATTTTCATAGGGCCTCGGCCAGAAACCATTCGTTTAATGGGGGATAAAGTGTCGGCCATTGCCGCGATGAAAAAAGCAGGTGTTCCCTGTGTGCCCGGCTCCGATGGCGCACTTGACGAGGATATGGACAAGAATTTACAGTTGGCACACGACATTAGTTACCCGGTGATTATTAAAGCGGCCGGCGGTGGGGGTGGACGTGGTATGCGCGTCGTGCGTAGCGAAGCGGCCTTACTTAACGCCATTTCTTTAACCCGCAATGAAGCCGCTGCTGCTTTTGGTAATGACCAAGTGTACATGGAAAAATTTCTTGAAAATCCTAGACATATAGAGTTTCAAGTGTTGGCCGATAGTTATGGCAATGCCATTCACTTGGGCGAGCGTGATTGCTCAATGCAGCGTCGTCATCAAAAGATGTTAGAAGAAGCCCCAGCCCCCGGTTTAAGTCAAAAAAAGCGCCATGAAATTGGAGAACGTTGTGCCCAAGCCTGTCGAGATGTTGGCTATCGCGGCGCCGGGACATTTGAATTTCTGTATGATAATGGGGAATTTTATTTCATTGAAATGAATACCCGTTTACAGGTTGAACATCCCGTTACCGAATTCATCACCGGTATAGATATTGTACGCGAGCAATTGCGAATAGCGGCTGGCGAACCGTTGAATTATAAACAAGAAGATATTCATTTTCATGGACATGCCATGGAGTGCCGCATCAATGCCGAGGATCCGGATAGTTTTCTGCCCTCGCCTGGCATCATTTCCCGCTATCATGCGCCCGGCGGCCCTGGGGTGCGCGTCGATACGCATATTTATAGCGGTTACCGCGTGCCGCCCTACTATGACTCCATGGTTGGCAAACTCATCACCCACAGTGACAGCCGCGATTCGGCAATGGCACGGATGAGAATGGCTTTGGATGAAATCATCATAGATGGCATCAAAACCAACATTCCCATACACAAAAGCTTGCTCAGAGATGCCACTTTCCAAGCCGGTGGCACCAATATTCACTACTTGGAAAAGAAATTGGGGATGTGTTAATTCAAAGGAGTCAAAGCTTTTTTGGTTAGAATGGTATTTGTGGAAAACGAATCAAGCACATAACCCGTTAGGGTTTTGCTCTTTTAGCATCTAGGCTTGAACCAACCCCTTTCAGGGTTGAAGCGCTTTACATTTTTCCCCATGTTTCACCAGTTGCTCTTCACATTCAACCCTTTCAGGGTTGAAGCTTCCTTCAGTATAACCTGGGGCTATTCACTTTCAATCCTTTCATAAGCAACGAATCTGCCTGTAGTTATTACTTTAAATCCGTTATTATAACGAATCCTTGTAGTTATTGCTTTAAATCCGTTATTATAACGAATCCTTGTAGTTATTGCTTTTAATCCGTTATTATAACGAATCCTTGTAGTTATTGCTTTCAATCCGTTATTATAACGAATCCTTGTCCTTGTAGTTATTGCTTTTAATCCGTTATTATAACGAATCCTTGTATGATACCGGCTTCGCTTGAAAAGGCTCAAACGATTACAAAATAGTATTATGGGAGTTTATTATGACTCATGATGAATTTGAACAATGGTGGGGTAGGCTTCCAGAGTCCAAACTCGAGTTGATTGACGGTAAACTTATCGTTGGTAATAGCCTCTCTGGAAGCCAATTATTATTTAGGATGATACTTGAAGGATGGGGAGCCGCGGCCGTCGTTGCACTGGTTGATAGAAAACTATGTTGGGAAGCCTTAAAAGTGGCCTATCCAGACGCGCCCATTTCTACCAGCGAAAAGGGAGAACATACACAAGCGGAGGCATGGGCTTCACAGTTTGATTATCAACCGGAAGACTTAAGTGCCGGCGAATATGGCAAAGACGAGGGACATCGGACAACAAGAGATTCTTTAGAAGTGCAACTCTCGAAGGCTACCAGTATCGGTGGATGTGGACAAAGCATAGGCCCTGATTTTGTCATGCATCTGGGCAATAGTGGAATTACACCCGATATTTTACTCTCTCGTGGTAACCCATTGAATCATATCTACAATTGGTATATGGAAGGGCCGGCCGATTTAGTCATTGAAGTGATATTGCCGGCTCATGCGGCCCAAGATAGGGAAGTCAAACGGCATTACTATGAAGCCGGGGGTGTGCCAGAATATTGGATTGTCGATCCCCAACGCCAGCAAATTGATTTTTTACGCTTCGCAGGGGGCCAGTATTGGCCGGTGCGGCCGGACAGTGAGGGACGCTATCGACCTCATAATATTCCTAATCTTGTGTTTTTACCTGATAATTTGTGGTTACCTCAGTCTCAAACAAACCGCTTCTGTCTGTCAATTTTTGAAGTCCGTGCCCAAACTCAGAAAAAGGTTAAAGCGGCTTTCGACGAAGAAGGAGGTTTTAAACCCGACAGCTTAGCTTTTGTCCCGCGTGTGGCATTAGACTCTGTGTCTATTTCATTTGAAGAATTTGTGTCATGGTGCCCAAGAGCCAAAATTGAATACGCGAATAATAAGATACAAATCGTTGGAATGCGTCAATTTTTAGGTTTGTTGTTGATGACTTTGGGCATGGTAGAAACCGTTAAACTCTTGCCACCGCAACAATGGATATCGGCGTTGATTGAAGCTGAAGTCAATGAATTTAATGATGCGGCAAGGAAAGCCCGATGGTGGAAAATTGCCAAACAATCGGCGGCACTGCTACGGAAAAAGCATGGCGCAACGCGATTAGCGGTGATAGGAGATTTGGTACGTCCGCTGCCCTTGAATTATTGGTCAGACATTACACTGGTGGTTTATGATTTATCCCGTGAGGCTCGCTGGGAGGGAGGGCAAGCCTTGAACGAAATGTTCAAAAATCCTCGGCTCTATTTAGTTGAACCCAAATATGCCGATGAGAGTCTCGCCAACAACGAGTTGGTTGAAATCTAAGCAGGTTTGTAGTAGTCGGTTTGTAGTAGTCGCTTTAGCGACTATTACCGCTCTAAATGTTAAAATACTTTTGTTTACCCACTTAAGTGGTTTATTAAATCAATGAGTTACCGTTTGTAGTAGTCGCTTTAGCGACTCGGTTTGTAGTAGTCGCTTTAGCGACTCACAAGCCGCTCGTTATGACTTTTGTTTACCCACTTAAGTGGTTTATTAAATCAATGAGTTACGTCATACTTTGACGAGGCTCTTCGATTCACGCCCACACGCCTTGACAACCAATATTCCTTATGAGGCTTTCCTCAAACCCTCAGTGCATTGGCACATTATCCGCAAAAAGTGCAATAAAAAGACTTTGGATATGGTAAAAATAGTCTTTAATATTGATAATATACCGCCCAAAAAAGGGTATATAGTTGTTCAGAAAAATCCTAGGACAAACTAAAAATTAAAGGCGAGCTTTCGTCCAAACCTTTAGGTTTGGACTGGTAAAAAAGTTGCTCGTTGGGCTACAAAGAGTTGTGTCTAAAATTAACGGAAAAAATTGGCATGAAAAACAACATTATAACATTTATAGGCGGCGGTAATATGGCGAGCAGCCTTATTGGTGGACTCCTTGAAACGGGCGTAGCCCAAGAAAATTTACGGGTTGCGGATACTGATCCCCAACCGCTTGCCGCTCAATTTCCAGTACAATGTTACACTAATAATTTACAAGCCATGGACGGTGCCAACGTCGTCGTGTTAGCGATCAAACCGCAAGTCTTACCAGAGGTTGCCAAATCCATCGCTACCGCCATGCCAGCGCCACCGCCTTTGTTTATCAGCATCGCGGCTGGCATCCGCGTGGCGGATTTGGCGCGTTGGCTGGGTGCAAATCAGGCCCTGCCCATTGTGCGCGTGATGCCTAATACGCCGGCACTGGTGCGAAGCGGCGCGTCGGCCCTGTTTGCCGATCCGCATGTCAGTGACTTCCAGCGCGAATTGGCGGAAAATATTTTGCGGGCGGTGGGCTTAACCCTGTGGCTGGAAGACGAAACTCAGATGGATGCAGTTACCGCGTTATCAGGGAGTGGTCCCGCCTATTTCTTTTTGATGATGGAAGTGTTGGAAAAAGCCGCTATTGGCTTGGGCTTGCCGCAGGAAAGCGCCCGCTTGCTCACGCTGCAAACGGCCTTTGGCGCGGCCAAAATGGCCCTTGAAAGCCAAGAAGATGCCGCGACTTTGCGATCGCGTGTCACCTCGAAAGGCGGCACGACGGAACAAGCCATTAATACTTTACAAGCCGGTGGGTTGCAGGCCTTGTTTGACCAAGCCTTGCAAGCGGCCCAGCAACGCGCCGCCACTTTGGCCAAACAATTCGGAGAACAATAACGTGCTAAGTCCATTTATCACCGCTTTGGTGTTTTTAATTAATACGGTGTTTGGCATTTATATTTTGCTTATCATGCTGCGTTTTTTATTGCAATGGCTGCGGGTCGGTTTTCGTAACGATCCCATCTTGCGATTGCTCTTGAGATTGACAAACCCGCCTTTTATAACTTTATACCTGGCTGGCGCGACATCGACTTTGCGGCTATTGTCTTGATGTTGACGTTAAAAATGCTGGAGTTATCTTTGATCGCTTGGCTGTATGGTCAATCCCTTGGTATATTTGGGTTATTCTTGTTATCTGTGGCTAACCTATTGTCTTTATTGATTTATATTTTTATATTTGCGATTATCATTCAAGTGATTTTAAGTTGGCTCACACCTAACAGTTACAATCCGTTGACTGAGCTTTTACATCACCTGAATGAACCTGTGTTACGTCCAGTGCGACGTAAAATTCCGCCGGTGCAAGGGCTTGATTTGTCGCCGATGGTTGTGATCATTGCTTTGTATTTGGTGGATATTCTGCTCGTGGGTTATTTACGAATATTGGCTCAATACGGCTGATGTGAATTAATGTCAATTTAGGTATTAGAGACCAAGTTTCTTCAAGAAACTTGGTTTCTCAGAACCTAGTAGTCTGTCAGTCGTCCAAACTAACGTTTGGCAACGCCCTTAAATCCGTCCAAACGTCAGACAGGAGTCCAAACTTTAGTTTGGCAGGACTCCAATCGTTGTTCCAGTTTTTCCGCGCTAGAAAAACTTAGTTTGGCAGGAGTCCAAAGTTTTTCGTACACGAAAACTTTTGCCGATGCTCCAGTTTTTCCGCGCTAGAAAAACTTAGTTTGGCAATGCCACAGTAGTTTGGCAGTACCAAGTTAAAACGGTTACCCGTCAATAGAACTTTGACAAAATACTAGAAACCAAGTATTGCTGTCAATCATTTTGTGAGAGTAGAAGTACATTTGTACGCGAGGTTCGCAACAAAGGAACATTAATGGTATCCAAAAAATAAACCTCCGAGGTTTTCAAAACTCGGAGGTTTTTTTTGTCATGGAGAAGCTTGGAGTCCATGCTGAAGCTTTGGATTCCAGTTGTACAAAGTTGAAGCTTTGGATTCCAATTCAAAATTTAAAAGTCGTCTTCTTCTATTTTGAGGTTTTTGTATTCTGTGTTTTCACGAAATTGTTTGACTATTTTGGTACGCCCGATTTTTCCAAAGTCGTCTTGGAAGCTGGAAAATGGGTAGTCATTAAGATTGGTGACGTAGCCATGTTTGATGGGATTATTTAGTAAGTAATTCTGGCGGATTTTGTATTATTTTTCGTTTCGTGGACAATAATCCCAATAATTCCACCATACCTGTTTTTTGCAGTTTGTCGTTTGACTGATTAAAAAACAGGATTGTGAATGAATGCTTTGCATTATTTTTGGTAAATCTTCACCTTTGCGGCTACTACCCAACAAGTGATAGTGATTGTCCAAAATGACCCAATGATCCAGTATCCAATCTTTTTCCTGAAAAACTTTATGAATTAGACGCAACAGTTCAGCTTTTATGTCTTCGTTTGCCAACAACAGACGTTTTTCATAAATAGCCGCAGTAATAAAGTAAGGCGAATTGTCACAGAAAAAATGAATAGGTGTATGTAGATGTTTATTCATACTAATATGTAATCGTCCAAAGCTGAAGCTTTGGACTCCAGCTTTGTACTAGGAAATATATTCGGCTGTGTAGCGTTCTACTTTGAGGGTATTTGACCAATAGTTCGGTGGTAGGCCGGCTTTTTGTTTTAAATGGTGGAGAAAGTCGGTGGGTTCGGTTAAGGATTCCCAGACGGAGGGCAAAAAGGTGCCTTTGCGAAAGCCTTCTGTTAGGATGAGTCCGTCTACGCCGGGGCGCAGTTGTTGGATGAGGTGTTCTTCGGAGTCAAAGGTTATTGGCTCTGGTTCGCTTAGGATGGAGATGTGGATGTCCAGCTGTGGAAATTCGTTACTTTTGAGTCCGGGAAAACGGGGATCGGAAAAGGCCGCGGCGTGTGCATGGTAAGCGACATCACTGATCAGTGGGCGCTGAGCCACGAGTGTGCCTATGCAGCCGCGCAGGTTGTTGTTGATTTCTAAGGTGACAAAGGTGGCCCGCAATTTTTGCAATTCTTCTGCATAGTCTTGCGGTTCTACCGCGAGTGGTTTGCCTTTGTCGAGGCCGTGTTTGATGGATTGTTTGGCGATTTCTAATAGTGTGTCGCCGTGTTCTTTAGTTAAAAGCATAAGCGCCATACCCCACTACTTGATCTTTTGTGCCGGCAGTATCGCCAGAATTTCGCAAATCGACTGTTTTGGCCGAGAGGCCTCGTGTCCGTGCGACCTGTAATAGGCCGTTGACGGGATACCGTCCACAGGCTTGTTCGTGATAAATGTCTTCTGGGCGCAGGTTTTCGATAGCGATAGAGGTCAATTTGTCCATTTGTTGCGCCTTTTCGTAGTCGCGATAGTGGCTTAAGTCGGAACTGATGACTATTAGCGTTTCTTCGCCGCCCCAGAGTTTTTCTAGGACTTCTCCTACTTGTTCGGGGCTGGCATCACCTACAACTAAGGGAATGAGCTTGAAGTCTCCTAAGACTTCTTGTAGAAATGGTAATTGGACTTCGAGACTGTGTTCGTTGGCGTGTGCTTGATCTAGCACGGTGACTTGGGGCAGAGACAGGATTTCATCAATGGCTTGCTTGTCCACGGGTATCTCGCCCAAGGGCGTGGCAAAACTTGTCATGCTGCTGGCCGCTAGTCCTTCCAACGGAACTCGGTGAGAGGGGCCGAGTAGTACGACTTTCTTTATGGTGTCGCGGGCCGGTGTCAGTCGCGCATAGACGCTGGCGGCAATTGGCCCAGAATAGACGTAACCGGCATGTGGTGCTATGATGGCTTTGGGGACTGATGGTTCTGAAGTGTTTGTTTCTTTTAACAATTTTCTGACCATCGTCCGTAATTCATTGGCCGGTGCAGGGTAAAACGTACCGGCGACTGCGGGTGTTCTTACTGTTTTCATCGTTTTTTACCTTTTTGTTGCATTGCCGAGCTATTCAAGTATATCATTGTTTGTAGTGGTTGCTACTATAAATGTGTTTTAGTCGCTAAAGCGACTACTACAAACGCTACTACAAACGCTACAAATTACCCATTACCAGCTATCAATTACCAATATGAATACTTCAGCATTACAAACTATTGTACCAACTCGTTATTGGCACCAATTAGAGGATGGGCGTATCCAATGTGATTTGTGTCCTCGCGCTTGTAAGTTGAAAGAGGGGCAGCAGGGTTTGTGTTTTGTGCGATCCAATCAAAAGCAACAAATTGTGTTGACGACTTATGGGCGTTCTAGCGGATTTTGCATTGATCCCATTGAGAAAAAACCGCTTAATCATTTTTTGCCAGGCACACCTATTTTGTCGTTTGGCACGGCCGGTTGTAATCTCGCGTGTAAATTTTGCCAAAATTGGGATGTGAGCAAGTCTCGCCAAATGGATAGGCTCGCTGATCAAGCGGCACCCGATGTGCTTGCTCGCGCTGCTCAAAAATGGGGTTGTCGCAGCGTGGCTTATACTTATAATGATCCCGTTATTTTTCACGAGTATGCGATTGATGTGGCTAAAGAGTGCCGCGAACGGGATATTAAATCGGTGGCCGTCACGGCGGGTTATATTTGTGACGAGCCGCGCACCGAGTTTTTTAGTTATATGGATGCCGCTAACATGGACTTAAAGGCTTTCACAGAGAGATTTTATTATAAATTGACCGGTGGGCATTTGCAGCCGGTGCTCGATACTTTGCGCTATCTCAAACATGAGACGAATGTTTGGTTTGAGCTAACGACGTTGCTTATTCCGGACGAAAATGATTCTGAAACAGAACTTGAAGAAATGACACAATGGGTCGTGGAAAATCTCGGCCCTGATGTGCCGATGCACTTCACCGGTTTTCATCCTGACTGGAAAATGTTAGATAAGCTCCCGACTTCGGCTCACACTTTGTCGATGGCTCGCCAAATCGCTCTAAAGAATGGGGTGCGCTATGCTTATACCGGTAATGTGCATGATAAGCAAGGCGGGAGTACTTATTGTCATAGCTGCGGCAATTTACTCATTGGACGCGACTGGTATATATTAAGTGATTGGAATTTGACGGCCGATGGTAAGTGTAATCGGTGTGGTACCGCTTGCGCGGGCGTATTCGCAGCCCAAGCTGGCGATTGGGGTGCAAAACGTTTACCTGTTAGGCTGCGAGATTTTGCTTGAGTATACTTAGTATCGTCAGAAATTGCGCTTTTTTTAATTTAACAGCCAACAGCTAAAGCAGTTGTCTGAAAGCTCAAGTCACCTAAAGGTGACTAACCTCGGGGATTTTTCCAAAAGGCCAAAAGCGCAAATTGTGACGGTGGACAGTATAAGTACTTAGGAGTCCAAACGACGCAAAAGTTTCAACCTGTACGATTAAAAATGGTTCACTTGAAATACGCCCGACTAATGATGGTTTTGTGCGTTTATTGAGTTCTACTTTGTCACATGACAGCTAAGTGCTAAGTTATTGATTTATATAGAGGGCCTCTTGGGGCCATTCTTTTAAAATCAATGAGTTACATTAAATCTGACAAAGTCGAATTAGTACCGTGCCAAAATCGGCCGTATTTCGGTAAGTTATTGATTTTACATCTATAAAACATCATCTTTTTAACCGTACAGTGCGAAAAGTTTCGCGGAGCGAAACAAACTTTTGCGTCGTTTTTAGTTTGGGCTATCCAAACTTTGCTCCGAAAAACGGACTCCTACCAAAATGAATGAATGGCCCCTAAATCAATCCGTTTCGGAACGCATAATTTGCACTTTTGTCATTCCGAACCCAAAGCCAAGGGCGTTGCCCCTTTTTATATTAATCTCGCACCAAAGCCAGGGGCGGTGCCCCTGGCTGTATTAATCTCGCCCCGTTGGGGCTTGCCAAGGGCGGTGCTCGCACCAAAGCCCTTAGATGATAAAAACCCAATGAAAGACAACATATTTGTCCAAAAGTTAAGACTACAAAATTTTCTATCCTACGGCCCTCAGGGAGAAGAAATTGAATTGCAACCACTTAATGTGTTAATTGGCCCTAATGGTTCTGGGAAGTCGAACCTTATTGAAGCGTTTGGGATTCTAAAAGCAATACCGACAGATTTACAGGTTCCCATTCGTAAGGGAGGTGGTGTCAATGAATTTCTTTGGAAAGGCAAAGAGGAAGTTCCTATCGCTAAAATTGAAGCCTTCCTCAATGATTCTGAACAGTCCAAAATTCTAAACTATCATCTGAGTTTCACTAGCGTTAATCAGAGACTTGAAATAGTAAAAGAGATCATTGGTCATGTAGAAATAAAAAAAATAACTTTTCAGACATTGGCTTATATCGCCACGGGCACCTAGGCCAAGGTTCAGCACTCCGAAAACCGCAACATACTGATTTACCAGAACATCCTCTCGAAGAAGAAGGCAGTAACTTCGGCCTCGTTTTGAATGACTTGCAATATAAGCTCCGTAGTCAACAGGTTCTTGAACAGTTCCAAAAGTTTTATGAGGAAGCAGAAGAACTGAGTATCAAAATTTACGGTGGAACCGTTCAAATATTTATCCGTGAAAAAGGCTTAAGTTCGCCTATTCCAGCTCCCCGTCTCTCCGACGGCACATTGCATTATTTATTTTTAATGGCACTACTGCTCGATCCAAATCCACCGCCGCTCTTATGTATTGAAGAACCTGAAATCTGTTTACATCCAGAGATTTTACCCACCCTTGCTGAAATGCTTGTTGACGCTTCGCAGAGAACACAATTGATTGTGACGACGCATTCTGATGGTTTAGTGTCGGCACTTTCTGAATATCCTGATGTGATATTGGTTTGTGAACGTGATGATGAAGGAAGCTACTTACATCGTCTTGATTCGCGAGAACTGAAAAAAGGGTTAGGAAAGTATTCTCTAGGCGAACTTTGGCTGATGGGAGAACTTGGAGGAATAACACCCCCCACTTAGATGGAGTCCAAAGCTTTAGCTTTGGACTTAGATTCCGTCCAAACCTAAAGGTTTGGACGACTGCCAAACCTAAAGGTTTGGACTCCAAATCAAAACGACTCGTTAATTATTGTAAAAACAATAAGTTATCAGTAATTTCGTGTCACAATATAGTTTGCCATCCAGCGCAACGGCTCCGCTTTTTGGTCAAAATCGGTTAAGCTTGTTATGGCATCTTCAATTAATTCCTCGGCCATTTGTTTGGCGCCACGTAGCCCCAATAAGGAGGGATAAGTCACTTTGTCATGGGCAATGTCTGAGCCTTGACGTTTGCCTAGCATTTTGGTAGTCGATTCGACATCTAAAATATCGTCTTGGATTTGAAAGGCTAAACCAATGCACTTGGCATAATGATCAAGTTTTTCCAGCCGGCTTAAGTTAATAGAGGGAGATGCCAAAGCGCCGAGTTTGACGCTGGCACGAATCAGTGCCCCGGTTTTGTGGATGTGCATATTTTCCAATTCAGCAATGTTTAAAGATTGCCCGACGGATTCAATATCAATCGCTTGTCCACCCGCCATACCGCGTGAGCCACTCGCCTGCGCCAACGTCTCAATCATTTCCAAGCGTTGTTTGTCAGTCGTTTGCAAATTGGGATCGTGACTGAGAATATAAAAGGCGAGCATTTGTAGCGCATCACCGGCAAGAATGGCGGTGGCTTCATCAAATGCTTTGTGACAAGTCGGTTTACCTCGGCGCAAATCGTCATCATCCATTGCCGGCAAATCATCATGTACCAATGAATAAGCATGAACAAATTCAACTGCACAAGCGGGTGCATCCAATGAAACCGGATTAACATCAAGGGCGCTGCCCGTTAAATAAACAAGTAACGGGCGCACACGTTTGCCGCCATTAAGTACTGCATACCGCATCGCTTCGTGCAAGTGCGTGGGTTGAATAGAGGCGGCTGGCAACCACGACTCCAAAGCTGCATCGACTCGTTGTCGATAAGTCGTCATCAAATATTTTAGGGACATTTGCAAAATGGCCTTTATTGAGTAAGAAAATGGTAAGACATTTTACCAAGAATTTTGAGGTGGGCTTTATACTAATGAAAAATGAAAAATGAAAAATGAAAAATGAGTCAATCAATGGTAAGTAGATAATTTGGCTAGGAATTTAAATTTTAGTTCCGGCATGTCATTTTCACCGATTTGAAGTACGTTCCGTTTAATTCATTGAGAAACCGCGATGTGTGCTTAGCGATCCTTGCACAGAGACAGGAGTGCTTAGCGATCCTTGCACATCTAATAAGCAGAGAAATTGTGTTATGATTGATATTAGAAGTGCAAAGCTCCGCAGCGCTCAGCTTTGCACTCAGGATTCCTTTGTTCAAAAAAATGGAGAACTTTATGAAAAGACTCTCGTTACTACTGCTGCTAAGCGGACTTATCATCAATGCGTCTGCCACCGAAATCTATCGCTGTCAAGATGAAGAAGGCAATATAATCTACACCCAAACGCCATCCGCCGCGTGTTTGGAAAAAGTGGATTTACCCACTGAACAATCCATCACTTCTGACACGAAAACCGAGGTTCAAAAAGACTCAGAGGAAAACGCGCCGCCCTCCGGCGAAAAAGCGGCAACGCCACCCACACGGACTCTTGAGGAAAACTGCAAAATAGCCAACCAACAATTGCAGTTGTTCAACTCCAAGCGTCCTTTGATGAAACCAGACAAAGAAAATCAGGGCAAATTTATCGTCTTGACTGATAAAATGCGTCAGCAAGAAAAAGCCAAAATGCAGGCTTATGTTGACAAGTATTGTGCGAAAAAGGAATCGGAGGAAGAATAATGCCGTATTTGCAAATTCAAACCAACAGTGACGTAAAACCAGAACAACAGACGACGTTATTGGCAAATGCCTCACAAACCGTTGCCCAAGCTTTAGGGAAACCAGAACGTTATGTGATGGTGGCTCTACAAGCCAATACGCCAATGTTGTTTGCCGGAACGGATCAACCGACAGCCTTTTTAGTGCTAAAAAGCATCCGTTTACCGACGGCGAGTACCGCAGAACTGTCAAAAAAATTGTGTGCCTTCATTGAAGACAGCCTGAAGATTCCCAAGGATAGGGTGTATATTGAATTCACCAACGCCGAAGCGTCGCTATGGGGATGGGATGGAAGGACTTTTTGACAGTATAATTAGTTTGTAGTAGGCGATTTATCGCCTTTGGAGTGTTTGTATACTTTACATGATAAGATTTCTCAGAGCAAAGAAATGACAGAAAGAGCTATATTTATGGCGGTGCTCAGTATAGTCGGCTTGTAATCGCCTTTTTAGTGGCTAAAGCCACTACTATACTTAGCACCGTTACAACATCGTTCCGAGCGAAGCGAGATCATAAGAGCTTCTTTACACACCCCTACCCCGTCCAATCGGGGAATAAAACCGTGGCGGGATGTGTCGCGATTCTAAAACCGTTTCCGAGCGAAGCGAGAGCATTTTTAACGGTGCAAAGTATACAAACGGTATTACAAATCGCCGTTAGCGCCGGCTTCAATAATCTCCATCAACTTCTCAGTGAAAGAGACAGCCTGATTGTGCAAATGAGAGGGTAACAACATATCCAGATTCATCATCACAAACCACCCTTTGCCCTCATTGTCTTCAACCAAAGTAATCCGACAAGGCATATAAACGAGATAGCCTATATCATGCTTAAGCAGTTTTTGAGAAATTCTCGCATCGCAAAATTGAAAAATATCTGTGCGTCTAATGTTTGGGAGTCCCAGTGCCTTGTACTCGTCAGTCAGATTGAGACGAGCAACCGTTTTTACATTCAAGTTATTGGCACGCAATAACAAGGATTCAATCGCTTCATCTATGTCCACATCCTCAACAATCGGCATTTTGACGACTGTCTGAGCCATATCCATAAAGGGCATGTTTGCCGGAGTTGCCGCGGGCGAAGCACCAATAATCTTCATCAAAGTGCCACAAACTTTGCCAGCTTGTTTCTTCAACTCCGGCGGCATCGTTGCCATAGAGGCCTTGAAAATATTAGGGTTTATCATCACAAACCAACCTTTGCTCTGCTCATCTTCAATCAAGCCCACCCGACAAGGGAGATAAGCGGCAAAGTTCATGTCGTGTTCAATCAATGCCTTAGCAAGTTTGGCATCGCAAAATTGGAAAATTTCGATGCGTCTGATGTTGGATAGCCCCTGTGCCTTGTACTCTTTGTGCAAATAGTTATGGGCGATTTCTTGAATACCCTTCTTTTCTGCCTCTTTTTTCAGGTACTTAGCCGCCTCATCCATCGACTTCGGGGCAATCGGCACTTTGACGACTGTCATGCCAATATCAATGGTAGGCATGTTTGAGGCTGATGCGACTGTCATCAGCAGTAGAGAGAATGCAATAGCAATTAAGCGTGGTATCATAATTTACACCTTTGTGTATAGTGAGAGTACAACGGATTTTTCATAAGCACAGCTTAATGATAAACTATGTTTTCAAATAAAACCACCTTTGACGAATTGCTTTATGCAAACGGTTATGATTTTCGGCCGTGCTGCAGGCTTTTGCGTCGATTTTAGTTTGGCAAATCAATAATAAGTGACGAAACCAAACGTAGGAATTGTCATGGGCAGCGATTCCGATTTGCCCATTATGAAAGAAGCAGCAACCATGCTAGAGGAATTGGGAGTGGCTTATGAATTAACCATTGCTTCGGCCCATCGCACCCCGGCGCGTTTATCTAATTATGCCAAAGAAGCCGAAGGCAGAGGCCTAGAAGTGATTATTGCGGGGGCCGGGGGTGCGGCCCATTTGCCAGGCGTGATTGCCGCGCTTACGCCCTTGCCGGTTATCGGCGTTCCGGTAAAAACGCCGACTTTACAAGGACTTGATTCGCTATTATCTATTGTGCAAATGCCCAGCGGTATTCCGGTTGCCACCGTTGCCATCAACGGCGCCAAAAATGCTGGCATCCTCGCGGCGCAAATTATCGGGGTAAAATCACAAGAGATTCGCAATAATGTTAAACAGTATAAGGCAAGACTAGAAAAACAGGTGACAGAAAAAGCGCAACGATTAGAAGAAGTTGGCTATGAGCAATATTAAACCTCCGAGGTTTTGAAAACATTGGAAGTTTTTATTACCGATTAAACAATAACTACAAGGATTATTGGCTTATGAAAGGATTTCATTGTGAAGTATTTTTGTCCTCCGGTTTTATATATAAACAATCCTTGTAGTTATTGCAGCAGCAATAGACAAGCAGGTGGGCACGGTGCCGTGAAACACGAATATTGAGCTCCTTGGTTGACAAGAAGGCTAGTACAACGGATTGTCGGAATAAACGGATTGATTAGGGGGCCATTCCTTGAAAAAGTACCCTTGACTAAAAGGAAAAAATGAATTCCTGACTCAATCCGCCTCCGAACCAATCCGTTTACACCCCCAAATCCGTTGTACTAGATATCGTTGTACTACCTCCGGACTCAACCACCCTCAGAACCAATCCGTTTACTCCTAAAAGAAGTTGTACTAGATATCGTTGTACTACCTCCGGACTCAACCACCCTCAGAACCAATCCGTTTACTCCTAAAAGAAGTTGTACTAGATATCGTTGTACTACCTCCTGACTCAACCACCCTCAAAACCAATCCGTTTACTCCTAAAAGAAGTTGTACTACCTCCTGACTCAATCACCCTCAGAACCAATTCGTTTACTCCCCAAATCCGTTGTACTAGATATGTTGCTAGTACAACGGATTGTCGAAATAAACGGATTGATTAGGGGGCCATTCCCTAAAAAAGGGTAGTGCCCAAAAAGTAGTGATACAAAAAAATATTGTTGTTAGGCTAAACTCGCACTTTATAAAAATGGGTAGGTGGTGTTGAGAGTATTTGAACAGCCTTATTTGAGGGCCATAAAAGACTTCTGAGGTTTTCAAATTAAAGTATGGCCCTATATCGCTCACCAATACCCACAATTTTTTTATTGTTTTAGCGCCAGACTCCAAGATTAAATCCTTGCTCATAAACAATCCTTGCCGTTAACTTACAATCAACACCGACATGGATAGGAACGCCGTTAGCCCTCCTTCCCTACTAATGAAAAATGAAAAATGACTAAACCAATGATAAGTAGATAATTTGGCTATGAAGTGTCATTTTTACAAATTGATTTTCACGTCTTGCCGCGCAGAAGAGTGGCAAGACATGCTAACGTCCGGATGACTAACCACGTTTATTTGTTGATGACTCCAACATAAGAAATGGCCCGTTGCGAGTAATGAGGCGATTGGGGCAGCGTTATGTACAAGACGTGAATCGTGCCTATCTTTCCTTGTTAGAAATCCGATTTTTCCAAAAAATAGGATTTCTTTTACTCGGTGTTAGGAGGAAAGGGTGCTACAAACCTCGTTCGGCACTCTTTGTGAAATATATCCTTATTTATCAGTAGGGTGGGCAAACACAAACCTGCCTGTGACCGTTTGCCCACCATTTGTAAGTCAAGCCCCTTATTGACTCTCATCTCAAGTTGACAGACAGGTAGGCAGGGCCGAAAGCCAAGAAACCCTAACAAAGGCTCCTTTGGTTTTATTAGGGTGAGAAGGTGAGCGAAGGTTGTGTGGTTTCGCGTGGCGGAACCCACCCTACAAATCCGACGTTCGCTTTCACTGATTCACTCGTTGAACAAAACCATTCCTCAGTCTGCCAAACGCATTCATTCTCAGCAGAGTCATTTGTTGGGGTTTCGGATATTCAACATCTGAGCTGACTTGCTGTTTTCCTAAGTTTTCGGCCAAGGAAAGAAATTTGTTCAGTACAATCCTATCATCGGCGAGATAAGAGGAACCTAAGCTATAACCCACATTTTCAAGCACTTTCAAATGGTTAGTGAGGCGTTTTCTGAATGTGCTGGTATCTCTCTCATAAAGATCATCAATCGCATAAAAGGTTACTTCGCTCGTCCACAATCCAATGCCATGTTCGGCGACTATTTTTGGCGGAATCTTCCCTTTGAGTTCTAATGGAAGAGTCTGTTTTTGCGTCTGTCTTGCCAAGGTGTCAACATATTGAACGGTGGCATCGCCAAAGGATTCTAAATCAGAACCTTGAGGTGTCGCGAGTTCAAACACCACCCAATAGGTATCACCTACCGCTAAATTGGGAACGAATACTCGTATTCCGTTGTCTTTGCTGACCAAATCTTCTTCGGATTCAACGCCGTATTCTCGTTCCGCCTTCTCGGCAGTGGCTTGAACTTTATCTAGTACAGCCGCTCTCGTTGCTGGATCAGTCACCAAATCGTGCCCATAGAAGTGCAGTATGTCTATGTCTGGTTTAATGACGATTTGCATTTGCACGTTAATGGCGGCCACTTTATCGCGCCGCTTGAGTTCTTCATTCAGTGCTAAACGCACATCATTTGCTTGTGTCACAAAGGTATAAGTTCCTCCGGTAACACCTGCTAACGCGTTGAGTTCTCTAATATTGGCATCTGTTCCAAACGCGAACACGGAGAGTTTGGTATCTGTCGCCTTTTTGGAGATATTGTGACGAATTTTGTTCCAATTTTGTTCTCCAGAGGTGGGGTTGCCATCGGAAAATAGAAAAACTTGGTTGACATGGTAACGATCTCCGTGCCGACTGATTTCTTCAAATCCAAAAGACAAGCCCATGTTGATGTCCGTGCCCCCGGTTGCCGTTAGTCCACTGATGAGTTCAGAAAAGATAAGCAAATTTTGCCGTTTGTAGTAGGCGATTTATCGCCTAAATAAGTCCATATAATAACGGATTGACTCAGGTAGTCAATCCGTCTTAATCAAATCCGTTCTAAAAGACAATCCTTGTCGTTATTCCGAAATCCTTGTCGTTATGACTTGTTGGCGGCCTCGCCAGACAAATCCTAACCACGGCCTTTTTTATCGGTTAATATAAAAGCAACTACAGGGATTCGTTGCTTATGAAAGGATTATCTCGTGGCGGTGTTTGGTAAAAGCAATCTCCTAGATTCGTTGCTTATGAAAGGATTATCTCGTGCCGGTGTTTTATCCTTTTTGATCCTTGTACTAGTCTTATTTAAATAATAAGTTAGTGGCGAAAAGAATTTTTTCAATAACAACAGGGATGACTCTCGTTTGTAGTAGGCGCAGGGCGCATTCCCATTTTCCGGGTAATTAATGTAACTTATTGATTTGATTGAACGGCCTTTCTATTCGTTAAAAGTCTATAAATAAATAACTTATAAAAATTACAGGTTTGGAAAGCGCCTACTACAAACTTAGGCGCTAAACAACTCCTACTAACTTAGGCGCTAAAGCGCCTACTACAAACTTTAGGCACTTAGGCGTTGACGCTTTTTTAGAGACTTTTTTCTATAGACTTAGGCGCTAAAGCACCTACTACAAACTTAGGCGCTAAAGCACCTACAAACTTAGGCGCTAAAGCACCTACTACAAACGCAAGGCGCTAAAGCACCTACTACAAACGCAAGGCGCTAAAGCACCTACTACAAACATTTGAGTTTAGAAGGAATTTATCAGAAACGCCAGTCTATCTAATAACAGATTGATTCAGGTAGTCAATCCGTCTTAATCAAATCCGTTCTAAAAGACAATCCTTGTCGTTATTCCGAAATCCTTGTCGTTATGACTACTTGTTGGCGGCCTCGCCAGACAAATCCTAACCACGGCCTTTTTTATCGGTTAATATAAAAGCAACTACAAGGATTCGTTATAATAAAGGATTAGATCGTGGCGATGTTTGGTAAAAGCAACTACAGCAACTACAAGGATTCGTTATAATAACGGATTAGATCGTGGCGGTGTTTGGTAAAAACAACTACAGCAACTACAAGGATTCGTTATAATAACGGATTAGATCGTGCCGGTGTTTTATCCTTTTTGATCCTTGTACTAGTCTTATTTAAATAAGTTAGTGGCGAAAAGGATTTTTTCAATAACAACATGGATGGCTCTCGTTTGTAGTAGGCGCTTTAGCGCCTAAGTCAATAATAAACGTGTAAGCGCCCAAGTTTAAATGTTTGTAGTAGGCGCTTTAGCGCCTAAGTAATAAACATGCAAGCGCCCAAGTTAATATGTTTGTAGTAGGCGCTTTAGCGCCCAAATCAATAATAAACGTGTAAGCGCCTAAGTTTATCTTAAAGTTTATAGTCTTTAGCATCGTTTGTAGTAGGCGCAGGGCGCATTCCCATTTTCCGGGTAATTAATGTAACTTATTGATTTGACTGAACGGCCTTTCTATTCGTTAAAAATATATAAATCAATAACTTATAAAAATTACCTGTTTGGAAGGCGCTAAACAACTCCTACTAACTTTAGGCACTTAGGCGTTGACGCTTTTTTAGAGACTTTTTTTCTATAGACTAAGGCGCTAAAGCGCCTACTACAAACTTGCTTAGGCGCTGACGCTTTTTTAGAGACTTTTTTCTATAGACTTAGGCGCTAAAGCGCCTACTACAAACTTAGGCGCTAAAGCACCTACTACAAACTTAGGCGCTAAAGCGCCTACTACATACAAACTTAGGCGCTAAAGCGCCTAAACGCCTACTACAAACTATAGAATTCGCCAACCTGGCCCTCAAAAAATGAAAAATGAAGATTTTTTCATTTTTTTAGGCCAATATTGCCGGCAACTCCTTAGTCAGCGCCGTTTTCTCTGCCACCTTCGCTCCCGTTAACACAAATCCGCTCAATTGCTGCGACGGCGTATAAAACAAAGCCTTAATATCTTTGCCTTCTCCGTCGATTTGCCATTCTCCTTCAAGGCCAACCGCTGGCGGCGATACCACAAGAGGACAGGCTGGCGTTTTCACCACCACTGGCATCGCCGGATAAGTCACCGCGGTGAGTTGCCTCGCTAACGTTTTTGCCAGCGCACGCCCGGCACTCATCAACGGCATCACAAACGGCAATACCAAACCTTCAACTTCGGCGCAATCACCGAGCGCGTAAACATCATCGGCACTGGTTTTTAAAAAGCGATCCACTACAACCCCGCGATTCACCGACAAATTGGCCGCTTTTGCCAACTCGGTGCGCGGCCGCAAACCAATCGCCGATAGCACCACATATGTTTCTAACACGCTCTCATCACTGAGCGTTAAACGATAACCGCTATCGGCCGAATCGACGCTTTTGACCGCTTTTTCAAAATACAAGCTAACGCCTAACTCCTGCAAAGCCTGTTGCACTGCATGCCCGACGGCCTCTGGCACCAGCCGCCCTAACGCATTTGGTGCAATATCAATCAACGTTACCGAAAAACCCGCTGGCTGCAAATCGTTGGCAAACTCACAACCGATTAAGCCCGCCCCCATAACGACGACTCGTTTAGCGCCTTCCAACGCGGCGCGAAAGCGGCCATAGTCACCTAAGTCATTGACGTGTAACACTTTATCCGCGGCATTCCCGGCCAATGGGATGCGTATCGGATCCGCGCCCCACGCTAACACTAATTGGCTGTAGTCAAAGCGCTTATCGCCGGCATAAATGGCATGTTCGGAAGGCGCGATTTGAGTGACTTGCGTCTGAGTTAATATCTCAGCATTAAGTTGCTCAACCATTTTAGTGACGGGCATTGTCACCAAAGTCTCTGGCGTTTTCTTCTGAGCAAACGCATTGGACAACATCGGCTTAGAATAAAAATGGCCGTCGTCGGTAGTGATGAATCGCAAAGGGCTTTCTTTGTCAAGTTTGCGAAACTCGCGCGCAACGGTATAAGCGGCTAAGCCGGTGCCAATAAAAGTAATAGGTTGCATGTGATTATTTTCTCTTTTATCAATGATCAGTTTATCAATGATCAGTTTATCAATGATCAGTTATCATTGAACAGGAGTCCAAACTTTAGTTTGCAGGAGTCCAAACTTTAGTTTGGCAGGGTGAAAGCGAAAATTTTTCGCGCGTATCTACCAGATTAACAAAGTTTTTTATTACGCTGACGCTAATCGGCCCCCTACAACCGCATAATGCCACTTTACCGTGCCGGTTATGAGGGATAGAATGCCATATTATTTTATATAGAGTTTCAGATAATTATTTTCAAAAAATAAACCTCAGAATAAATTCTGAGGCTAACAGCTAAAGTAGGCTAAAGCCTACTAACCCTTTAAGCCATAGTACCCTTTAGGGTACTTTAGCTATTAGACAATGTTGGCTTGCTGTTTTGAAAAACTCTAGAACTTTTTTAGAATTAAGAGGATTGAAAAAATGACAGTACAACGAATTACGCGGATAAACGAATTTAATACCACGAAACTTCGTCTTGATCCTCCAAGATTGCTACTAAACGAATTTAGTACAAGTAATGCGAATTAAGGGTTGAATTGAATCATAAAAAATCAATGGCATTTAGTACAACGAATTACGCGGATAAACGAATGGCCGTACAACGAAACTTCGTCTTGATCCGCCAATATTGCTACTAAACGAATTGAGTACAGATAAAATTTGACTTTTATCAATCCTTATTTTAAGCATAATCATCGCCATCGTTATTAGCTTTCGTGCCCGGAAAATGGAAATGCGCCCTAACTCAAAGTCTGTCGAATAAATGGGAGACACCCAAAATGAATAACGCTACATTCAAAGCCCTGTGGGTTACAGAAACCCCGGCCGAAAATTCTCCGCCAACCAAAACAGTCCACGATAGAATTTATCAACGTACCGTCATTGAACGCAATATCAATGACTTACCGGCGGGCGATCTACTGATTAAAGTCATCTATTCTTCACTCAATTATAAAGATGCCCTGTCTGCGGAAGGCCATAAAGGTGTCACGCGCCAATATCCTCACACACCCGGCATTGATGCCGCTGGTATAGTCGCTCAAAGTAACTGTACCGATTTTAAAGAAGGCCAAAAAGTGCTAGTCACCGGTTATGATTTGGGCATGAATACCGCCGGTGGATTTGCCGAATATATCCGTGTGCCAGCAGCCTGGGTGATGAAATTGCCCAAAAATCTTAGCTTACAAGAAAGCATGATTTACGGCACGGCCGGTTTTACGGCCGCGTTATCAATTTTTAAATTACAACATTCTGGCTTAAAACCCGAGCAAGGTGAAGTTTTAGTGACAGGCGCGACTGGTGGTGTCGGCAGCATCGCGGTGGCACTGTTGGCAAAATTAGGCTTTTCTGTTATCGCGGCAACGGGCAAAACACAGTCCCATGATTTTCTACGCCAATTAGGTGCCAAAGAAGTAATTGGACGCGACACATTACAAGATAAGAGCAAACGTCCGATGCTCAAGGGACGTTGGGCCGGTGTTTTGGATACCGTCGGTGGAAATATCCTAGCCACCGCCCTCAAATCGACTCAGTATGGTGGACATATTTCCTGCTGCGGCTTAGTGGCTTCGGCCGAATTTTCCACCAGCGTCTTTCCGTTTATTCTTCGCGGAATCAATCTGTTAGGCGTGGATTCCGTCGAATATCCGATGACAAGCCGTTCACGCCTCTGGCAACTCATCGCCAATGAGTGGAAAATAGAGTCCTTGCAACAATTGATGATTGAATGTGACTTAACTACGCTGAATACTACTTATATCGACAAAATTTTGCAAGGACAAATACAAGGACGTGTTGTCGTCAAGCCATACTGAAAGTACAACGGATTTGGGGAGACCATTGAGAAATCCGATTTTTCAAAAAAATAGGATTTCTTTTCATAAAGAATGTCCAACTTTGTCTAACTTTTTAGGAACAGCATAAACAGATGTCATTACCCACCTTCATGCAAAAAGGCCTCTCGGCCTTACTCAAAGTCGTCAAACTAACCGATCCATCAACTATCAGCCAAGCCGTCACCACCCTTGAACAGCATTTCACCTTAACCACCGACGAAATTGCTCAGGCCTACCAACAAAGCTACGAATCGGCCCTCAAGGCCCTCGTTGTCGGCCTGAGTCAAGCGTCTGTTTTCGACGCCAAAGTTATAAAAGAATTTGCCGAGCAAATTATCCCCAACTACCTGCAACCCTTTGCCGCCCAACAAGGACTGCAAGGCTCCGCGTTGCAACAATTCTGCACCGATACAATTGCCAACTGTCAGGCCTTAATCCCGCACAAAGCATTACTGTTTCAAGGCGACCAAACTCAACTCAGCGAAACCGAATTAGCGGCCCTCATTACTGACACCGATTCTCTGTCTATCACAGAACTCGTGTTAGAACAATTGCGTCGCCTAAAACCCACGCGCCCTTATTTATTAGATGACCAATTTGTTGCCTTTCTCCGCCATAATGATCTACTAGGCACCGCCATTCTGTTTTTCCTACATGAACAACTTCGCCAAGAACCACGAGTAGAAACCACGCTAGCGGCCCTACAAAGACAAGGCTTATGGCAAGATGTCCGTGACATCAAAGATTCCCTCAAGCAACTGATGACACGCCTTGACTTATCGGAGCAAATCAAGCCCAGTGACGAATTGACTCACCACAACCGCGACAGCCTCAAAGCGATTACGGAAACGGCCCTCAAATTAAAACAATTGCCCACCAATAATCCTCAATATAGCCAATTAGTTATCATGGGCGGCAGTGCCCTGTCTTCAACCGGCGCATTACCAGAGGCCGAAAATTTCTTTACCCAAGCGCAATACATTGCCCGAACCGACAATGACAGAGGATTAGCCGCTTTTAATCTGTTTCAACTCCGAGTACGAAGCCGAGACTTTGAACCAGCCTTAACCGCCTTGCAAGAAGCGATTAAAATCAATCCACACCGATACGCGTTACATGATATAGATAAATATCCCATTGAACGGATTTTAGGTGCAGGTGGCATGGGCTGCGTCTTTCTGTGTCAACACAAATTGCGAAAACAACGAGTCGTCGTCAAATGCTTTTGGGAACATAGCAAAGGAACGGCTGAACAAGTCTTTAAAGAAGCCTTTGCCATGAGTGACATCGCCAGTGAATATGTTCCGGCACCGTTAGATTATGGCTACGTCGATGCTGCCAAACAAGAACGCGCCTTTTTTGTCACCCAATATATTGACGGCGCAATAGACGGCGAAACTTGGTTAAAACAACATGGCAAATTGGATTTAGAAGAAGGCCTACAAGTCGGCCTACAAATCGCCAAAGGCCTACAAGCTGCTCATGCCGCTGGCATTCTACATTTAGACTTAAAACCCGCTAATATTTTGTTGAAAAAAACCTCCGAGGTTTCCAACCTCTCGGATATCTCGGTGAAAATTATCGACTTTGGCCTCTCGCAAGTCGCCTCCCCGTTGCAACAACAACTTGTTAGCCAACAGACACACAAAACTCAACTCAGCCTACTTGGACAAGCTGTATTTGGAACACTCGATTATGCCGCCCCAGAACAACAAGGCTTTAAACAATATGGTGAACCCAGTGCCAAAAGCGATGTTTTTGCATTTGGAGCCACGCTGTATCGCCTGCTCACCAATGAAAGTCCGCGCAAACTCAACCCAAAACGATTAGCGAATGCGCCAGAATTATTTGAGTTACTCTGTGACTGCGTTGAAGAAGCACCAGCGCACCGGCCCTCGATAGCAGAAATAATCAACAAACTCCAAGCCTTACAAAAACAGATTAAGCCATCTCAACGAGAGAAAGAACAACCGGATGAAGAACTAGAAAAGCTACTTGAAATAGCCCGAAAGAAATACGAACAAAACCCGTTATCCTATTTATCTTACCTTCATCACTCTGACGACGAAACCTCTAAAGACAACATTCCAGTTGCCTGTCCATACTGCGACACGGTATTCGCAGTCACACAAGATGGCGGTACCAAATGCCCAAACTGCCACTGGGACTTTGAAATTGACGATGACGGTGATGTCATTTCACTCTACGAAGACGAAAATGACGACAAACGTTTGTAGTCGTTGCAAAAGCCAACTTAAGTTTGTAGTAGTTGCTTTAGCAACTTAATGTTTGTAGTAGTCGCTTTAGCGACTAAATGTTTGTAGTAGTTGCTTTAGCAACCTATCGTTTGTAGTAGTCGCTTTAGCGACTAAATGTTTGTAGTTGCTTTAGCAACTTAAGTTTGTAGTTGCTTTAGCAACTAAAGGAAGGCGATAAATCGCCTACTACAAACGGGAAGAATAGAGTTGTTGCGTTATATACTGAACAAGGTCGCTTTTCTGTCATGTCTCATCCCGACGAGACTCTGAATGACAAAAGTGCAAATTATGCCCATGTTGATAATGTGAAAAAGCCCTTGTGCTTTGGGGCTTTTCTGTCAGAAGTTGTGAGGGTGGGCAACACGTTGCCACCTTATCCGGTTGATATACCCATTTTCAAAGCATTAAGCGCCTTTTTGGTATTTTACCGAGACCGGATGAGACTCAAAAATGATCGCTTTTTCAAGATAAATACCAGAGATGACAGCTGAGTGTATATATTTGACGGTATTTGTCACCTTGAAGACTTGATTGATTTCTTTTACAAAAGGATCGGTGGTTTTTAAAATGGTTGACCGTATAATTTTTCTCCGGATGGCTTGACTGAGATGGTTATTAAGTACCGTGACTAAATGTATTAACGCCGTTTTCAACGTTAAATTGTCATACGCCGGCGCGCTGACAATCAGATTCCAATCAGTTATATCATACTCAAAAGCCTTGAGCATAAACAATGAGATAGCACCCTTTTCTTGCTTAAGCGCTCTTATCGTATGACGGAACTCTTTTACCAATATTTCATGATCCATCTTAATACCCCATTAGGCTTCTCACGTACAGCTTAAAAAGGGTTTCTGCTTCTTCAAGTCGAAGCCTAGCAAGTTCTTTTAATTCGTTTCGAGTTGGCATAGAACATTTTGCTGTGGTATTTTATGGCCTGAAAAATAGAAAAGTCCAAATAACCCTAAAAATATAGCTAAATAATAGGTACCCGCGTATCACTACTTCCCGTTTGTAGTAGTTGCAAAAGCCAACTTAAGTTTGTAGTAGTTGCAAAAGCCAACTTAAGTTTGTAGTAGTTGCAAAAGCCAACTAAATGTTTGTAGTAGTTGCAAAAGCCACTAAAGGAAGGCGATAAATCGCCTACTACAAACTATAGATTATCGACCTTCAATCTCAAGCAACGAATAGAAAGGCTTGTTTTTAATTTATTTTAAAAATATCGTATTTTATCTATAGAGATAGATTTAGACGATATCCATATTTCAGGTGTTATTTCCTTTACATAATCGGCCCAGTCGGTAAGACTTTTAATCGGTAGCCCGTACGCTCGACTCCCTCTTTTTCTCAAGTCATCATCAATAAACCCTGTGACACAAAACTCTTTGAATTCTGGGTTATAAATAATTTATTCTAAAAGAATTTTCCCTCCTTTGCCAGCCCCATAAATCAAAACGGGTGTGTCTATTCCACTTTGACTCTTCTTCAATTGGGTATTCAACATATGATCAAAAAAACGAAAACTTAATCGTGATGCCACAACTACTATAAAAAGAAGCAAACCAAAAATCAGGTAAGCTCCCCGTGATTGTCCCGCTTCAAAACGGGTGACTATTACCACGATTGCCAAACTCAATATTACCCCGCCTGTCACACCGAGTATGTAACGAGAAATATCTGGAACGGAAATAAAATACCATTGTACGCGATAGATTCCAGCTATAAAAAAAGCAACCAGACACGCAACAACGACAATAGGTATGGTTTTAGCTACTGACTCAAAAATTTGCACCGACAGAACACCGTAAAATCTCAACAGATAAGCACCGTAATAACATGCTATAATAAATATCATATCCAGCATGATCATACCAAAATACCAGTTATGCAGTAACAAGTTGACAAACGGTGTCCAAGTGGGCGGAGTCATATCGCTTTTGATTATCTTCTGTGCCGTCGTGCGAGTGAGGTAAATACCAATTAGAAGCATAAGAACCACAAAGGCGCTAAACAAAAGCAACGAGTAATCTGTATAGTGTTGCATTCCCACCGCTACCAATCCACCCAAAAGTGCCATCGTGTAAAATACCAAGAGAACTTGTTTTTCTTTGAATCCTAGCAACAATAAGCGATGTGATGAATGATCCCGCCCACCCTGAGAGGCCTTCTGCGCCCGCCATTTCCGGGTGATTGTCACCAGGGTTGTATCAAAAATGGGCATTGCGACAATGGTTGCTGGTATAAGTAACGCTAAAAGAGATAACTCTGTCGGTTTAGGATTCACAATACCGAAATATCCATTGAGTTCATTTGGAATGGCAAGCGATGCTAATACATATCCGATAAATAAGCTACCTGAATCGCCCATAAAAATGCTTGCCGGTGGGCGGTTGTAAAACCAAAAACCCAATAAAGCGGCCATCAGTGACAACGCAATAGGAATGCCCAACAAGTTGGAATGGGGCACCATACCTGAAAGTATGGCTATTGTTCCCGCTGCAATAAAGACAATACCCGATGACAAGCCATCCATATTGTCCAACATATTAACCGCATTGATAATTCCAACGAACCAAAAATAAGTCATCAAAATATTAAATATTTGGACATCAGTCAGTGGAATAACTATTCCAGCGGCAACTGCAAAACTGGTCGCAATTAACTGTACTAACAATTTGGTGACCGGACTGAATTGTTTTAAATCATCAAGCCCCCCCAAAATAAACATCACCAAAGAACCCGCAAGGACTGCTATTCCTTCTTTTACCCACACATTTTCAGCAATCAAACTTGCTGCTAGGTTATTAGGAAAATACATGACAAACGCGACAAGGACACCCAATAAAAAGGCGGGATAGAAACCTACCCCGCCATATAACGCTGTTGCCTTCGTATGCCATCTGTCAGATCGAGGTTGCACAACCCAGCCATATTTCATGGCAAGCTGGCGTACAACCCACACTCCAAACACAGAAGCAACAAATACAAATAGGCTGAGAATAACTAAGTTCATAGATAAACCCCAAAATTATGTCCAAAGCTTTAGCTTTGGGGACTTTTCTAAAAATAACCGGCCCCCGCCTTCCGATAAATCGGAAGGCTGAAAGCTTAAGTACCCTAAAGGGCACTAGTAGTCTGTCAACATTGTTTTGACGGTTCAAATACGTCAGAAAGTCGTCCAAACTAACGTTTGGCTTCGCGGCACGGCTGCCAAGTTTAACCTAATTCGTTTAGGAGCAATATTTAATAAGAATTGATAGTGGTTAGCCTTCTTTGTAAAAAAAATGGGTTCAAGCAATGTTACCCTAAGCGGAAGCCGGGGGATAATGGGTTGATCGTTCCCGTGTTCGGATTTATTAACATTTGTTAATAGATGTTAGAATTATCACAGAATTGCGATCAGGCTAATGTCTATTAAATGCCGTAAGCATCAAATGTTTTTTGTATCACTATTCGTTCATCGAATTCTGCACAAATTTTTTTCCGGCCCGCCAAACCCATACGTTGACATAATTCAACATCATTAATAAATTTTTCCATCGTTGCCGCTAAAGCTTGACTATTTTGCACCGGCACAAGAAAACCGTTAATTCCACTATAACTAAGTTTTCAAATCGTTTTATGGCCCCCAAATAATGCGATATTAATAATAGCTAATTCGTTGACTCTCGCTAATTTCTAGTACAGTATTGTCTAGTATAGCTTTGTCTAGTACAACGGATACGCGTTCCGGAACGGATAATTTTGTGGGCCAGGTTTTGATTTTAAAGTTTTCAACTCGTTTTATGGCCCCCATAGGAGAATTCTTTTTTTCCAGAAATCCGATTTTTTTGAAAAATCGGATTTCTAAAATGGTTAACGCTGTTGTTTTCGTTGTTTAAGAATGGCTTCAATTTCTTCGAGTTGTTCTGACTTAAAGTAATTCACCACATCTTTTGGTCTCATGCCTCTCAACCGTTCGTTCAATAATTTATCAAGTTCTTCTTGAGAATAATATTGAACCCCCCACATGTCACCAATCGCTTTTAAAAAACCTTTAAATGCTTTTTTGATCTGTTTGAATCCTTGTTCTTTCAAAAGCTGAAACGATTTAAGTCTTTTGAGTTTTTTACTGGCTAAGCAAGTTATCCAAGCATTGTGAAGTTTATTAGGTAGCTCATTAAGGGATATCAATGTGATGTGATTATACGCAATATGTGTACTTTTATAAACACCGGCTTGTACTTGGATTGTATAACCGTATTGCTCCCTATTATCCTTTTGGGGTTGTTTCGCACATATCAAAAACGTTTGGATTTCGTCATCGGCTATTTCTTGTGAGCGTTTATAGGAATATTCGTACCACGCTGTTTGGATAAAGGTGTTTTTGTTAATGGATTCAGTTGCTTTGAATTCTAGCAAAACGTCATTTGTTGTGCTGTCTCTAATCCCATCGGGTAATCGCTCCAGTTGTTTTTGAGTCCATTTTTTCGATTTTGTTTTTAATAATAAGACATATGCCTCGGGTAGTTTATTAACCACCTTAACATCGGTTAAGACGATTATCCCGACGGGTGTTAGTAAAAATTCAAGTATTCTGCCCAGAATCTGATGCCAATAAGTTTTTTCGTTGTTATCTTCGTTATCCATTATGATTACTCGAATTTAGAATCTAAAAAGTTTGAAAGTTTTTAAATGGTTTTATGGCCCACAGAGAGTTTTTAACGCCAAAGGCGCAAGTTTATTTGGTTGTCTCTTGTGTCTTTGGCGTGCGTTTATTTGTGGGCCATGATTTTATTTGAAAGTTTTTAAATGGTTTTATGGCCCACAAATAATGCGATATTAATAATCGCTAATTCGTTGACTATCGCTAATTTCTAGTACAGTATTGTCTAGTACAGCTTTGTCTAGTACAACATTGTTTAGTACAACGGATACGCGAAATAAACGGATAATTTTGTGGGCCATGTTTTGATTTGAAAGTTTTCAAATGGTTTTATGGCCCACAAATGGGTGCTAATAATCCTATAAAAACTATAAGTATTGAATGTAAGAAGGGTTTTGTCTTTGGGATTTCCTAGTCTTTGTCGTTTTTTTAGGCCCGTTTTTAGTTTGAAAGTTTTCAAATGGTTTTATGGCCCACAAATAATGCGAATTTCTAGTACAACGGATACGCGAAATGAACGGATAAATTTCACCTGTTTTAATTGGGCCAAAATTGTTAATGATTAATTGCATATCAACACTTGCTCTGTTTGTAATACCATAGTTTCAAATGAAAAAAATTCTTTGACTTGTTTTTGCCCTGCTTGCCCAATACGTTGCAGTTCTCTAGGGTTATCCAGTAAGTAGCGGATTTTTTTCTGTCAGTGCTGGGTTATCACCTGCCTGAATAAGATAACCGTTCACGCCATCAGTAATGGTTTCTGGTGTTCCCCCAACCGCTGTGGCAATGACTGGCACACCGGCTGCTTTGGCTTCAAGGACAATATGGGGGAGTCCTTCATAAGTGGAGTTAAGAATAAATACTTTAGCTTTGGCTATTTCTTCAATGACTTGTTCTTTAGGAATATAGCCAAGGAATTTGACTAAATGCGTTTGACTTGGTTTGACTTGTTTTTCTAGTGTGGTTTTTAAGATACCGTCTCCAATAATATTGAGACTCCAATTATTGGGTATCACGACATTAATCAATTCTGAAATCCCTTTCCAAGGTACCAGACGTGCTACTGTTACACAATCAACTTGTTTATCTTGATTGATTTTATTATCACTAGGTAATGTGTGGACGCTATTATAAATGATCTTAATTTGGCTTTTATTTATACCCCATTGTGCCACGATCTCTGCTAAATATTGGCTGGGTGTAATTATTTTATCGGCAAGGTTTGTGTACCATCCTTGTATTTTTTTTAGGATATTCCATTTGAGGTTGTATGATTTGTGTTGAAAATCGTCAATCGTGTCTTGTGTCATGCCGTTAACACGCGCTCTTTCCCAAATCAGATATCCAACGATTTTAATGACGGTGGGTTTACGCCTCAATATTTTGCTGGCTATTACGCCTTCTAAAACTAAGCCGTTGAGATAGACAACATCCGCTGTTTTTGCTAATTGGTAAATCGTGGTAATCGTTTGAATACGTCTTATCAGACGATTTTGCTGACGACGAATGCGTTTTACCAGAAACGGATAAACAGCGTCATCATAAGTTTGATCTTCTGTCAGGGTTATAACAGCAATAATCGTATGTCTTTGTGATAGGGCAGTGGCAATGGCTGGCACATAGCTGGCTGGGCATCAGTGATCCGGTGGGAATATGCCGGTGACTATTAATATTTTTAATGAATTCATTAGATTATAAAAATTTAAGTCAAAAAATGTTTTACTCCAAACCGTTGTAAAAGTTTTTTAAATTCATCTCCACATTCATGTGTAAAGGCTCGAACAAAAAACGGCCTTTGTATTTATCAATACCAAAACGAACTTTGACTTTATCCATATGGTTCTGAATATTGGCGGTACGAGCCGACGAGGAGGGACAATTTTTGGGATCAAAAACCACCAAATAGACGAATTTTGTATTAACCAGTTTCTTCGCATCAAGATTCACAATAGTGGCAGCTACTCGTTCATATAGAAGAATACTTGCCAATAGTTTAAACTGAAGCTTTTGTTTTTCCACTTTAACATTTTTACCGGCTTTGAATTCAACCAATAAAACAGGCTCACTACCAAAAGCTAACATATCCACAGTGGATGGTTGGTTTTTTCCTCTAAAATATTTTTGAGCGATCTGATCAAAATCAAGATATTTTTCCTCACTGACACAAAGTGTACGCTCATTGGCATTATCAGATCAAAATTTTGTTGTTAAATATAGAAATATATAGAAAGCTTTCTTCATAAATCTGCTTATTAATAGAGTTGTCCGAAAATAAGGGTTTTCTTAATTTAACGGCTTCTCGCCATTCTCTTCCCGCCACCTTCCAGGGGCGATGCCCCAGGCTTTATTAATGTCGCCCCGTTGGGGCTTGCCTGGGGCGATGCCCTAGGCTTTATTAATGTCGCCCCGTTGGGGCTTGCCTGGTAGATACACAGGCTTTATTAATGTCGCCCCGTTGGGGCTTTTCTATTAGCCCCTTCGGTATGTGTTATTAAAGCCAGGGGCAACGCCCCTGGCTTTCTTATTTATTTACGGACAAGTCTAATATAGATATTCTTCTATATTGTTATCAAATATTTATATTTTTATAGACTCTAACTAATTTCCGTCAAGGTTCGTTGACAATCCCCATACCATTGTTCAAATGCCGCTTGTAAATGTTGCATTAACTAATTCCCAACACGGTTTGTTCCAATTTATGAAAGGGCAAAGAAAGTGCTTCAAATAGAGAACTTAAATCATCAGTGACTTTTTTGACTTCAATACCTTCATCCGTTAACTCATTGAAATAAAAATGGGTTTCCTTATGCTGATTAACTAAATTAACAATCAATTCCGCCAGCAACAGTTGCCATTCAGGATGAAGATGATTTTCTGGTTCATCAATTATCAGTAAATGATCAGATTTCAATTGGTTATTTTCAGCTAATCTTTGCAACAAACCAAAATATTTAATACCGGCAGCTACATTCATCAGCAAAATAGATTCATTTTCGCTGCCATTAAGTTAATAATGCGAATTAATAATGAAAATTGAAAATGGTATTGTCTAGTGCAACATTGTCTAGTACAGCATTGTCTAGTACAACACTATCTAGTACTAATAATTGAGAAATCCGATTTTTCCAAAAAATCGGATTTGTTGCTCTTTGATAAATCCGTTCCCAAAAATCGGATTTCTTGGCTCTTTGATAAATCCGATTTTTCAAAAAAAATCTTGGCATCCTACCCGGCTATCTAGTACAACGGATACTCGAAATAAACGGATAACTCATACGGATTGATGACGGGATAATTCACTTTCAAGTCTCAACGGCTATTAATACAACTAAAAATGGGTTATTACCTTTTAACTTCTCATCCGTTTTTCGCGCGTATCCGTTGTACTAAGCATATCCGTGCATATCCTAAGTACTAACAGCTAATCCGTTGACTTTTGCCAACCCGTTGTTCTTAATAATTGAGAAATCCGATTTTTTTAAAAATCGGATTTCTTGGCTCTTTGATTCAAATGCTTTAATGACTCTTGCTTTGGGTGCCTCACTCGGAAATTTGGACATCAGATGGCAACCCTCGCTTCGGCAATAAAGGCCTCTAATGTTTCTTCATGTTGTTCAAATGCCTCTTTACCAAAAGTCTTAATGTGAAATTGAATAGCAGAACCTATCTCTGTCAGCGCTTCTTCATAGGTATCGCCTTCAGCCACAACAACACCTTTTAATCCAATTGGGTAGGCGACATAACCATCCGAATGTTTTTCAATGATAATTTTGAAAGGTTTGAACATAGTTGAACCTAAAAAGTTGAGATAGGGAGCCAGATCGTCAATGCCATACCGTACGGAAAAGGCCCGTTTGTAGTAGGCTTGTAATCGCCTCACGCGCAGTCGTCCAAACTTTAGTTTGGTGCAGCCGCCGCGGGAGTTTGGTTTGGCAGAGTAGTGATACGCGGGCCCCTGTTATTAACCTATTTTTTTAGGGTTATTTTATTTTTTTAGGGTTATTTGGATTTTTCGAGTTTGAGGGCCATAAAATGCTTTGGATGTCTTCCGTTTCGGCGCGCGTATCCGTTGTACTAAGCATATCCTAAGTACTAATAACAGCTAATCTGTTGCCGCTGTACGATACCCGACAACAATCTATTAATCCATCAATCAACATAAACTACACATAGTACAACGGATACTCGAAATTCACACGGATTGATGATGGGATAATTCACTTTCAAGTCTAAAACAACGGACGGTGGCTGTCTAGTACAACATTATCTAGTACTTAGGATACTCGTTCCGAAACGGATAACTCAACGGATAACTCACACGGATTGATGACGGGATAATTCACTTTCAAGTCTCAACGGCTATTAATACCGCTTTTCAATGGGTTATTATTACCTTTTAACTTATCATGCTTACGATACCCGACAACAATTTGTTAATCCATCAATCAACATAAACTACACATAGTACAACGGATACTCGTTCCGAAACGGATAACTCACACGGATTGATGATGGGATAATTCACTTTCAAGTTTAAACTAAAACAACGGACGGTGGCTGTCTAGTGACGGTGGCTGTCTAGTACAACACTATCTAGTACAACGGATACGCGTTCCGAAACGGATAACTCAACGGATAACTCACACGGATTGATGACGGGATAATTCACTTTCAAGTTTAAACTAAAACAACGGACGGTGGTTGTCTAGTACAACACTATCTAGTACAACGGATGTTGTCTAGTACAACACTATCTAGTACAACGGATACTCGTTCCGAAACGGATAACTCACACGGATTGATGATGGGATAATTCACTCTCAAGTCTAAACTAAAACAACGGACGGTGGCTGTCTAGCACAACACTATCTAGTACAACGGATACGCGTTCCGAAACGGATAACTCACACGGATTGATGACGGGATAATTCACTTTCAAGTCTCAACGGCTATTAATACCGCTTTTCAATGGGTTATTATTACCTTTTAACTTATCATCGACGTTGTACTAGACGACATTGTCATCAAACACCCTCTCTATTTTCAACTCTTTTCCATAAAAATTGGCCAGAAATCCCAGCTTCACCCCCAAACGCTTCATCCGTGCCTTCATCACAATCGCCTTCACTTCATCAACCACTTTTACCGCAAAAACGCCCAACAGCACTTTATTTTCTACCTTAATCATTTGGGCCTTTTGCACATCAATATAGTAGTTTTTGTAGTAAAACGGAATTTTCTTAATCTGCTCATAACCCATGCCTTGATGCTGCAGTTCTATCATAACGGCCCCCCGATAGACACGATGGATAAAACCCGGCCCTAAGGTAAAGTGTACTCGATGTAAGGCCTCAAGGATGCGGTTGGTAAGTTCTGGGTATAACGTATCTTTTGTCAGTGGTTGGCGTTGCCATTGAAAGTTAGCCGTTTTCTCTCGTATGAAATTAGGTAGTCGTTGATCTTGTAGGGGTTTGGCACCAAAGTTGGCTATGATGGCTAAGTCGGCATTGGTGACTTTAAGATAAGAAATGGTTTGGGCTTGATGAATCGGCATGATTCCAGGGGCCACTTTGATTTCAAGGAGGAGTTTGCCGTTTGCAAGCCAGTGGTCAACTTTATAAGTACCGGCTGATTGGTTTCGGTAAGTGACTTCAAATTCTTTTTCAGGTTCACAAGTGATACCTTGTTCTTTGAGGCCGTGGGTGATGGCTTTTTGATAGAACTCTTCAGGGAGTCTCGGCCCAAGTTGGTTGTAGACATCAAACAGTACGCCTCGAACAATGTAAGTGAGTTCTTTGTGGATAAGTTGTGGCATAGTTTGTTCTTAAGTCTGGTTCAGTCTAGTACTTAGGATATGCGAACCTTCTGTGTGCAAAGCTTTCCGAAACGGATAACTCACACGGATTGATGATGGGATAATTCACTTTCAAGTAGTACAACGGATACTCGTTCCGAAACGGATAACTCAACGGATAACTCACACGGATTATTGATGACGAGATAATTCACTTTCAAGTAGTACAACGGATACTCGTTCCGAAACGGATAACTCAATGGATAACTCGCACGGATTGATGATGGGATAACTCACTATCAAGTCTAAAACAACGGACGGTGGCTGTCTAGTACAACATTATCTAGTACAACGGATACTCGTTCCGAAACGGATAACTCAACGGATAACTCACACGGATTGATGACGGTATAATTCACTTTCAAGTCTAAAACAACGGACGGTGGCTGTCTAGTACAGTACAACACTATCTAGTACAACGGATACTCGTTCCGAAACGGATAATTCAACGGCTAAATCACACGGATTGATGATGGGATAATTCACTCTCAAGTCTCAACAGCTATTAATACCGCTAAAAATGGGTTATTATGCTCTCTTAACTTATCATCCGTTTCGGAACGCGTATCCGTTGTACTAAGCATATCCGTGCATATCCGTGCATACTAATAACAGCTAATCCGTTGACTCCCGCCAGCCCGCTGTACGATATCCGACAACAATCTATTAGTCCATCAATCAACATAAACTACACATAGTACAACGGATACTCGTTCCGAAACGGATAACTCACACGGATTGATGATGGGATAATTCACACTTCAATCTCAATGGCCATTAATACAGCTAAAAAATAAAAATGGGTTATTATGCACTCTTAACTTATCATCCGTTTCGGAACGCGTATCCGTTGTACTAAGCATATCCGTGCATATCCTAAGTACTAACAGCTAATCCGTTGACTTTTGCCAACTATAGTTTTTCAGATAAATAATTTCTTTGGCAGCCAACAGCTAAAGCAGTTGTCTGAAAGCGAAAGTCCCCTAAAGGGGACTAAATAATTATCTGAATATCTATAGCTGTACGATACCCGACATCAGTTAATCCATCAATCAACATAAGAAATGTAGAGTGGGTAGAGCGAAGCACAATTTCGTTATGGAATGTCCAACCCACCATAAACAACCCATTGACGACAATCAAATTAAAGCGCAATACCAAAGACACGGAAGAAAGAGTAGATAGGTATGGTGATGGAATGGTAATGAAGATGAAACGAATGAAATAAATGGTGGGTTTAGCTTCGCTCTACCCACCCTACAATTCCACAATTCATTAATTAATCCATCAAACGCTTGCTACGTTCGCATTAGAGTCCTAATTTTTCCAATTCTAAAAATACACGATATGCACCATAATTTTGGTCGTCCGTCCCATCAAGCTGCTGCATATGAGGGCCTAATTCCCTTCCCTTGAACTGGTTCATAACATACGACGAACCATCAGGTGTTCCACCTTGATATTCATACAAATCCTGTTTTTGATCATATCTTCCATTATAGCCCCAGAAAATATCCTTAATCACATCTTCATTCTCAGCACTGCTGAGATTCTTAGTGACCTTAGTAGTCTTTCTGTTGCCATCCTTATCAAATTCAGGACTACACACGGAAGGCCCATAGATTTCTTTGCCTTTATCATCATACCCCATCAAAGAACTTTTTTTGGCACATTTTATCCACTGAATAGCTTCACCAACGCATCTAGCACCAATTTCTACAGATTTTGCACACTCTGTTTTTGTACGCTCAATTTGTGCAAGGTTAATCTTATCAAACTGAAAATGACCCACACCATTGCCACCTGTTTGATCATCCTGAGCAGTTGTACTTGATCTAGTTTCCCGGTAATGAATTGCTGCGATTATTTCCCAAGGGACATCTACATCTGTTTCCCCTTCAGCATTAAGGTAATCATTATAGGAGTGTAGAAGTTTCGTGATCAGAGTACCTCGTTTATCTTCGTAATCGAATACCCTATTTCCCTTATCAAGACCTTTATCACGAGCCCAGTAAGCATCAATAACCTTTTGATGTTTCTTATAAGTATCGTCGTTAAGGAAATCTTGAAAAGCACCAGAGTGAACATACGCATATATAGCGTTGTCTCTATCGTAAATCACCCTGTACCAGATATCGTTCTCACCAACCTTATCACCCTTTACTGCATACAGAACATCAACAGTTTGTTTATCTTTTATTAACTCAACAACTCCCTTGGTGAGTTCTAGTTTCGGCTTATTTTCGAAGGGGCCTGTCCGCACATTCGATCCTTTCGGAGCATTTACTTGAAACCGCTTAGTGCTTAAAATTCCAGTCTCTTCCATTGCTTTTATACAGAATCCTGAGTACCACTGCTTTTCATTAATGACAAGAACAGGAAAATCATCAGACTGAATTAACAAAGCACATTCCATCATAGCTTTTGCTGAGGCTGCTATTAACAAAGCTATAGTCTCATCGTCTTGCTCTGAAATTCCACCAATTCCTACCACACATCTTAAGATAATGTCGCTAATATCTCTAATCCCTTCATCCACAATAAAGTCTTTCACACATTGATGAGCATCACTCGCATCATAACCAGCAACGTACTTGGTAGGATTAAGCGCGTTTTGCCAATTCTTACTTTTTTGTGGCTCACCATCGTTTCGGACACAAAAATGTAGATGTGGTCGTTTCGAGCCAGCATCATGATCCGCTGTTCCACCCACCGTGCCAACTTGGACTTCCATAGGAATCACATCATCCTTTGCCACAGAGATTTCTTGCAAATGGGCGTAAACAGTGAAATAGCCATTGTCATGGCTCAATACCACCGTATTGCCAAGCCCGTCTAATAGCCAGGCAAAAGTCACAGTACCACGAGCGGCTGCTTTAACAGGTGTACCTTCTTCAAGGTTGTAGTCAATGCACTCATGGATTTGTCCCATCACTTCTTCAAAGAAGATTTGGGTAACAAGCCCTTTTTCAGCAATAGGCGCACTTTTGGCCGCATCATAATCAAAAGGATAGGCAAATGGCGTGTCATAAGTTTGCCCATCACGCTTGATAAAGTCTTGATGCACCCAGCCACTCAAGCCGATTTGGAGTTTGTTCAGATCAACAACCCCGTCATAAAGCCGTCCATACTGCTTGGTCGTTTCTTCATCCAATTCCTTGCAGGGCGAGTCAATTTTCACAAAGGCAAACGGCAGATCGTTGTGTTGCTCAATGATTTGAACTGGCGTACATTCATAACTCTCCCAAATAATCTCATTAATCTCCGTTTTTGGATACATACGGATATCAACGGTCATATCATGGGCCCATGCAATGACACCGGTTTGCTTTTCTTCCCTGGTTTCGGAAGTTTGCGGAATATCCGGGCCTTCCGCAACAAATCCACGATAAATCCAGCCTTCTTTCGCTTGGCCGTCAGTGCCTTCAAAACGCACTTTAATCCAATTTTGCCAGACTCTCTGCACCTCTAGGAAAGTATTGTAGGGAATAACGTCAGCCTGATTGCCCGTCCCATCCCCGTTAACATCGACAGAGCGGCTCCCAACATTGGGCGCGATATGGGCATAGATGCCGACTGGCGTAGAGACAACCACTTCACCACTGTCTGGCTCGTGAAGACGCTCAAGCGGAGTGGGAATGGTGCAAACCTCACTGAGATTGGTAGTCGCCACATAACCGGTTTCGCTCGTGTGATTGACTTTGATTTCAGTCGCGTTGCCTTCACTCAGAACAGTGACAGTCGTGCCATTCATCAAGATATTACCGTCCTGTTCAAGCAATTGTGAGCTTGACAGTTTTACCGGCTCAACGCTACCACAAATTTGTTTTTCCTCTACTTGAGGCGGTGGTGGCGGCGTGGTTGGTTCATCTGGCGGCAATGAAGTCGTATCATCTACCAACGAAAACCCATCGCCCTCCACTATAACAGAATGACCGGCCGCGTCTTCAACGTAGGAAGAATAGCGATACCAACCTGCTGACCAACCTGCGGTTGAAAACTCCGCTGAAGTCTGGAAAGACTCTCCGCTCAGATTATCCCAATTCTTGCGATAGAGTTCATTGCCATTGGCATCGGCTACCACAAAATCTAGCAAAGAAAGGTTTCCATCATCACCTGCGGTGAGAAATGGATAGACACTCTCTCCAATCACATAAGTGGAGTCTATACCGACTATTTCAGCCCACGGCTCGCCAGAGTCTGGAACCGTTGGAGCGGGATCAGACACATCAACATCAGCCTCATAAAAAACCTGAATAGGCCCTACCCATGCCCATGTCTTATCAGGCCCTTCATAGCGAGCATAAAACTCTTTGGGATAACCGGTCGGATTATTTTCCCATGCAATACCCAAATAATCATCCAGGTTATGAGTATACTCTTGAGAAGAAAGGCCATCATAAACAGAAGTCTCAAATCTAGTGCCTCCAAAAGTTTCGGGACTACCGACTTTAAAATCGAGAGTGCCAGAAGATTTAAACAGACTTCCATCTTTTTTCGTGACAGTGAGTGTGAGATTGGTGCCATTTAAATCAGCAGTTAATCTCAAAATCTCGCTTTCCCAAAAGCTTTCACCATTTGTTGTCGAACTGGTATCAATAGAATAAGCCGCGAACGCTGAGGGAAGAACAAGCACTGCACATAATATTGCCGAAGCAAAATATTTGATGCTTTTCACAAACTCCTCCTGAAATCACTTTATAAAAAAGCGAAATGGATCGTTAAGAACACTACCTTCTTGTCCGCCCACACCAAATGGCATTTTAGTCACATCAAGCGTAGGCCTTTCTGGCAGCGGTGTATCGCTAATAGCGACGGTTTGCGTCAGGGCCGCTACACCCACTTCTGAAAATAAAGTGGTGCCCCATTCTTCCAAATCAATTTCCAGCGTCAGTGACGACGTATTGGCTGGCAGAGTCTGTAGCAACGGCGCACGGACCAGCAGGGTGAGTGCTTCACTTTGAGAATACGCGACTCTATTGGCAAACAAACCATAATTGCCATATTTATCCACCACGTTGCCACTGCTATCTTTCCACCGATAACGAACTTGTACCGGATATTGGCTATGCTGCGAATCCCAAGTCAGCGAACCGGTATTCGTCACCGACAGATTCACCGCATACGTGATCCCTTGCGCCATTGTCGTCGGCAAATTGCTGGCCTGATACTCGGCACCATACATCGGCACCAGAAGAATTTGGTCATATTCCTGCGAAGACGTGACACCACCGGTTTGGTACTGCACATAAACCGTTTTTTCACCCAGTACTCCATCGGTAAACAGAAAATCTCGCGTCCAGCTATAAGGCTCAAACTCACTCCACGTTTGCCCATCCACACTAAAGCGCATCCTTTCTGGTGTCGCGTCGGGCCTCAACGTGAGCGTGACACTCTCCGTCTCAGTAAACAGATCATCATTGTTAATTTTAAGACTACCGGTGGCTGCATACTCGTCGGCAAGGCCACTCACCACATTCCACGCGCTCGGTGTTAACGCTGTCAACACCACCGTCGCGTTAATCGTCGGCTTCAGCATATACCCTTGCCCCCGATTAAAATGCACCGACTTATCCACATCAAACAGCAAATGAATTTCTGTCGCAAAACCGGCCTTGACTTCCCAATCACCCATGATTTTCAGGCCCGATTGTTGAGCACTGGGCACTTTCAACGGCTGGGTTTTGCCATCGGCCATCACGCTATTATCACCACCCAATACCAAGCGCAATTGATGAAAGGTGGCCGGCAATAAAGACACATCAACCAACGTCGATAACGCTTTGCCATCCAAGTCCAATAAATTCAAGCGTTGACTGCCCCCAACCGTTTGGCAACCACTGTCATCACCACAGACTTTCACCTTGTTGACATCAAGCCAAACCGCCGTGACTTCACCGCCTTGATTGGCGGGTTTATCCTTACTCTGATCACCGTTATCCTGGCCCTTATCATCGCCATCCTTGTCCTCATCGCCGTCCTCAGACTTATCGGCCGGTGTACCCGCACATGCGCCTTGCGTATCGCCATGATTTAAATGATCCTGAAGACTGGCTTGTGATATGGAAAGCGTATTTTTGCCTTTATGACAAATAGTCACTTTAGGGCCATCATCGCCCTCACCATCATCCGCCTTATCCGTCTCCCCTTTATCCGCCTGATTGCCGTTGTCTCCATTATCCTCATCCTTCTTACGAGTACCCGTCGTGGCAGAGGGATTATCTAGCACAACCCGCAAACGGCCTCTGGCATAGGGGCCTATTTCCAACACCGGTGGAGACACGCCGAACATCATCTCACCATCAGTCGCCCGGGACTCGGCCGTCATTTCCACTTGATAAAGTCTTTTCTTACCGCCCAAATTGACTTCAACAACCGGAAGAATAATTTTCCCGCTGTTTCTATCAAAAAAAGCACACACACCCTTGATGGGTTTGGTTGGCAACGCCGTCTTCAACTTAAACAAAAACTGTTCAATGCCGCGCACATGATCCAAATCTGCTTGATAAATCGTCCCTTCGTCCAACTCAACGCAAGGCACAAACAATTTGCCATACCCATCGACGACAGAATAAATGACATTACCCTTATCAGCAAACGCACTCGACGCGCTGCCCAGCAAAAACACCGCCAACCCGCCTTGAAATAGCCAGCGCGGTACCGCCTTGGCATGATGGAGAAAAGGCCAGAGCCTTATCGGTATTTTCATGTATTTCCTCCGGGGTTAAAAACAGTTCACCATTTTATGGACAAATATTGACAAATTTGTCTGTGTGCGCCCATAAGGCTTTAATGTGGTAGCTCAAGGACGAGTTTCCGTGTGGAAATCGGAATAAATCAGCGTCTAACCTTTAACTAGAAATGGCTAAGGGAACCGTAGCATGACGATTATGGGAAAATTAGTCTAGGCAATTTAAGACGAGTAGTTTCCCAGATAAAGCACTATTGATTAAGGCTATACTGCTTGAACGCTAGTTATGTAAGTGTAGAATTTCGCTACGGGATACATTGCCTATAACTCCCGTTATGATAGATGCCATTAAAGAACAGACATAGTGGCATGTTCACCTAACATATACGGCTCTCGGTAGGTTTAGAGCTTAAATAACGAACAGCGAATCTAAGGTGCCAGGAATCCGCATTTAGAGAATAGTCTCGGCTAATCGAAGTATTAACCAAAGCAATTTGGGGATTGCCTAAGACCAATAATGGTTAAGGTAACGGAGTTTCCATAGTAGTTGTACGTTATAAGCCTTGGGTAATGCCAAGGGAAAAGGGAGAGAATCTCAGCAATGAAGGGAAACAGGTAAATCAATTTAAGTGAATTGGAGTGACATGTGCCATGTCAATAGCTCTTAAGGAACTTGAATCACTAAGGTAGAAAACGGACTTTAGGATTTACTGGAGAGCCGTGTGCATTGAAAGATGCAAGCACGGTTCGGGGGAGAGTAGATGCGACCTATGATGCTTGGGTTGAAACCCTTAAAGGCACTAAGGGTGTGGCTACTTATCCTACTTATGTTGATCGTTGAAATTAGAGTTGACTACTGAATTTTTATTTAGTAATATAGGGTTACCTTTTAAGGTGTACGGCGATACCAAAGGAACTAACGCCTGCTTCTGGAATTCTGGAAACAACCAGCTTGGTTGAAGCAGGAACCGAACCGTGGAATGAGATATAAAAGAAGTTGTACTCTTACTACACTTATATGAGCCTAATTGAAAAGGCATAAAATTTGCATGTTTTATGGCCCTCAAACCGGTGCCTAATATAAATAACTACAAGGATTGAATATAAGCAGGGATTTATCCTTGGGATTATCGGTTTTAAGGCCAGAGTTTAAATTTAAAACTTCCAAATGGTTTTATGGCCCTCAAATCGGTGCCAATAGCCCTACAAAAATAATGGTAAAATTGACTCCTAATAACTACAAGGATTGGGTATAAGCAGGGATTTATCCGCAGGTTTATCTCAATCCTTGTAGTTGTTTGTGGGGCCAGAATTTAATTTGAAAACTTGGTTTTATGGCCCTCAAATCGGTGCCAATAGCCTTACAAAAATAATGGTAAAACTGACTCCAAATAACTACAAGGATTGAATAATGCTGCGGATTTATCCTTGCTTATACCCAATCCTTGTTGTTGTTTGTAAGGCCAGACTTTATTTAGCCAAGGGCAACGCCCTTGACTTTGAGCTAGATTAGCCCCTTTGGTACGAGATTAATATAGCCAAGGGCAACGCCCTTGGCTTTGAGCTAGATTAATATAGCCAAGGGCAACGCCCTTGGCTTTGGGCTATTTAACTCGCATCCCCGGCAACGCCCCTTCATCGGGGCTAAGCAAAAAGAGGTCTTTTTTGCCCGGCCCTGCCGCTAATACCATGCCTTCTGACACTCCAAAGCGCATTTTGCGCGGGGCAAGATTTGCCACCATTACCGTCAAGCGGCCCGTTAATTGTTCCGGCGCGTAAGCGTCTTTAATACCAGCAAACACGTTGCGCGGTTTTTCTTCTCCCACGTCTAGGGTTAAACGCAACAGTTTTTGCGCGCCTTCAACCTGTTCGGCTTTGATAATACGAGCGATGCGTAAGTCGATTTTGGAGAATTCATCAACCGGCTCTATTGATGCGACGGGGGCTTCTGCCGGTTTGTTTGAGGCGACGGGCGCTTGTGCTGGTTTGTTTGAGGCGGCTAGACTGTCTTTGGAAGCCTCAATCATGGCATCAATTTGTTTTTTCTCGACACGCTTCATTAACGGTTTAAACGGATTAATGGTGTGTGCGAGTAATGGCTCAGGTTGCCAAGTCACCGGGGCGGCTAAAAATTCTTCCGCCGATTTTGCCAGTCGTGGCAGAATCGGGGCTAAGTAACCCAACAGCACCCAAAAAAGATTGAGGCCTTGACTACAAACGGCTTGCAATTGGGCCTCATTGCCTTGTTGTTTCACCATCACCCAAGGCTTGTGTTCATCAATATATTGGTTAGCGCGATCTGCCAAAGCCATGATGTGACGCACCGCTTTGTTGTAATCGCGGCTTTCGTAAGCTGAAGCAATGCTGTTGCCGCGCATCAGAAATTCTTTATAAAGGGCCGTCTCCGCCAATTCAGGGGCCAGTTGTCCGTCAAAGCGGTTGGTGATAAATCTCGCACAACGACTGGCGATATTCACAAATTTGCCGATTAAATCCGAATTAACGCGATAAAAAAAATCGTCCATATTTAAGTCAACATCGTCCACACCGTGGCCCAATTTAGCCGCAAAATAATAGCGTAAATATTCGGGGTTAAGATGGCTTAAATAAGTGCGGGCGTTGATGAAAGTGCCGCGGGTTTTGGACATTTTCTGTCCATCCACCTTTAAAAACCCGTGAACAAAAACGGCGCTGGGGTTTCTAAATCCGCCAGCCGTTAACATGGCCGGCCAAAATAGGCAATGGAAATATTGAATGTCTTTGCCGATAAAGTGATAGACTTCGGCTTGACTGTCTTTTCCCCAAAATTCCTCAAAATCGAGGTTTTTTTGGTCACAGAGATTTTTGAAACTTGCCATGTAACCAATGGGCGCGTCTAGCCAGACATAAAAATATTTGCCCGGATCGTCGGGAATCTCAAAGCCAAAATAGGGGGCATCACGAGAAATATCCCACGCTTGCAGCCCTGCCTCAAACCATTCGTTGAGTTTATGTTGCACCGCTGGCTGTAACGCATTGCTATTTGTCCATTCCCGTAGCATGGACTCAAAATTCGACAGCTTGACAAACAAATGTTCCGAGTCTTTTTCTATCGGCGTTGCCCCAGAAATGGCTGAAACCGGATTTTTGAGATCAGTCGGATTATAGGTTCTATTACACTCCTCGCAACTGTCGCCATATTGGTCTTTCGCACCACAGTGTGGACATTCGCCGCGAATAAATCTATCGGGCAAAAACAAGTCTTTGACGGGATCATAAAATTGGCGAATCGTGCGACGCTCAAGGTGCCCACCTTCCTTCAAGCCCTTATAAATCAGATTGGAAAAATGCTGATTTTCCGGACTATGAGTGGAGTAGTAATTGTCAAACCCTATCGCAAAATCGGCAAAGTCGGCTTGATGTTCGGTATGGAAACGGGCAATGAGTTCTTCAGGCGTAATGCCTTCTTTTTGGGCGCGTAGCATGATGGGCGTCCCATGCGCGTCATCGGCGCAGACGTAGTAGCACTGATGGCCGCGCAGTTTTTGGAAGCGCACCCATATATCTGTTTGAATATACTCAACTAAGTGCCCGATGTGTATGGAACCGTTGGCGTAAGGTAACGCGCTGGTTACTAAAATTTTTCTGATTGAGTCTGTCATGGTGATAAGTAGAGGGACTTGTGAATTGTGAATTGTGACGTAAACGAATTGTGAACCGAAGCTCAGCGGAGCTAATTGCCCTTTTGAGGAAGGTAATTGGCACCCTGACTTGTGACTTTTTTTGTAA
>NBMI01000297.1 GCA_002085445.1 Candidatus Parabeggiatoa sp. nov. 2
TTGTAGACAACAATATCGTCATAAGGAATATTGTGCTCGTCTAACCAATTTTTAATGTCTTTGATTCTAAAATGCACCAAATCGCCCCACAATTTAGGATTGATTCGTGCCGAGCCAATCACAATGCGATATCCCTCTTGCTTGAGTTTTGACAACGCTTCCGCCGCGCCTACGATGGGCGAATCATCCCAACGGCTGCGGAGAGTATCATCAAAATCTATGCACAACGTCTTCTGTTTCAAAACTCTCTCCCATTGTCGCTCTGACTGAAACAAAGTTTGCACGAAGGATACTATCCCTTTCCTAGATACTTACCTTTACCCACAAGTGTCCAAAATTAATCATTAATCATTAATCATTAATCATTAATCATTACATAAGCTATATTAAAACAATCACTTAACTAAAAAGTGAGTCATTCATTAACCACTCACACATCAGGTTAAAATTGAATTATTTTCAATAACATACCGACTTGTGGGTAAAGATTAGTTCCTAGATATACTTTGCACCGTTACAAACGGCGCTGAAAGTCATTTCTATTACGCGAGAAATCTTAGGCGACAGCTTCAAAGTTCTCGCGACGTGAGACATAACAAAAAGGCTCAGTTTGTTCAGTATAGTATCCGTTAAAATAAAAATCGCCTCTATTCCATTTCAGGATCATAGAAAAGCACTTGAGTCTGTTCGCAAACATTTCTGAGATTTGTTGTACTCGATGATCAAGTTTTAAGTCTGACAAGTGTTTTCAGTGAAATCTCTGTGAAACTCTGTGTAGCTCCGTGTCTCAGTGTTGAGAATTTGAAAACGGATAGAATTTAGGCCAAAACTCATAACAAATCACCCCGCCGAAACAGCACATACCCAAAGATCGCACAAACACTGCCAAGTGCCAACGGATAAGCAAAAGTCCAAACCAAATACCCCGTTTGACCAAACAAATCCAAAATCACATAAGCCGTTGGCCCTAAAAGGATTAATTGGGGATCAAATAACAGCATGGCACCGGTGCGAAAGGTTTGTAAGGGGTTTGCTAACGCAACCAATACCAACGGCTCTGGTGAAAATTGCTCACGCACCATGAGGCCTAACAAAATTAAGTCAAGAAACAGCAGCAAAAATAACCAAACAAAAAAAGCCGTGCCCTGCGCCACATCGACAGAGCGTGCAATACTAGAAATGAGCATCCCCATACCAAGAAAACACCACGCTAAGGCAACCAGTAAGCCGGTATATAAGGCAAATAAATCCCAAGGTACGGCCGCCTTGCGCCACAACGCCCAACCCACCGCTGCTGCCATCGCCAAAAACACCGGCAAGAAAATCACGATAAATCGTCCCACAAGTTTGCCCCAATACCAAGCAAACAAAGAAACGGGCAAAGAAAGCAGATACTCAAAAACACCCGCCTCTCTATCACCCGCGACAGAACGCACAGTGCTGATTAACACAAAAACGGGCAAGATAGCCATACACAATTGAATGTAAACAACAAGCAAACGAGATAAACCGGTAAATCCCATGATACGAGAATCCGTCAGCCCAAATAGAAATAATAAAACAACAATACCACCAAACACGGTGCTATAAAGTAAAAACCAGCGTGCGCGTAAAGACTCAGAAATATCCAACAAAGCCGTTAACCACAAATGTTTCATCATAAAATCCGTTCACCTTATTTTAGAGTTTGTAATAGTTTATAGTAGTCGTTTGTAGTAGTCGCTTGTAGTAGTCGCTTGTAGTAGTCGCTTGTAGTAGTCGCTTTAGCGACTAAAATTTGAACTCCATCTAAATACCGAACAAAAAAATTTAAGCCTAGCCTTACAAACGACAAAGATTGGATAAACCCAAGAATAAATCCCTGCTTATATTCAATCCTTGTAATTATTGGGATACCTAAAGACCATTCTTATTGTATGGCTATTGGCACCGATTTGAGGGCCATAAACCCGTTTAGAAATCCTCTATTAGCCCCAAAGGGGCGTATTAATTAAAGCCAGGGGCAACGCCCCTGGAAAACTTAGCCCCTGGAATGCTAAGGCTTGTGATGTTTATGTTTTTTTGCAAGTAGCACAGCTTTGGCAGCTTCAAAATCCATACTGCCTTCCACCTGCTCTGCCACCGCACCTAATCCAAAATCCATCGGTGTGATTTGCCCCGACACATAGTAGGCTTTGCGAGCGTCCAACCAACGTCCGTTGCGATAATCTGTTACCCAGATTTTGGTTGTCTCGTCTTCACCCCAAGCCTGTTTTTTGAGCCAATGTACCGCACAGCCCATGTCATCAAACAAATAGGCCTTCTTTTTCGGGCCGCCACGTACTTGAGCGGCAAAGTGTTTGTCGCTGATAACCATTCGACACCGTTCACAATTATCACGATCCAATGTGATTTCTACTGGAGCGGTAATATCACCATTACAGCCCGTGAGCAGAGTTAGAACAGTTAAGAAATAAAGAAGATGCTTCATATTGTCTCGTTGTTTCATGTTTTTTTCACGCTTGTTTTGGGAGTGTATATATGATTGTACAAAGCTGAAGCTTTGTACTCCTTGCCATGACGGAGCTTTGGACTGCATGACGGCCTATTTCCTTAATTTAATGTACGTTCATCTAAGACGACTTTGCCCATGTCTAATTCTAGCACCCTATTAACTAAAGCGGCTAATTCATCTAAACGATGACTGGAAATAAGGCTAATTGCATGTTCTTGTTTTTCTTGGAGTAATTCTAAAAATATCCGCCTAGCCTCAGGATCGAGATTGGCCGCCGGTTCGTCCATGACTAGGATATCAGTGTCGCGCCCTAAGGCGATACCAATCAGCAGCTTTTGTTTTTGTCCTCCAGAGAGTTTGACAAAGGGCCGATGTAAAAGCGTTTGGATGTCTAGGCCTAATCGTCGGGTGATGTCTACTATGCGCTTTGACTCAGTGCCACACACGCCAGCAGCAAATCGTATCAGTTGGTTCACATGCATTTTGAGCGGTGGCGGCAATTGTGGCACAAAACCAATTCGTGCTAGCACGGCTTGCCGATGTTTGCGTGGATTTAAGCCACCAAGAGTAATTTTGCCTTCGCAGCGATATTCACCTAACAGACAGCGCATCAATGTCGTTTTGCCGGCACCGTTGGAACCGACTAAGGCAATATGTTCTCCCTGCTGAATTTGGAGATTGATGTTATCTAAAACTTGCACACGTTTGAATCGCTTGGATACTTGTTCAAGAATAATCATTTGTTTGTAGTATTTGTTTGTAGTATTTGTTTGTAGTAGTCGCTTTAGCGACTTAATCTACAAGTTATAAGTTTGTAGTAGTCGCTTGTAGTAGTCGCTTTAGCGACTTAATCTATAAATAAGTTATAAGTTTGTAGTAGTCGCTTTAGCGACTCACAAGTCGCTCGTTATGAGTCTCAAAAAGACTTTTGTTTACCCACTTATGCACATTCAACCCCTTTGAGGTTGGTGTGTGCCCTTTACCTTTTCCACAGGTTTTCCTTAAGGCTATTATCTCGCGTAGCAATAAGATTCCTCACATCCATTCGGAATGACAAAAGTGCAAATTATGCCCACGCTGAGTATATTGAAAACTACCCGGAAAATCGCTAATCTACAAAGATCCACTTTGGAATAATAACTGTCAAAACATGACGATTATGTTTTAGCTGAAACCTGATTTCAGCGGTATTTTCTGATTCTGTTCTAATCCAATTTCCTTTGGTTACCGGAACAAAAAAGCATTCTTTTTCAAAATGCTTATCAACGTGATTAAGCTGATGCCATTTTACTATAGGCTTTAAAATATCATGAACATAGGCAACCCAATATTCAGTTTTATTTGTATAATCACCATAAAACTTAAGCCGAATCCGTTGCCCGGCAAAACAAATTTGAGTTAACCATTCAAAACAACAGTCAACGTTTCTGTTTTCAGGTAACGTGACTTCCTGCCATTCTATACCATCTGTACTACGGTAAAGTGAAGGATATGTCCCTTCGATTTGCCATTGCGAGTTCAGCCATAACGCATTATCCGAGCCTTTGACAAGCAAGGTTGGTTCACCTTCGATAAATCGGCCATATTCCCATTTTCCATGATAATCAACCGTGACTGGAATAAAGGTATTGGAACCACATAAATACTCAGAAATACCCAACAAAAGCAATAACTTGTTATTATCCAGATTGAAGAAATGGTTGCTGAAGATTTCTATTTTATCCCCATTCTCCCCACATCCCCAATCACCTCCTTTCATTTTATCAGTGATTTTTTTGAGAATCGTATTTGGAAGACGATAGACTCGTCTATCGAAATTCCCTTTCTGAGGCATCTCAACCTGAACAACAGTCTCATCCCCAACATTAACACCGGGCACCATTGCTTTGCCAGTTTCAGACGAATAACCGGATTTGTCATGCCGTTCACCGGAAAAAGATTGGACTGGTAATCCTAAACATAACAAACTTAACGAAATAATCATTATTTTTGTAGACATGGTATTATCTCCATCAAGTTTGTAGTAGTCGCTTGTAGTAGTCGCTGTTTGTAGTAGTCGCTTTAGCGACTTAATGTTTGTAGTAGTCGCTTGTAGTAGTCGCTTTAGCGACTTAATGTTTGTAGTAGTCGCTTTAGCGACTTAATTTAAACAGTTGAGTTTTTTATTAAGCTAGAACTAACGCACTCAGGCAACTAACCAATTGATTTTAGTTAAATAACTAAACATCTCGGCCTTTTAGAGGTAACTAACTGAATACTTGCCGAAATTTGTGCAATGCGTAAGTCCTATAAGCCAAAGGCAAGTTAATTGTTAATGCGAATTAAGGGTTAAATTGAATCTTATAAATTCTTGTAAGTGGAAAACGCGCTTTGACGCGCTTTGACGCAAGAAATATTTTAAAGTTATCTAAACTACCTGATTTAGGGGCCATAAAATGCTTTGAAAGGTTTCAAATTAAATTATGGCCCCCAATTGCACCTCATTAGCCAGACTTTTTGTAGGTGTTTTACGACAACGAGTCCTTTCTTGAAAATCCGGGAATGAAGCGTATCCGTTGTACTAGATATTATGGCGATTTTCACAGTAAACGACTGATTCTGTCGAATTCTGCTGACAGAAAAGCACTGAAGGTGCGAAATTAAAATCCGTTATTATATACAATCCTTGTAGTTACTTGGTTTAGGGGCCATAAAAGGTTTTGAAAGGTTTCAAATTAAATTATGGCCCCCAATTGCGCCTCATTAGCCAGACTTTTTGTAGGTGTTTTACGACAACGAGTCCTTATAGCGCCTCAATTGAATGCGAATTAAGGCTTAAATTAAATATGACGAAATCAATGATCCTTATAGCGCCTCGATTGAATGCGAATTAAGGATTAAATTAAATATGACGAAATCAATGACTAATAAAAACCTCTTCAAAATAAATGATGCGTAATGAACTGGTAGGGCAAACATCGACACACGCAGCGCATAAAGTGCAATCAGTGCCAATATCAACAGTGACATCCCCGGCACGGCCTTTTTTAACACATTCTAAAACATGCGGGACTTCACAAACGGTGCGACAAGCGCCTTCATGTTGGCAATCCGGTAAATGGTAAGTGATTTGCAGCGGCGATAACGCACCCACCATACCATAAGTCAAGCCCATTGGACACACATAGCGACACCAAGCGCGGCGCGAGTAAAAGATTTCAAACAATAATAAAGCCAATACCCAAAGCATCGCCAAATTGAAGCCATAAATCAAAGCACGGCTGACAATGCCGACGGGATTGATACTATTAAATAGGGAGAAACCTGAAATAAACGCGATGAGAGCAAACACGATCCAGAAAACGGGGCGGATTCCCCGATGAAAAGAGGGATCATTCTCTTTACGAACTTTCAGCCATTTTTTTTCCGCCAGTTTTAGGTGGATTTTTTCCGCCACCTAGCACACGCGAAGCAATCATGGAACCTTCAAACAATTGGATATCTATCCAAAAAGACAGCGTGAATAGGAGATTGATCGTGATGAGGGCCGCCCAGCGGCGATTGCGCCATTTTTTTGGGTAATGCCCCAGTCTCGCATTTTCCAAGTCTTTTCTGAGTTTCGCCTTCTCTTCCTGAGATAGATTTTTAACCAGTTTTTTATATTCCAAGTGGAATTCTTTGGCTTGCTCAGTTTGTTTGGGCTTTTTCGGTTCCTTGCCAAACATCACCGCCAATGCTTCAAGGTTGCCTTTCATGTAGCAACATCCTCCCAAGTTTTTCTCTCATCAATGACAATCACAGTGGGTTCTACCGGACAAATCATTTCACAAACCCCACAGCCAACGCAAGCTTCATGGATAACGGGTTCTTTACGTTTTCCTTCTTTATCAATGGCTTGCAGAGAAATAGCGTTTTCGATGGGACATTGGATCACGCAAAGATCACATAAGGGACGATCATAAGGATGATCTCTGACGAGAATGGGGTTCCAGCGATCAACGTCTTTGTAGCGCAACAATCCTTTAAAATGAGGCCCCCGGGCTTGTCCTTTAAAGCCACGCCCCATACGCGCTAAACAGGCTTCCGGCCTCACCACACGCGCCAATCCCATACGGACTTCTTCCTTTTTAGTAACGCTGTGACTTAACGAGCCGGTTGGACAAGCCAAGATACATTGTACAACATCACATGAAAAATCACAGGCTTGGGCGCGAGCATCAATGTATGGCACACCCACGCCCATAGCATCATTAATATCAGCAAGGCGGATGGCTTCAACTGGGCAGACTTGCACACATTGCCCACATTTGATACAAGAGGTTAAAAACTCATCTTCTGGCACTGCCCCGGGCGGCCGTAGTCGGGACTTTACCCACCCGGCAATGACTGGGAACCAAGTCGCTAACGAGGTACCGACTACCCCAAAAAAGAGCGCCGTCGTCCGTAAAAAACGTCGGCGGGAAGCTTGGTAACGTGGAGAAGATTTTGGTAATTTGGGCATAATTATTATTGCTCACTCAGCAGCAGGAGTCCAAACTTTAGTTTGGCAAGATTGAGTACAGCGAAACGCAGTGGCGGAACGCCTATTGCGCGGATAAGCGAATTAATATAGTACAAGTACAGCGAATTGCGCGGATAAGCGAATTAATATAAGTATAATACAAGTACAGCGAATTGCGCGGATAAGCGAATTAATATAAGTATAATACAAGTACAGCGAAACTTCGTTCTGGAACGCCGCTGTACTATATCCGCGTAATTAGACGTACCAATTCGTTAATCCGCGTAATTAGTTGTACTTAATAATTCGTTTATCCGCGTAATTCGCTGTACTTGTACTAATATCCAATATCCGCGTAATTAGACGTACCAATTCGTTAATCCGCGTAATTCGCTGTACTTAATAATTCGTTTATCCGCGTAATTCGTTGTACTAATGCGTCCTTTAAGTGGACGGAAAAGAGCTAGTCCAAAGCTTCAGCTTTGGACTCCATGGGCCGAATTTTTGGCTTTGAATCTCGTAATATCATAACGGGTTCCGAAAACGGAGCGAGGCGTTCTAAAAAATTTAACAATTCTAATACAGCAGAACCTCTAAAAAACTGGGTTGGCGGAACATCCATCCAAATCTGATCGGCGTAAGCATAACTTTCATAAGGTGTATCTCCTACACCGTCGCCATTACGATCAAAGCCGCTATAATCATCCCAATAGTTGCTTTGCCAAACGTTGCGGTGGGCCGTCCTAGCACCTTGTACAGCAACTTGAGTATGATTACCCTTGAATTGGTTATTTTTAAATACATTGCCTTTCCAATCATTATGAAACAGTATACCAATACTGTTATAGGCAATTTCATTGGCAATGATTCGATTAGTGGTATCGGGTTGATAAGGAGAAAGATCTAAATAAATACCAGTGGCACAATAAACAATCCGATTGTTTTCAATAATGACGTTGCTGGATTCTTTGAAGCCTATGCCCATGCCGGTTGCGCCCTGCGAATGAGAAATTTGATTGCCGCGCACTTGGACATCATCGCTGTACATTAAAAAAATGCCAACGGCGTTTTCGTGGTAAGTATTGTCTTCAACCCGATTGAATTGGCTATACATAAAGTGCAGCGCATAGCGGCCTCGCAGTGAAGTATTGCCTTTTATCACATTCTCTTTGGAATACCACACGACGGTATCACGAGAGTCATTGATTTCGTTGTGGGTAATTTTGTTGCCCATGCTGTACCATAAGCGAATAGCGTCGCCGCGGAGTCCAAGTGAAAACGGTTTGGAACTGATACGGTTGCGCCGCACGATATTATGGTTTGACATCTGCAAATCAATACCAAATAGGCAATTATCAAGAATATTGTCCTTGATAATGTTAAAGTTGCCGCGTACTTGAACACAGGCATCAATGCGATTATGTGATTCGCCTGAATTGGTTAAGTGTAGATTACGCAATTGTGCACCATCCGCCTTCAAATGAATCACGGTTTCTTTACCGCCGCCATCAATGGTGACTTGGTTATTGCCATCAATGGTGATGGGAATCTTTATTGTTATGGGGCCGGCATAAGTGCCGGGAGGCGGGCGTAACGTGTCACCGGGTTTCGCAGCATCTACGAAAGCTTGGAAAGGCGGATAAGAGGCCGCCCAGACGGGCAACGTTAGAACAGTTAGGCTTAATATCAAGAAATATCGCGTCATATTAATGAAAAATGAAAAATGAAAAATGAAAAACAATTCTTTTTGTAAGGCTATTGACATTGCTGACTAGAGTAGTAGTCGCAAAAGCGACTCACAAGTCGCTCGTTATGTTTTGTTTACCCACTTACCAATTCGTTTATCCGCGTAATTCGTTGTACTACATACATCCGCGTAATTCGTTGTACTACATACATCCGCGTAATTCGTTGTATGCGTAATTATATATCCCTGCTTATATTCAATCCTTATAGTTATTTGGTCTCATATTGACCATTATTTTTGTAAGGCTATTGGCACTGATTTGGGGGCTTGCTGACTAGAGTAGTAGTCGCAAAAGCGACTCACAAGTCGCTCGTTATGTTTTGTTTACCCACTTACCAATTCGTTTATCCGCGTAATTCGTTGTACTACATCCGCGTAATTCGTTGTACTACATACATCCGCGTAATTCGTTGTATGCGTAATTATATATCCCTGCTTATATTCAATCCTTGTAGAAAACACTAACGGTATGAATTTTCAGAGATTACCACCTATCAGTTTTCAAATCCTCAACACTTCTCAGTGTTGAAAAATAACGATTTTTACAAACTGATAGGTGCTAATATTTTCAGAGATTATATCAATACTCTTACCATTCAGTTTTATCGCCCGTCAGCTTTTCGTAACGGTTTACGGCGCAACAAACCGGCGAGAGTAAGCAGTATCGACGACAGCACCATCAAGCCAAATCCATAGTTGGGATAGGAATACGTCACAAATCGTCCGCCAGTATTACCGAGGTTGATTAGCCCTTCACCAAGGACAGTAGGCATGAAAGGTTTGATAGTAAAAGGGCCACCTGGATGCAAATTATGACCAAAAAACCACAGCCAGCCGGCATATTCAAGCAGGAAAAACACCGGCAATAAAATAGGTATTATTACCAGCAACCAGTAAAATAGGTTATTCTTCCACAGGAGCCCCACGATAAAAACGAGCATAGTAGCAATCAATACGCCTATCACTACATAAGTTGCCGTCACTAAGAGAGCTACCCCACGTTCAGTATTAGCTTTGGCAGATTCTCCCATGGAATAATACTTGTACAAGGCATTTCGGAGAACCGCCTGCATGGCCTGAAAGCCGCTCCACTCTTGGAACTCGTCCGGCTCCATGTCCATACCACACTGCAAAGTGTGTTGGTATCCTTCCGACATTAAGCTAACACCTCCTTGGGTATGTTGCTCTGGTGTTGAGGTAACACTGCCTTGGGTGAAGAGTGTCATATAGGCCCATACCAGGATAATTCCAAAACCGACTGAGAGCGCGCTTGCCTGCAATTTTGGCCCAGATACCATAAAGGCGACTAATAGCGTTATCAGGAAAGCAAAGAGAAATTGTGACAGGCCGCGTTCAATCGGGCCACCGGTGGCAATCGGATACATCCCCACAAAGTGGTTGAGAACATCCATTTCCAGTACATGAAACATGACTTTATCGCAAAATTCACCCTCCTCAACTTGACGGCCGTTGAATACACCATTGACGTGGAAGTTAATGGGTACTCCCTTTGGATAAGCCGGCGCATCAAGTTTCACCCACCAGATAGGTGAAAAATAGATAACAATCAGTAAAAGTATAGCTGCTGCTGTCAACAGACGGAATATTATGGCTTTTCCCATGTTTAAATTATCTCCATTCTACGTTGAACGTATTTGATTTCAAAGAGACAAGCGGACTTCCCTTCGCGCCTACATTCTTTATGAATAACAAGCGGAAATTTCCCACCATATTCACTGGCTATTTCGCGCAACAGGCCTTCTTGTAAAACACAATTGTAGGGCGCAGTATATTTTAAGGTAATGGCTCTTTCGGTTTCTTTTATAACTTTAAACTCCCCCTTCACCGGTTGACAGAATTGTTCGTGGGCTTTCTGAATGGCGTGGATAGCCTCTTTGACAGAGGTAAGATTCATTTTAGAAAGAGAAGTCTCAATGACAGTTCTTCCAACGGTTTTACCTAGTTTAAGCAATATTATCTTGTCATTGAACTTTTCTTCCAAATAATTGGTCATATCAACATATAAATTAAGAGGATAGAATTTTTCATTTGATACCGATTTTATTTGGTCATATTCAGGATAGTCTTTGAAAATAAGACTTGGCTCTGAGAGAGAATTGACAACCGCGTTAATGGCCGCCCCCATAATAAGATGGTTCATACTATCAGCCTCACCCTTTCCCTCTCCCTAAAGGGAGTAATCCTAATATTTTATACAATTAAGGTTGTTGGATGGAATTTAACTTATCAACTCGTTACAACAATTATTGCGCTTGCTCTCTAAGCTTATAAGCGCTAGCCATAAGCTTTGTTATTGAAATGTAGAGGGCCGATTAGCGTCACGTAATCGGCCCTTAATGATTTTCTGTTCCAAGTTTTCAGATGCCGCTTCTTGCAATGGCGCTTTTTTCTGTTCCAAGGATTCCAGCCATTCGGCAATAGCCTCTATCTCTGGCTCAGTCACCCCGTACATAATGCCTTTCATGGTTGCACTATAACCGTTGTTACGCTTACCACTCTTGATGTCTTTCATCTGAGCGATGATATATTGCTTGTTCTGTCCGGCAAGCTTGGGATACATTGGCAGAATAGGCGTTTTGGCATCGTTGCCGTGACAGGTGTAGCAGGTGTATTTATAGTATAGCGCAACCCCATCAGCCATGGCGGCAACGCTACCGCCTAAACTCATAACGGCTACAGAAATACCAGCAACGGCTGTTCTCAGTTTTTTACCCATGTTTGGTTTCCTCATTTTTGTTGGAGTCCAAGATTTATCTTGGACGTCAAGGTTGGAGTCCAAGATTTTTGGAGTCCAAGATTTATCTTGGATGTCCAAGATTAATCAGCCAAATCAGGTTCCCAACTTGGGGGAGCCACGAGTTCTTTGGGCGGTTTGAGACGGGAAGCGTAGTCGATAACCGCTTTCATGTCTTTCTCCGTAAAGCCCTGAATTTGCTTCACCATGTCGGGATTGGCGTTGCGTCGCTTGCCGTCACGAATCCATTCAAATTGACGCAGCATATATTCATAATGCTGGCCTTGAATGCGCGGGTAGAAATTTTTCGCGCTGCCTTGGCCTTGTTCACAATGGCATTTGACACAGTTTTCTTTATACAACTTTTCGCCATGTTCCAAGTCATCCCCTGGCCCCTTGCCATTGTTGGGATTCATGAGCCGTTTTTCGGCAATATAGCCAGTCACATCGCTCACGATCTGAGGACCACCGGGTGACGCGAAGGGATACATGGTCGGGTTGTCGCGGTTTAGGGCCCGAATATCAGCCAATTGTTTGATGAGTACCGTGCGATGTTGCCCCGCCAATTGAGGGAAAGTGCCATCTACTCTTCCCCAACCACTATCCAAGTGACAGGCGGCACAGACTTCATAGACCTCTATGCCGTTTTCTAAGTCTGGCTCCAATTCCAGAGCGAGGCGTGTCTCTTCAGCCATATTCCAACCCGCTGGTTTTACTAAGTTGTCAACGTCGCAAGTTTGCTTAGGTTTAGTAGGTTGGGAGGCCCACCACAGCACAATGCCTAAAAAACCTATCAAGACGGCGGCTAAAGAAATACCGGCGACGGCTATCAATTTCTTTTTACCCATGTTTCATTTTGGTTGGAGTCCAAGATTTATCTTGGACGTCAAGGTAGGAGTCCAAGATTTATCTTGGACATCACAATTGAAGAAAAAATCATTTACTGCCAAACTAAAGTTTGGACTCCGGTTTGGACGACTACCAAACTAAAGTTTGGACGAGTAGTTGCAATTGAGGCGATAAATCGCCTACTACAAACATGAGGGTGTCTTACTTAAATGATTAATCAGCCAAATCAGGTTTCCAACCTGGGGGAGCCACAAGTTCTTTGGGCGGTTTGATACGGGAAGCGTGGTCGATAACTGCTTTCATGTCTCTGTCCGTAAAGCCCTGAATCTGCTTCACCATGTCGGGATTGGCGTTGCGTCGCTTGCCGTCACGAATCCATTCAAATTGACGCAGCATGTATTTGTAATGCTGGCCTTGAATGCGCGGGTAGAAATTTTTCGCGCTGCCTTGGCCTTGTTCACAGTGGTCTGGGTAATGCGAAGGGATACATGGTCGGGTTGTCGCGGTTTAGGGCCCGAATATCAGCCAATTGTTTGATGAGTACCGTGCGATGTTGCCCGGCCAATTGAGGGAAAGTGCCATCTTCTCTTCCCCAACCCTCATCCAAGTGACAAGCGGCACAGACTTCATAGACATCTAGGCCGTTTTCTAAGTCTGGCTCCAATTCCAGAGCGAGGCGTGTCTCTGGAGCCATCTTCCAATCCTCTGGTTTGACTAAGTTGTCAGCGTCGCAAGTTTGCACGTCACCATTGCCATTTTCGCTAACCACAGGTTGCTTTTCTACGGGGGAGACGAGCCACTGTGCAATGGCCGCCATCTCTTCGTCATTCACCAGAGGCATAACCGCTTTCATGACCACCGTTTGACCATTGTTACGCGCACCACTCTTGATGTCTTTCATCTGAGCGAGTGTGTACGCCGGGTTGAGTCCTGCCAGCTTGGGGTAGGTTGGCTGAAGAGGCGTGTTGGCATCTTTGCCGTGACAGGC
>NBMI01000298.1 GCA_002085445.1 Candidatus Parabeggiatoa sp. nov. 2
GTAGGGGTTGAATATGAATAGCCCCAGGTGAAACCTGGGGAAAAAATCGAGCCAACCGACAACCCCGTAGGGGTTGAATATGAATAGCCCCAGGTGAAACCTGGTTGACCGTTTGATGTGCGTTTTACGCACCCGACAAAACCAAATTGACAGCGTACCAAGGCAGCGGCAACAGCATATTTTAAATCAATTTCTTGAGTTTATTTAGGGACTCGTCTTTTCAATGGGTTACGTTTATTTAGGGACAAATCTATTAAATTCAATCCCCGCCGCGGGGCCAACACAAGCCTGTAAAGCACCTAACAATAATTCAGCATGATCACAGAATTTTTGTAATGCACGGTATGCAAATTCCCATCAGCGTGGCGATCTAAAATCAACAGATAAGCGGCCGCAGAGACACTGGGCGCTGCTGAAGTGATTTCATCTAAAAACCTGAGTTCTACTTTAAATTTCAGTGAGTTATAAAATTATTAATTGTATCAAATAGTTATTTATAATGACTTTTAAATCAATCAGTTAAAAAGCAAACTTTACTGGCACTGAAAAGTAATTCACAGGAGTCCAAACTTTAGTTTGGCAGGAGTCCAAACTTTAGTTTGGCAGGAGTCCAAACTTTAGTTTGGCAAAAAGTCCGTTACCCCTCAATAGAACATTGACAAAGTACTAGTACCTTGTCAAACTGTCGGGTAGGGTGCGTCCAACGCGCAGGTTGACCGTTTGATGTGCGTTTTACGCACCAGACAAAACAAAATTGACAGCGCAGTTTGGGGATATGAGAATTCTTTTATCATTTCCAACATTGGTTTTCTGATATTATGTTAAATACTATTGCAGAACTTCCCGAATAGACTAAACATGCTAACCAGTTACTTGAAGAGGAAGAACAAAATGAAATTATTCATCATTTAGCTCACCATCCGACATCAGGCCATTTAATTCAAGGTACTGGCGGTATACGAAAGTTAAGATGGTCACGCGGTAGTCAAGGCAAAAGTGGTGGTGTAAGAGTGATTTACTATTATTATAACGAAGGATTCCCTTTATATCTGTTGACTCTCTATGGTAAACATGAAAATGAAAATTTGACGAAAGCTCAAAGAAATGAACTGGCTAAAATTGTTGAGATCATCAAAACCGCACTGTTGAAAACGCTGAATAAGAGGATATAAATATGGATGACGTTTTTGAAAGTATTAAGCGCGGATTAGAACAAACCTTAGAACATGCAAACGGTCGTAAAGAAATTGCGAAGATTCATAAGCCTAAATCCCTTGATGTTAAAACACTCCGCGAAACACTTGAGATGAATGAAAGTGGATTTGCTCATGCCTTAAATATCAGTGTCAATACGCTACGACATTGGGAACAAGGAAAACGTCAACCAAAGGGCCCAGCTTTGGTCTTATTAAAGGTCATTGCTGAAAAACCAGATGTTATGAACATGTTGTCTCAACCAAACTTTTTGACAGAAAACTTTAGGTATGAGCGAGCTTAGCTTATGCTTTTCTTTCATCATGTTTGAATCAGAAGCTTTAGCAATAAGTTTGTAGTAGTCGCTTCAGCGACTTAATCTAATGTTTTTCGTAATCGCTTTAGCAATAAGTTTGTAGTAGTCGCTTTAGCGACTTAATCTAATGTTTTTCGTAATCGCTTTAGCAATAAGTTTGTAGTAGTCGCTTTAGCGACATAATCTAATGTTTTTCGTAGTCGCTTTAGCAATCAGTTTGTAGTAGTCGCTTTAGCGACATAATCTAATGTTTTTCGTAGTCGCTTTAGCAATAAGTTTGTAGTAGTCGCTTTAGCGACATAATCTAATGTTTGTAGTAATCGCTTTAGCAATCAGTTTGTAGTAGTCGCTTCAGCGACATAATCTAAAGTTTTTCGTAGTCGCAAAAGCGACGCTAGGTTTCCAATGGAAAGTCGCATGACATTTAACAGTACTGCCGCATTGTTCGGAGCCATGTTTGTTCTGGCTATTATCCCCAGCCCTAGTGTATTTGTTGTGGTAGCCAGAACAATTGAATCTGGATTTATTCATGGTTTTGTTATTATATTAGGGATAATAGCTGGTGATCTTATATTCATAATAGTGGCCATTTACGGCTTATCATCTCTTGCTGAAACGATGAGTAGTCTGTTTGTTCTAGTAAAATTCCTTGGTAGCACTTATCTTATATGGCTAGGAATAAGGTTATGGCGCTCAAAACAAAAATCTGTGAAGGTTCAGGAAATTAAAAAATTATCTTGGTCGTCCAATTTTCTGTGTGGGCTGTTTATTACTTTAGGTGACCCAAAAGCAATCTTATTTTATATCAGTTTTCTTCCAGCTTTTCTTGAACCCTCTAATGTATCTATTTTTGACACCTGCATAATTATGCTTATCGCAACTCTAGCTGTAGGCGGAGCAAAGCTAGGTTATGCATATATGGCAAATAAATCTAGATTGCTTTTTGAAAGTGCTAAGGCAAAAAAAGCAATGAACCTGACAGCAGGTACTGTAATGATTGGTACCGGCATTTTTTTACTGGTAAAAACCTAACAATTGGCGCTTCTTTCTCTACATTTCTTCATAACTCAATGATCACGTTTTCCAAGTTCCTCTGCGCTTAGAGCGACTGCACGTATCAGGGCACTACGAAAAACCACGCTGTTCACCCAGTCTGCAAAAGCCGCCTTTAGCTTTTAGCCTGGGGATTGATCCCCAGGCGATATTCTCATCCTTATACATAAGTTTTTAAATACTTGATTTTTATCTATTTTAACTATTAGACTCCATGTTGGGAATCCATTAAAGATATCCGTTTATTTCGAGTATCCGTTGTACTTTTGGGAATGCGCCAGGTATCCAAAAGACTTGTGTATAACGATGAGAGGCGATATTTGGCACTAACCATCAAAAACTTGCTCATCGAATCGTAAGAATAAATCTAATCCATTTCCAATGATGTTGTGAAAAATTGGCGGATTTTATGTAGCTTTGTGAAATTCGTTTATTTCTTAATTCGTTGTACTTAATAAAGTTGTGAAAAATTGGCGGATTTTATGTAACAATCATAAAATTAAACAGATTTTTTGTGAAATTCGTTTATTTCTTAATTCGTTGTACTTAATAAAGTTGTGAAAAATTGGCGGATTTTATGTAGCAATCATAAAATTAAACAGATTTTTTGTGAAATTCGTTTATTTCTTAATTCGTTGTACTCACTAAGTGATAGGTGATAAACTAGCCATTCTTTACGGCTTGAATTGCCTTTTGGGATAAATATTTTTATTCGACTCCCTAAAGCGAACAAAAACAGTAACATTTGTATCCAAAATACAGGAAAACTGTTGCACGGGTACTCATGTGAGGTATAAAACTCGTAGAGGTAACAACATGAATATTTATTTCGAGCAACTGGGGCTCATCAATAAAGGAGAACTCAATCTCAAGGGTTTCACCCTACTATGTGGGCCCAATAATACAGGGAAAACCTATGCCATGTATTCCCTGTATGGACTGCTGAATAAAAAATTTGAAGTCCATTTTTACTTTTTACCATACTTTTTGCGTCAATTGGCCGAAAAAAACGTTTATCAAGTCGATTGGCGTGATCTCATGGCGCAACACTTTGACAACATAATTCGACAAATAGAGGACAGTTTTCACAAACAACTGCCCCGCCTATTCAGTGTAGGAGAATCTGAGTTTTCAAATACAAAAATAAAACTGACATTTGATCGGGATGCCCTGTTGCAACGTGCAATAAACAATGAGTGGAAAACCAAATTAAGCCTTGGCAAAGAACAAGATTGGTTTTTATATATTGAAAAAGCGCCCAATCAAACCACGCTCACTCTCAGTTTGCGGGAAACCAACCTGCCTCAACAAATTTTAATCGCCTTTATTTCTTCCCACATTGTCAAACTGATATTTTCCAACATCTCGCGCCGTTGTTTTTTACTACCCGCTGAACGCAGCGGACTCAATCTGTTTTTTAAGGAATTATCCAGCATTCGCAACCGGCTTCTGCATCAAGCCCAAAAATACCACATCAATCCGATGGAAGTCTTACAAGACCTCATGGCATCTCGCTATGCCGAACCCGTTTCTGATTATATTGAATTTCTAAACAACTTAGATGCCGTTAAGAAACATAAAGGTCAGTTTTGTGCAACCGCTCAGGAGATACAGAACAAAATCCTGAAAGGTCAATATGAAGTTTCACCGCATGGAGACGTTTATTTTTTACCCCATAATAGTGGGCAAATACCATTGCACTTTACCTCATCCACCGTTAAAACTTTTTTTGGATTAGTTTTTTATCTCAATCATTTAGCACAGAAAGGGGATTGTCTGATGATTGATGAGCCGGAATTGAACTTGCACCCCGAAAATCAGCGCACTCTCGTTAGAATTTTAGTCGCACTGGTTAATGCCGGCTTAAAGATTATTGTCAGTACCCACAGTTCTTATATTGTTCGGGAGTTAAATAATTTAATTTTATTTAACAGGGACTTCCGTCAATCTACTGAGTTAAAGAAAAAATACGGTTACGCACCAACAGACGCGTTGGATAGTCGCCAAATTTCCGCTTATCTATTTGATCACAATAAAATTACCCCACTTAAATTCATCCCAGATGAAGGCATTATTGCAGAGACTTTCGATAATGTCATCAGAAGCCTGAATCAATCTTCCCACTAAAATGTTTCTCAGATGCCGTTTAACAAATTCAGGGTGGGTTAGTGACTTGACGCGCTTTTTATCAGCCAACGGCTTTAGCCGTTGGCTAAGTGGTACCGGGACTTCCGCTTTCTTGCACTAGTGGTTTTTTTTAGACAGAACGTTTTGATAATCGGTGAAAATGACAAAATGAAATTTTAATAAAATTCCTATTAAATTTATAGACTTATCATTGATTTCATCATTTTTCATTTTTCATTTTTCATTTCCAGGCAAAAGTTTTTCGGAGAAAAACTTTTGCCTGGAATTCATTTTTCATTAGAATTGGGGGCCATGCTAACGCTTGAAATTAGCGCCCAAGTTTATAACAAGCACTTTAGCGCCTAAGTGTTGTACTCAATTCGTTTATCCGCGTAATTCGTTGTACTCAATTCGTTTATCGGCCCGTAATTCGTTGTACTCAATTCGTTTATCCGCGTAATTCGTTGTACTCAATTCGTTTATCCGCGTAATTCGTTGTACTTACTTAACCGT
>NBMI01000299.1 GCA_002085445.1 Candidatus Parabeggiatoa sp. nov. 2
TGGGGGCCATACTTTCATTTGAAAACATCCAAAATAGTTTATGGCCCCCAAACGGTGCCCAATAACCTTACAAAGTTAATGGTAATAAGTTTTCCGTACAAACTGACGGTTTGTAGTAGTCGCTTTAGCGACTCACAAGCCGTTCGTGGTTTACCCACTTATGCACATTCAACCCCTTCGGGGTTGGCACTTTGATAATGCGAATATCTCGCGATCAAATGAAAAATGTATAATGAACAAAGACTTATGAAATTTGGCCAGCACCGCTGTTAGAAGTGATGGATGCTGGTACACATTTTACATTCTAAAGTGCCGGGCATGTAAATCTGTTTTTTTAGATTTTTCCAGGTAGTTACACTGGCTTTAATATTCCTTTAATATTCCAGGGGCGCTGCCCCTGGCTTTAAATAATACTTACGAAGGGGCTAATAGAGGTTTTAAAGTCAGTCATTTTAGTATGAATTTTGCATCCTTAAATACTCGTACAGTAAAGCGGAAGTTTCGATACCACCCCAACGCCAACGGCGTTGGGCCGTTGTCTGAAAACTCAAGTACGTGTCAGGGCACTGCAAGATATTCACAATACATTCTGTCTATTACACTATGCAGGTATCTGTCTAATTATGAGTTAGGCCAATAAGCATCCAAACCAAACTAAGGAAGTAATGAAGAAAAGACATCAAATACAATTTCCAAAGGCCGAATCATCAAATCTCAATCAAGACGAAGCCTATTTCTATCTTCAAGTAGCCGGCAGTAAAAGGAAAATAAGGTTCCACGACTACAGTGAAATTTATCAGGTACAAGGTCTGTATGAACAAATCTTTTACGAACGCCTGAAATGCACTTCTCCAAGTAAAGTCGCCTCAATACTCGAATCAGCGGTAAAACTGTCTCAAGATAATTTGACTGAGCTTCGAGTATTAGATTTAGGTGCCGGCAATGGCATGATGGGGGAGGAGTTAAAAAAACAGGGTGTTTCGCGCTTGATAGGCGTAGACAGAATTCCCGAGGCCTATGATGCCACTGTCCGGGACAGACCTGGGTTGTATGATGCGTATTATATAGAGGACTTCGCCAAACTGGATGAAGACAAGAAACAAGAGATAGCATTATGGCAATGTGACTGTATGGTAACTGTTGCGGCTCTTGGATTTGGTGACATCCCAACAACGGCATTCATTGAAGCATACAATCTCATTAATACCGAGGGCTGGGTGGCGTTTAACATTAAGGAAACATTCCTTGATAACAGTGATGAAACTGGATTTTCAACAATGATACGAGAGTTAATTTTCTCAGAGTATCTTGATGTTTATCATATCGAACGGTATCGACATAGATTGTCAATAGAGGGAGAGCCTCTTTATTATTTTGCAATTGCCGGTCGAAAAAACGCCGATGTTTCGTCAGAGTTTTTAACCTCAAAAGGCATTATGGCCTAAACAAGGCACTGCAGCTGACGGCAATTCCGTTGCGTTCCATTGCCGCCAGCCAGTGAGCTTGGTCGTGTTATGTCAAGTGTTCCAAGACAGAGTGATTCGGAGAACGGTGAAAAATAAATCACGGCATAACCAGGCACTGAACAGGACGATCCGCGTTGGTTAGCTTTCGTAGCAAATCAACAAATTTCGTTGTGTGATCAGAAAGAGAGAAATAAAAAATGAACAAAGTTTCGGAAGACTTTTTTGTGAAAGAAATTCTTTTAGATAAGGTGATGACTGAGAAAAACTCAGTGTTGATAACCTATCTGATTGACGGTGAACCGAATGTGGTTACGTTGAAATACCATGATGTGAATTTTGATGCGGAAATCTTTAAGGATAAGACGAGCAAGATAAAGTTTGCCGTGTCTCTCGGAGTTTTCGGAATTGCCAGATTTGCAGCAGTTCTGCCCCGCAGGGTTGATTTATCCAAATACAGAGAGTGGATTCACCCTAACCTTATAACATTTATGGAATATGTTTTACAGGGTAAGTGGAGTGAGCATCGATATCAGGTCGGCAGGATGAATTATTCACACCCGGAGTTCTTTTTGGGAGAAGAAGCCGGTGTTTTGAATAACAATTGGCCGATCTGGGAACTGCAAGAGGGGTTACATAGAGTCTTACTTGCCTCAGGTTCGGGTAAAGACAGTGCCTTATGCTGTCTTATGTTGGAAAAGGCCGGCATTTCTTACGATCTGGTGACCTATTTGCATGATCACTACGGTTGTGTTGAGAACCAGGATAGTCTCTTTTCAAAGGTAACACAAAATCTGAGGTTTGAAAATCAATATAAGGTTACCATCCATGATGAATATTTTCCATGGCTGGAAAAGAGAATTGCTGAATTTAACGTACATAAGTATGTTAATAAGTACTTCAGAAGAGAGGCGGGCGAGGTATTTTTTCTCTCTCTTGCTCTTATACCGATACAAATAACAAAGAATATTTCTTTGCAGTTATTTGGCAATGAAAAAAGTGCTGACAGACCTAATATGGTTGACGATAAGACCGGTAATATTGTTGCACATCAATGGGCAAAAAGTTATGAGGGCGAGAGAGCTCTGTATGATTTGTACGGTGAGATGTTCAGGGGAGTCAACCGCGTTAGTCTGACTAAACCCATACATGATGTGAAAATATTTCAGACTTTGTTCGATTTGGATGCCGAACTTCCTTATCTTACAAATTCGTGTAATGTCCGAAAACCATGGTGTTGTCGCTGTGAGAAGTGTGCTTATGTGTTCTCAGGTTTTTCCGCATTCGGAGATCATGAGAAAGTGGTCAGGGCATTCGGGGAAAATTTATTTGATGAACCGAAGATATTACCTGTTTGGGAAGAACTGCTGGGTTTGAAAAAACATATTCCCTGGGAGTGTGTCGGTCACCCTGAAGAAGTACAGTTATACTTTTACAAAGTAAGAAGTAAAGGTATCAACGGTTGTGCTGTCAAAATGTTTGAGGATAAGATCTTAACAAGATTTACAGAGAAAGGTGAAATTGAGAAGTATTTTGATGGCATAGAGGAAAATTATTCCAAAGTTTATGAAGAACATCACTTTATGCCTGATTGGTTGTGGAGTCCGATAAGAAAAAGGGTATTTCAGCAAGCGTAGCCTGGGTGTAGATATTCTGTTCCTCTTGCCAAGCTGCTGCTCCAGCTTGGGAATCCATGCCGTCCAAGTCCAGTTTGGACTATCACGCCATGTGCCCATGTGGACGAAAGGGTAGTGTCCTCTGTTTTTGAAGGCCAAGTTGTTATGAATCAAATTGAGTCTGAAAACTATCACGACGCCTCAAAATGTTCATGCTTAGTACCCAATTTATTAACAAATCTTCACAAACAATACCAATTCTTCGGCTGGTGCTGGAAAAAATGATTGACTTTTATGATAATTTTTTTTATTTAGACTATTCATTGTTATAAAGCGGCAGGTATCTGGTTCAGTACTCATCTTGGAGTACGGGTAAGACATGCAACTTACCTGATAAGACGACCGTCAATGCAAAGACTTCATCACCGATTTATAGTTAATAACTTGGTATAATAACTCCAAAGAAAAGTACCTAGTGCAGGATCGCGGAAGGATCTAGACCACCTCAGCTTGTCTGAAAGCTCAAGTACCCTAAAGGGCACTGGTTCTTCAGTCGGCCCCCGCAGACTTTAGCTTTTAGCGCAGAGGAACCGCTCATGGCGGGGTGGTACCGGGATTTCCGCTCTCCTGCACTAGCCAATCTGTATGTATTGGATGCATACGGAATGAGAAGCAATGAGCCACTCGTACCTCTTGTCTATGTTTCTTCTCTATTAGTAGAGTATTGGGTGTGTCCCACTTGTCCTTTTAGAAGTTTTTAGTATCAAGGGCCTTCAATAAAATCAAGTGAATCAATTCGCAAACCTGGCCCTAAAAAAACCGCTATGTTTTAGACGCCTTGGTTTTTTATGATAAGCCATTAACAAAAGCTTACCAAATAAATTTGAAAACAGGGCCCTCGAAAGAAACCTTACCTTTAAAGCGGCAAGACAACTCAAAGTCTGTAGGATAAGTGGGACACACCCAGAGTATTTAACCATACGGTTTATTTTTGCTAAATGGGATGTAGGCTGTGTAGAAACAACAATTAAGCAATTTGTTTTAGTCAATGCTCTGATATTTCCAATAACACAGATAGCCGGTGCTTTCTTAAGTTATATAGCAGAAGCGATTCCACTCATTTGTGAACCTTTTATTTATAATAGATTCCAGAATAGGCCAAAGGTAAGTACTGAAAAACTTGTTGGCGCAATTATTGGGGCGAACTTAATCAGTTTTTTAACTGGAATTGTTGCTTTTCCTTTCTTTAGAATGCTATGGGTAGACGGACTCATTGGTTGGTAGAATATTGGGCAAAGACATTTTTTCTGGTTTCCAAACTCTGTTTTGGAATGACTGTACTCAGCACCGCCACAAGTTGAGAAGTTTTGTTGATTGTCGCTGTGTTTGTCCTCTCTTATTTTAGAGACGTTACGTATGACGAATAAAATATGGGGGTGGCGGTGAAAATAATTAATGATTAATGATTAATGATTAATGATTTAAATGATATTTATTTTTTAAAAATAATTTTACTAAGCGAATAGGATTTCTAAAACCTGTCTGATGCCCAACCAAAGCAGCAAGCGTTGGACTCCAAAATAGACGTGCATATCCGATGTTTATGTTACGAGGATGTGTTTTTATGGGTTTTTTGGCCCAAAATCGACCTTTTAAAATGTGATATTTATCAATCACTTATTTATTAAACGGCCTAATCAACCGATTGAACGTTCAGCGCCTGTTTCAGATAAGCCATTGATTTATTGAGTCATTATAAATTTTCAACTCATCTGATTTTTCGCTCTTTACATATTGAGAAATCCTATTTCTTTAATAAATCCGATTTGTTAGAACGGTAGTTGCATGCAAAAGCCACTAGGCGATAGAGGGCCGTAACTTAATTTGAAACCATCCACGTCGGCAAAAGTTTCGCTTCGCTGTACTTTTGCCTTGTTAAGTATTTTATGGCCCTCAAACAATGCCGTCTAAATAACAATCAAAAAATCGGTAAATAACGGGAGTCGCGTTTCACTACTCGGCCATTACCATTAGTTAGTTTGGAGGACTGGTTGATTGCGTGAGGCGATGAATCAGGCGATAAATCGCCTACTACAAACGGCAAATCCAACGCCTAGCTCCAGTAGAAAATCCTTAAAATGATTAATAAAAGCCTTTTATAAATTGCTTTCTGTGGTTTTTTCTTCTAAAGAGATAAAATCAAAGCAATAAGGTTCTTTCAA
>NBMI01000062.1 GCA_002085445.1 Candidatus Parabeggiatoa sp. nov. 2
ATAATTTAAAAAGTCAAGTATTAAAATAGTTCAGTCTAAAACGGCACTAAAATAAGTAACTTTGATTAGGTTTGAGTAAGAAATCAAGTGCTAGCAGATGCACCACCTGGGAGAGTGGCAAGGCGAAACCAGTTGCGATAGCAAGAACAATAACTTTAGTTTTCATTGTGGTAATTGGTAATTGGTAATTGGTAATTGGTAATCGGTAATTGGCAATTGGTAATGCCGCTACGGTAGTCCTATACTGAATGAAAAATGAAAAATGAAAAATGAAAAATGAAAAATGAAAAATGATTAAAGTATTGATAAGTCTATAATTTGGCTATGACTTTTCTGAAAAGTTCATTTTGTCATTTTCACAGAATTGAAGTACGTTCCGTATACAAAGAATAGTGATAACTACTCGTGCATGTATTTAACAAAAATAAACCTAACAAAAACAGTCACTTTTTTTATCAAAAAAATCAGATTTTTTGGAAAAATCGGATTTCTCAGTAGTCAGGTGAAAATGACTCCCAGTCAAATTATATAGTAATGTCATCTTTTCAATTTTCATTTTTCATTTTTCATTAGTATATACTCAGTGCTATAGTATTTTATAAAATAACGATCCCAGTGCCGTCGCATTAAATCGTTCACAATTAAAAATTCACAATTCATAATCAATCAAGTCTGTACGTTCCGTCTCTTTCTATCAAACACTAACAATGTGGATATCCATTGCTGTTTACACAAGCTTTGGTATAACAAAAGTCTTTGTACCAGACAATTAATTTAAGTCATTGATTGTGGAAAATTTATTTAAGTCATTGAGGGTAATGACAGTAGAAAAAATGTCCGGTACTCAGAACAAAAGTCTAATTAATCTAATTAAACAACAGTTATATAAACCATGAAAAAACCGGTCATTTTGTGCGTTGATGATGAACAAATGTTACTTGTTAGCCTCAAACAACAACTCAAGCATCAGTTTGGAAATGACTATCAGATTGAAACGGCTGAAAGCGGTGAAGAGGCGCTGGATATTGTTGAAGAATTATTTGAAGACAATATCGAATTACCGTTAGTCATCTCCGATCAACTCATGCCTGGAGGCATAAAGGGAGATGAATTGCTCACACAGATTCATGCCATTGCGCCCAAGACGTTGAAGATTCTTCTAACCGGGCAAGCGAATGCCGAGGCGGTGGGAAAAGCCGTCAACAGTGCTAACCTTTATCGTTACATGTCCAAACCTTGGGAACCCACCGATCTGAATTTGACGGTAACGGAAGCGATTCGTCGTTATTTTCAAGACAAAGAACTGGCGCAATTTTATGCGGCTTTAGAGAAAAAAGTGGCCGAGCGTACCCATGAACTGCAAGAGAAAAATCAGTTTTTAGGTATTGCGGTGCATGATCTGAAAAATCCACTCTCAGCCATTCAGGGCTTTGCCGAGATGGTTCAAAGTGATTTTGATGAGATGCCTAAAGAAGAAATCATCGAGGTTACAGAGCGGATTCTTGCCAGTTCGCGGCAAATGTTTGAATTAATCTCAAATCTATTAGAAGTCAATGCGATTGAATCGGGCAAAATAAATTTATCACTGAAAACCATTGATATTTTGCCGACTTTGCAATGGCTCGTTAATCATTATAGTGAAAGAGCGAAAGCTAAAGACATCACCTTGCAGTTTCTGTGTCCAGAAAAACAATACATGGCTTATGCTAATGAAAATACCACACGCCAAATATTTGATAATCTTATCTCGAATGCCGTCAAATATTCACCTTATGGCAAATGTATCTATGTTCGCATCAGTCAGGATGATAAGCATGTGCGCTGTGAAATACAAGATGAAGGACTAGGGCTAAGTGATGAAGATAAACAAAAGTTATTTGGTCAATTCACCCGCCTAACGCCTAAACCCACCGGGGGTGAACATTCGACCGGTTTAGGCATTCGACCGGTTTAGGTTTGTTCATCGTTAAAAAATTAGTCGAGTCACAGCAAGGCAAAGTCTGGTGTGAAAGTGTTTTAGGGCAGGGCGCAACTTTTACTGTGCAAATTCCCGTCGCAAAGAAGTCATTCTCGCCTATAGATGCGAATTAAGACTTCGTTAATCCGCGTAATTAGTTGTACTCGCGTAATTAGTTGTACTAAATTCGTTTATGGCCCCCAATTGAAATTATTCAACACAGAGACACGGAGTTACACAGAGTTTCACAGAGAAATTTTATTCTTAGCAACTCTGTGAGACTCTGTGGTACTCTGTGAACTCCGTGTTGAAAATAAGGAGTTAACCTAAGGAGAACAGCAACCATGCTAACAATGTCAGACTATCACATCAAAGAACAACTCTATGAAGGCCTTTATTCGGCCGTCTATCGCGCTCTTCGCCAAACGGATAATCAATCCGTCATTCTCAAAGTCCTTAAAATTGACTATCCCACGCCAGAAGACATTGCGCGTTTTAAGCGTGAATATAAAATAACTCATACGCTCAATGAGTCTGTCGAAGGAATAGCCAAAACCTTTGGACTTGAAAAACACGACAATACCTGGTTCATGGTATTGGAAGATTTCAGGGGAGAATCGTTGGCAAATCGGCTCAAAACGCAACCGATTGAGATAGAAGAATTTCTGCGTTTAGCCAGTCAGGTTGCCGAGATTGTGGGCAAAATACACCGTCAAAATGTCATTCATAAAGACATTAATCCCTCCAATCTGATTTGGAACCCTGACACGACTCAAATCAAACTGATTGATTTTGGGATTTCAACCGTTTTGTCTCGTGAAAATCCGAGCATTCGCAATCTCAATAGCTTGGAAGGCACATTAACTTATATGTCGCCTGAGCAAACCGGACGAATGAATCGGGCAATGGATTATCGCACCGATTTTTATTCATTGGGTGTCACCTTTTATCAGATGTTGACGCAACATTTGCCCTTTGAAGCCGATGATGCGATGGAATTAGTGCATTGTCATCTCGCTAAAAAGCCACCAGCACCGCATGACTTCAATTCCAACCTTCCAGCCGTTATTTCAAAAATCATTTTGAAATTGATGGCGAAGACGGCCGAGGAACGCTATCAAAATGCGTTGGGACTGAAAGCGGATTTGCAAAAGTGCTTAGCGCAATTGGAGTCAACCGCTCGCATTGAAGATTTTGAGCTTTCCGAGTTTGATATTTCCGAGAAATTTCAAATTCCGCAAAAGCTCTACGGGCGGAAGCAAGAAACTGAAAGGTTTTTAAGTGCGTTTGAACGAGTCAGTACACCGGCTTTTATTCCAGCTACCCAAAGGAACTTGAGTGAGGCTGAAGAAAGGCAAGGGCTGGCCGAAATGATGCTAGTCGCCGGCTATTCTGGCATTGGCAAATCGGTGCTGGTGCAGGAAATTTATAAACCCTTGACTGAAAAACGCGGCTATTTTATTTCTGGCAAATTCGACCAATTTCAGCGCAATATCCCTTACTCGGCCATCGTGACTGCTTTCTCAGATTTAATGCAGCAAATTTTAACCGAAAGTGAGGAACAACTCAACCACTGGCAACAAAAACTCTTGAGCGCGTTAGGGCCCAATAGTCAAGTCATTATTGATGTCATTCCTGAACTAGAACTCATTACCGGGCCAGTGCCGCCAGTGCCTGCCTTAGGGCCAACTGAAGCACAAAACCGTTTTAAGTTAGTATTTCAAAGCTTTATAAGCGTTTTTTGTCAATCCTCGCATCCGTTAGTCATGTTCCTAGATGATTTGCAGTGGGCCGATTCGGCGACACTCAAACTGATGGAATTGATAATGAATCATAAACAGATGCGTTATCTGTTTATGATTGGTGCCTATCGGGATAACGAAGTTAGCGCGACACATCCTTTGAGAATGACGCTTGATAAACTGCGACAAGAAGGGGCCACTATTAACCAGATAACCTTAGCGCCTTTAACGCTTGAACATATCACGCAACTGATTGCCGATACCTTGCACACCGAGCAAAAGGCCGTTCAATCATTGGCCGAATTAGTGACGCGCAAAACCGGCGGGAATCCATTTTTTATCAATCAGTTTCTCAACACCTTATATGAGGAACAATGGCTCAGCTTTGAGGTTGAGTCAATGGGTTGGCAGTGGGATATAGCGCAGATTGAGGGCCTCAACATCACCGACAATGTGGTTGACTTGATGATTGGCAAATTGAAGAAATTGCCAGAGGCAACGCAGCAAGTGTTACGCTTAGCCGCTTGTGTCGGCAACCGCTTTGACTTAAATACCCTGTCTGTCATTAACGAACACTCAGCGGTTGACACTTTCCAAGAACTCATGCCAGCGCTTGCCGACGGATTAGTGCTGCCGACGGCCGGGTTAGAAATGATAAGCGATGAGTTTCTTAACGCACAATCTTCAACGCTTACTTTTCAATTTCTACACGACCGGGTGCAGCAAGCGGCTTACGCCCTGATTGATGACGAGCAGAAAAAAACGGTTCATCTAAAGATTGGGCGGTTATTGTTAGCCAATACAACACAACGGGCCGACAAACTATTTGAGTTGGTTGACCACCTTAATGCCGGAGGTGAACTGGTTACGGAGGAGGCCGAAAAAATTCAAATTGCTCAATGGAATCTGAAGGCCGGTCAAAAAGCAAAGCTGGCGACAGCTTATGAAGTGGCCGTCAACTATTTGACGGTAGGCCTGGAACTTTTGCCAGCCGATAGTTGGCAAACTCAGTATGATCTAACGCTCGCTCTGTATCTGGAAGCGATGGAAGCTGAATACCTCAACACCCATTTTGCTCAATCAGAACAGTTAGTAGAAATCGCGTTGCATCAGGCAAAAACACTGCTGGAAAAAGTCAAGGTGTATGAGATACAAATCCAGTCTTATATTACTCAAAACCAGATGACGGCTGCGATAGAGACTGGGCGACACGTTCTGGAAATGCTCGGTATTGAGCTTGATAACGACCCACCTTCTCAAGAACTCATTATTGAGGATTTAATCAACCTGCCGCTCATGACAGATACCTATAAACTGGCAGCCATGCGGATCTTAATGACAATCATGTCTCCGGCCTTTATTGCCAATCCGGCGCTGTTAGCGCCGATTGCCTTTACGATGGTCAATCAAAGTCTCAAACATGGGAATTCGCCTCTGGCGACTTACGCCTATGTTTTTTACGGACTTATCCAGTGTGGTGGCATAGAACAGATAGACTCTGGCTATCGGTTTGGACAACTGGCATTGAGACTGTTGGATAAATTAAATGCGACAGAACTGAAGGCCAAAATTAACGAACTTTTCAATGCATTCATCCGACCTTGGAAAGAACATCCTCGGCAAAGCATAGAACCGCTTAGTGATACAATCCAAGCCGGATTAGAAACCGGCGATCTCGAATATGCTTGTTACGCCGCCATTTACTACTGTACTTATCCGTTTTTGATGGGAGAACCATTGGAATCCGTTGAGCAGAAGTACGAACCCTATACCGAGATGGTTCACCAATTCAAATATGAACACGCCTTTAATTACATCAGTTTATGGAGGGAACTGGTCTCGAAGTTGCGCTCACTCGCCGCCGACAAGAAGAAACTACAAGGCCGGTATTTTAATGAAGCAGAAATGCTACCACTTTTTCTTGAAACTCAGAATAGCACGTCGCTTTTTGCGTTTTATACGGCCAAAGCGATTTTCCGTTATGTCTACAAAGATGACGCGGGCGCTGTTGAAAACGCTAGATTAGCTGACCAATATGTAGAAGGTGGCACCGGCATGATTACGGCAGCCCACAATTTATACTATTCGCTGGCGCTCCTAGCCCACTCTCCTGCTGTCGAAAAGCGCTCGCAGAGAGACTATTTGGAACAAGTGGCGGCTAACCAGCAGAAACTGAAAATATGGGCCAAGCATGCCCCGATGAATTTTCATCATAAGTATGAGTTGGTGGAAGCAGAGAAGGCGCGGGTTTCAGGACAAGTTGTGTTGGCAATGGGACTTTATGAGCGAGCCATCAAAGGTGCTAGGGACAACGGATATCTTCAAGAAGAGGCCTTAGCTTATGAATTAGCCGCCGAATTTTATCTGGTGCAGGGTATGGAAGAGTTTGTCCGCCTCTACATCACGAAGGCTCACTACGGCTATCAACAATGGGGCGCTGTGGCTAAAGTTGAAGATTTAGAAGAAAGATATCCTCAATTCTTTGTCCAAGCAACGGTAGACAGACATATACCCAGTTTGATGACGACAACAACGCTGTCCTCTCTCACCACGGTAGCTCCTTCTTCCGAAAGCGGCTTGAGCGTCCTCGATTTAGAAACGGTGATGAAAGCCTCACAAGCCCTTGCCGGCGAAGTGCAATTGGACAAGTTATTGGCAACTTGAATGAACATTCTGATTGAAAATGCTGGGGCCGAAAAAGGTTTTTTGCTGTTAGAAAAAGCCAATCAATGGTTCATTGAGGCCGAAGGAACAATGGAAAACCGCGACGTGAAAGTTCTGGAATCGGTGCCAATCGAACCAAATCCCCAACGGGATGGAATTGCGACTACCCTCATTAACTACGTGGCACGCACAACAGACGCGGTGGTACTTGATGATGCTGTCAATGACGGCCATTTTACCCGCGATCCCTACATTGTCGCCCGTCAACCCAAATCCGTCTTGTGCGTTCCGTTAGTCAATCAAGGCAAACTTGCTGGCATTGTTTATTTAGAGAACAACTTAGTCACAGGCGCGTTCACGCCAAAACGGCTGGAAACGGTGCAACTGTTAGGCGCACAAGCGGCCATCTCGCTTGATAATGCCCGGCTGTATGAAGAATTAGCCGAGTACAATCGCACCTTGGAAGCGAAAGTTGCCGAGCGCACACTGGAATTGTCACAAACACTTGAACATCTCAAAGCCACCCAAGAAGAGCTTGTCCAATCAGAGAAAATGGCCGCACTCGGACAATTAGTGGCCGGCATTGCCCACGAAATCAATACACCGCTGGGCGCGATACGGGCCTCAATTGCGAATATTTCAGATGCTCTCAACGAGTCAATCCACCAACTACCCCAATTGTTTCAACGACTGACTCCTTCACGGTTGCAGGACTTCTTGGCCTTGTTAGAAGCCGCCTTCAAAGACAAGAAAAATATCACTTCCAGAGAAGAACGCAAATTCAAACGAAAACTGATTGCCCAGTTGGAAGATTATGAGATAGACAACGCTGACGACATTGCCGATACCTTAGTCGATATGGGCATTTACGAAGAGATTGAGCAATTTGTGCCGCTCTTGCAGGCCGAAGACAACACTTTGCAAGCCGCGTACAACTTGTCAATACAACAAACGAGCAGTCAAAATATTATGATGGCTGTGGAGCGTGCCTCCAAAATCGTCTTTGCCCTAAAAAGCTATGCTCACACTGATAGCCAAGGCCATAAGAAGATTAAAGCCAACGTCACAGAATGTCTCGACGTGGTTTTAACGCTCTATTACACTCAATTGAAGCACGGTATAGAAGTCACCACCCATTATCAGGACGTACCTGATATACTTTGTTGTTCTGATGAACTCAATCAGGTGTGGACGAATATTATTCACAATGCGATTCAAGCAATGGACAATCAAGGCACGTTAGAAATAACGGTTGCCCAGCAAGACGATTATATCGTTGTCCAAATCACCGATTCTGGCAAGGGTATTGAAGAGAACATCAAACCGCGTATCTTTGAGCCGTTTTTTACCACCAAACCCGCTGGCGAAGGCAGTGGCTTGGGCTTAGATATTGTCCGCCGAATCATTGACAAACATCAGGGTAGGATTGAGGTGGAAAGTCGGCCCGGCAAAACCACCTTTAGCGTTTTTTTACCTGTGTAGGGTGGGCAACGTTGTTGCTTTAACAATTAATTATTAAAATTGTAGGGTGGGCAACGTTGTTGCCCACCTTCTGCCATTAAGTCTCGTAGGGTGGGATCGCGGGCGCTACTTTCTCATTATTCCGAATTCTACCGCCCGCTCATCCTTTACCCAGCTCTCATCGTTATTCCTGATAAGTACAACGGATACTCGAAATAAACGGATAAAAGAGCATTGATTTTTAATAAATCCCCAACGTGGGGGCTACCCGTTAAAATTAATAAAAATCAATTCTTTAAAAACTTATGTATCAGGATGAGTTACCCAGCTTGGCTAAAAGCCAAAAATGCTCTTAAAACCTGAAGCAAAGGTTAGTACCCTTTAGGGTACTTAAGCTTTGAGCGCAGAGGAACCGCTACTGGTGGTAGTGGAAAACAGATCATTGATAACTGATCAGTGATAACTGACCGGAGAATTAACCATGCCCAAAAAAGCCATTTTATGCGTTGATGACGAAAAGACTGTGTTGACTAGTCTAAAAACACAAATAAAAAAGCAATTTGGCAATCATTACACGTATGAAATTGCCGAAAGTGCCGATGAAGCGTGGGAAGTGATTGAGGAATTAAAAGAAGACGGCGTTGAAGTCATGGTGATTGTCACCGATTGGCTTATGCCCAGAGTGAAAGGCGATGAATTTCTCATTCAAGTGCATGATAAATATCCCAACATCGTCAAAGTGATGTTGACTGGGCAAGCCGATGAAGAAGCCGTCGAGCGGGCACAACGCGAAGCCAATCTCCACCACTGCTTGCGTAAGCCTTGGGATGAACAAGAATTAATTGACACCATTCGTTCTGGTTTAGAGAAACTATGAAAAGGCCCGTGATTTTGTGCGTCGATGATGAGCATTTTATACTGACTGTCCTCAAACATCAACTTCAGTTTCAGTTTGAAAGCGACTGTCAAATTGAAACGGCTGAAAGCGGTGAAGAGGCGTTGGAGCTGGTTGAACAATTACTGCAAAACAAGATTGAAATACCGTTAGTCATTTCCGATCAAATCATGCCAGGCATCAAAGGGGATAAACTACTGACCAAAATTCATGCCATAGCACCCAACACGTTGAAAATCCTGTTAACCGGACAAGCGGATGCAGATGCGGTGGGAAATGCGGTTAACAACGGCAACCTTTATCGTTACATAACCAAACCTTGGGAACGTGCTGATCTCAATTTGACAGTCAAGCAAGCCCTTCACAGTTATTTTCAGGGCAAACAGTTGGCACAATTTTATGCCAATTTAGAAAAACAAGTTGCCGAGCGTACTCGTGAACTACATGAAAAAAATCAAGTCTTGGCTAAACTGAATCAGCAGAAAAATGAGTTCTTAGGGATTGCCGCGCATGATCTGAAAAATCCACTGTCAGCGATTAGCGGATACGCTGAAATGATTAAAATGGATTTCGATGAGATACCACCAGAAGAAATGCTCGAAATCGTCGATAAGATATCCATCAGTTCGCGGCAAATGTTTGAGTTGGTAAAAAATCTCTTAGATGTTAACGTGATTGAATCGGGGCAAATGAATTTGTCATTGAGTATTATCGACATTCTGCCTATTTTGCAAGAATTGGTCAAACATTACCGTGAAAGAGCCAAGGCAAAAAACATTCAATTGCAGTTTCAATGTCTGGAAAAACAATACCATGCACTGGCCGATAAAAATTCAGTCCAGCAAGTGTTTGATAATCTTATATCGAATGCCGTCAAATACTCACCACACGACAAGTCTATTTATGTTCATCTCAGCCAAGATGACAACTTTGTGCGCTGTGAAATACAAGACGAAGGACTAGGGCTAAGTGATGAAGACAAACAAAAGTTATTTGGTCAATTCACCCGCCTAACGCCTAAACCCACTGGAGGTGAACATTCGACCGGCTTAGGCTTATTCATCGTCAAAAAATTAATCGAATCACAACAAGGCAAAGTTTGGTGCGAAAGTCAATTAGGCCAAGGTGCCACTTTTATTATCCAACTGCCAGTGGCAAAAATTTAGGAAGGAGTCCAAGATTTATCTTGGGAAGGAGTCCAAGATTTAGATAGTGTCCCTCAACTGCCTTGGTGGAAAATTTTACCTATAACTCATTGATTTTAAGCTAAGCGCTTGCCTTAAAAAGACTCAGTGTGTAACTTTAATAAAATCAGTTATTTATAAAAAAACACGTTCATCTTGGACTCATCAAGGCAGTTAAAGGACACTACCATATCGGGAAATCGTCCAAAATGAACGAAACAACAATGGCTATTGTTTCGTGCTTAACCGACTTAGTTGGCCCACAAGGTAAAGTGGTAATGATAGAAACCTAAAATCTACACTGGAACCATCAGGAAGTTTGGTGGTGGTATCCATCTGGCTAGGTGGGGCCGAGTTGAAGCGCACGCCTAAATGTCGCTGTTTTTCCTTTAGAAAGAGGTGGAGAGATTTCATCTGGCCGGTTTTACCCGCTTTGACTTCTATCGGGATGATCTGTTGCCCATAGCTTATGACATAATCCAGTTCCGCAGATGAGGATTTTTTTTCTCGTGCCCAGTAATAGAGGTTTGGTTCCTCGTAAGGCATTTGAGCATAGAGCAAATGCTGACCAATAAACTGTTCCGTGAGACTGCCATTATTGACGAAATTCAGTTCATCAACTTCCATCAGGTTCAGGTAATTTAACCCAAGGCTGGTAGACACGAGGCCAATATCTAGGAATAACACCTTGAAAAAACGATCATTTTGTTCAGCGCCCAGCGGTACGCCATTTGCAGACGTGTGATGTACTTTCCAAGCAACTCTCGCCAAACAAAGTTGAGTGATTGAGGCATATTTGCCAAAATCATCCCGATAAGTGGAAAGGATCGATTGCTTGACTTTTTCGCTCGTTTTAAACGTGTTGTCTTCAGCATAAGCCTTGATGGATTCAGGCATCCCACCAGTGACAAAGTAGATTTTGACGATATCCATCAATTTCTCATGGATGGGCTTAGGTATTTCTTCAAAGATTTGGTAATGCGCTATAAAATCGGCTAAAGCTTTTTCACCGACAGCCAGCAGAAATTCAGCAAAAGTCATTGGCCCAAGATGAAGGTATTCAATACGACCCACCGGCATGGAAAAGCCTGCTTGGGAAAGGGTAAATTCCAGCAGGGAACCGGCGCAGAGGATATGAAGTTCTGGAAATTCTTCATAGAAATATCGCAGAGCCACGATAGCTTCCGCAGAGCCTTGAATTTCATCCAAAAAAAGCAAGGTGTGCCCGGGCTGAATCGTTTTACCTGTTTGTAGCGAAATAAGTTGAGTGATTTTGTGTGGATCGTGGGACTTGAAGAAACTGGCCAGTTCAGGATTGCGCTCAAAATTTAATTCTATCAAATCAAAGCCGCATTGTTCCGACAATAGTCGCACGAGCGTCGATTTGCCCACCTGTCTCGCACCCCGGATAACAATGGGTTTACGGTGTTTAACCTTAAGCCATTCCGTGAGATAGGAAAGCTGATGCCTATACATGTTCATATAACCTTTAATTGGAAAAAATACTCGGTTAGTTTATCAAAGCGAGGTATAAAATAAAAGGTTAGTTTATAGTTATCACAAGGAAGGAGTCCAAGAACAAAGCCAAACTTTAAATTCGTTAATCCGCGTAATGAATTGTACTACCTGATTTAGGGGCCATAAAATGTTACGTCGGCAAAAGTACAGCGAAGCGAAACTTTTGCCGACGTGAAAGGTTTCAAATTAAATTATGGCCCCCAATTCAAATTCTTCAACACAGAGACACGGAGTTACACAGAGTTTCACAGAGAAATTCTTAGCAGCTTTATAACTCTGTGATACTCTGTGAACTCTGTGTTGAAAAATTGGTATATAACAAGTATATTCAATGTTTTTGAGAATAAATTCCTTATTATATACAATCGGCCTGTAGTTGACGAGAAAAACAGCTTGCAATCGCTAAAGAAAGTCTGTATATTAACTTACTTGTCATTTCTAACAACGGGAGAAATCTTAAATAATTTCCATAACCAACGGTAATCAACAAAGGAAACGCCTATGAAAACGCTAAGTTATCTCATCCTATTCACACTCTTATGCACTATTGGCATTTATGTCTGGCAAGGAGCCGTCGCCCAAACCAGCACTCCGCCCATCCTCCAAATTGATCCGGGTGGACATAAAGCATTAATTTTGGATGTCGCGTTCACGCCCGATGGCCGCTATTTAGTCTCGGCCGGACAAGACAAACTGATTCGCGTCTGGAATATAGAAACCGGCCAGACGGTAAGAACCTTACGCGGACAAATCGGTGCTGGGCATGAAGGCAAGATTTATGCGATGGCCTTGTCCCCAGATGGGCGGTGGTTGGCGGCGGGGGGTATGTTTCATAAATCTAATCCAGTTGAAGGTTCAGTTATCCGCCTCTACAACTTTGCCAGCGGCCAGTTAGTCGCGTTGCTCAACGGGCATACCGATGTGGTGGCCGCTTTAGCCTTTTCTCCGGACAGTCGTTTCTTGGTATCTGGCGGTGGTGATAAAAATGCCATCCTATGGGACATGGACTCCAAAGCTAAAGCTTTGGACTCCATATTATCCGGCCATACTGACTCCATCTACGCCGTCGCGTTCACCCCCGACTCCCAGCGCGTCGTAACCGGCAGTGATGACCACACCCTACGTTTGTGGCAAGTCTCCGATGGCAAACGGCTGGCTACGTTAACCGGCCATACCGATAAGGTGCGGTCAGTGGCTATCTCACCCCAAGACGGCACTATCGCGTCGGGGAGTTGGGACTACACCATTCGTCTCTGGGATGGACAAACGGGCCGCTTTCTCAAAACCTTAACCAATCAAGGCACCAAAGTCGGTAGCCTGTCCTTTAGTCCCGATGGGCGGTATTTGGTATCAGGAGTGAGCAAAGGCAAAGAATGCCACGTCTGGTCAATCCCCGACGGCCAAGAAATCGTCACCTATCGTGGGCATGATAATATTGTTATTGCGACGGCCGTCAGTGCCGATGGACAGTGGGTAGCTACCGGCGGGGGCGCTAATCAAGAAATTCACCTATGGTCACTGCGCGACGGTCATCTCAAGCAACGATTCCGCGGCGTGGGTGCGAGTACTTGGGCGGTGGCCTTTTCGGCGGATGGGCGGGAATTGGCTTGGGGGAATACTTGGACACAATCTAGTCCAACCAATCGTAGGCCGCTAGAATACCGCTTTGCTCTTCCCAAAGCTGAAGCTTTGGACTCCAGAGCCGCTTTGGACTCCAGAGCGGCTTTGGACTCCAGAGCGGCTTTGGACTCCAGAGCTTTGGTGCCGCGTCGACTGACTGAGGGAGGGCGTGGTTTTATTCGTGCTCAAGATGGGCTTGGTGATTGGACACTACGCACTCGGCGAAGTGGCAATTATGGTTATCAAGCCATCCTCGACATTCGCCTTCACAATCGCACTAAAGCCAGTATTGAACGGGGCCGCACCGATGGTTATGCTCACCTTTCTTATACCTTCACGCCCAACGGCCAACGCATTATCAGTGGTGGCGTTCATGGTGTCCTCACCGCCTACAACCGCGAGGGCGACAAACTCGGTAATTATGTCGGTCATACTGGCACTGTTTGGACGGTGGCGGTATCGCCGGATGGGCGGTTATTGGTTTCGGGTAGTGCTGACCAAACGGTGCGCTTATGGGATGTGGACAGTCGGGAGAATTTATTGACCCTGTTTCATGGCAACAATGGCGAATGGGTGGCGTGGACACCAACTGGGCATTACACGGCTTCCTCGCAGGGCGATAACATGGTTGGTTGGCAAATCAATCGTGGGGTGGACAAGGCTGCGGATTATGTTAAAGCCGCGCAATTGGCTAAACAACTGAACCGCCCTGATATTGTGGCCGACACTGTGCGTCTGGGTAGTGCCAATCAAGCCCTTGAGAAGGCAGGACTCACGGACTTTAGTCTTGAACAATTGATTGGGGAATCCCTAACAACGGATTAAATGGTTTAGCCCGCGTAGGTTGGCTTGAGTTTTGCGTAACCCAACGAAACCAGATTTGAAAACATCCAAACTTTCGAGCTTCGCTCTAAATCTTATGGCCCTCAAATAACGACAAGGATTGTATATAAGCAGGGATATCTTCAATCTAATTCGTTTATCCGCGTAATTAGTTGTACTCAATTAGCGCAACAGAGGGCCATAACTTATTTTGAAAACTTCCAAATGAGTTTATGGCCCCCAACGACAACAAGGATTGCATATAAGCAGGGATATCTTCAATCTAATTCGTTTATCCGCGTAATTAGTTGTACTCAATTCGTTTATCCGCGTAATTAGTTGTACTTAATCGCGTAATGAGTTGTACTCAATTCGATTATCCGCGTAATTAGTTGTACTCAATTAGCGCGACAGAGGGCCATAACTTATTTTGAAAACTTCCAAATGAGTTTATGGCCCTCAACTAACTACAAGGATTGCATATAAGCAGGGATTTGGTAAGCCACTAACTACAAGGATTGCATATAAGCAGGGATTTGGTAAGCCCCAACGGGGCGACATTAATAAAGCCTGTGTATCTACCAGGTAAATTCGTTTATCCGCGTAAGGTAAATTCGTTTATCCGCGTAATTAGTTGTACTCTGAGCAATAACAACTCAATTCGTTTAGGCTTACTACAAAGTCTTGAGGCGATAAATCGCCTACTACAAACGCAAACATTCTAATAAAAGAAGAGTGATTTTCTCTATTTTGAGATAAAATGTTAATTAAATAAATGGAAAATAATCAGATCCAAAAATTTCTAAAGCTTGTTGATGAACTGGAAAATCAATCTGATATTGAGCTATTATTAGCAGATGATTTGATAAAACAAGCAAAATATTTAGCGGGAATTAATAAAATAGAATTGATGGGTGGAGACTATCCGACGATAGAAGATTTTCTTAATGTGGATATTGAAGCAAAGCGGGGCATTAAAGGATCAGTCTTAAAAGTTAGTAAATATATTCCTAACTCCAAAAAGCTCATTATTATGAATAACCCGTATTTTAAAAAAGAATTCGTCCATCAATTCCTGAAACAATACCCATTAAATATAGAAGAAACCCCTGACTTTTTAATATTAGATTATTTATTCAAGGAAATTAACAAAATATCCGAAAAAGACACTTATTTACTCATCAGTGGTACACCCAGTAATAAGTTTTTTAATAAGATAAAGGAAGAAAACAAGGCGATAATAAACGAACTCAACTGTTGGGACATTATGATTTATAGAGGAAAATTACCTTCTTTCTACAAAGATACCGAGTTTTATAGGACTAATGGCAAATCAATTAAAGGAAACATGAAGATAAATCTCCTCAAAAAAACTCAATAGACATCCATTTAGAGGCCACAACAATATGAACAACTCGTTGATTAACGAAGAAAAAGTCACCCCAGAAACAATAGGGGCACTTTTTGACAATGCGCTTATAAAAGCAACGGTTGATGAAGAGGGTGATATACAAGTCACAACCGATATGGGTACCGTATTTTTCGTTACCTTACTTCAAAACAAGAAAATGCTCAAATATTTGAGTTTTTTCAGCTTTAAAGACAAACTCTCACCAGAAAAGAAATTGTCTTTTCTAAATGAGTTAAACTCTGGTGTCATCTTCTCACGTTTTTCTATGCCAAAAGAGAATGTTCTGTTATCAGAATATTTTCTCTCTTATGAAGAAGGTATTCCCTCATATCAAGTGGTCAAAAGTTTTAGATTGTTCGAGCGAGTGACAATGGGCGCTATCAAGCGATTTGATACCTCTAATCTGATTGAGTAACAATGAAATAGCCCAAGGACTCTTTGGGTTTGTTCCGTTTTAAGGATTTCTTTAATGAAGCGCGACAGAGGGCCATAACTTATTTTGAAAACTTCCAAATTAGTTTATGGCCCCCAACGACAACAAGGATTGCATTAAAGCCACGGATTTTTTTAATAACTACAAGGATTGTGTATAAGCAGGGATTTTTGTAAGGATTTAGTTAATGAAGCGCGACAGAGGGCCATAACTTATTTTTAAAACATTCAAATTAAATTATGGACATCAACGACAACAAGGATTGCATATAAGCAGGGATTTTTTTAATAACTACAAGGATTGTATATAAGCAGGGATATCTTCAATCTAATTCGTTTATCCGCGTAATTAGTTGTACTTAATTCGTTTATCCGCGTAATGAGTTGTACTCAATTCGATTATCCGCGTAATGAGTTGTACTTAATCGCGTAATAAGTTGTACTCAATTCGATTATCCGCGTAATGAGTTGTACTTAATCGCGTAATGAGTTGTACTCAATTCGTTAATCCGCGTAATTAGTTGTACTTAATCCGCGTAATGAGTTGTACTCAATTCGATTATCCGCGTAATTAGTTGTACTTAATCCGCGTAATGAGTTGTACTCAATTCGTTTATCCGCGTAATTAGTTGTACTTAATCGCGTAATGAGTTGTACTTAATCGCGTAATGAGTTGTACTATAACTTAATTCGCATTGATAACCACTTTGTACCAAACCCAAAATCGGAGGACATTATGTCAAATCAATCGGCGTTAAAAATGATAACTGTCGGCATGATTCTCAGCCTATCATCACCAGTTATCGCTTCTTCCTGCGACGAAGCAGCCACCGATTTAAATTACCAAGCCTACGAATCTTACCGCCAAGGCTTCCCAATCAGCCGTTCCAAGCATATCTTGGAATACGCATTAACAGTATGCCCAAATCATGCCGTGAGTTACAACAACCTCGCCGAACTCTTTAGCGAGGAAGGCAATTATGCACAAGCGATAGCACACTATCGCCAAGCATTGCAAATCAACCCGAACTTATCTACCGCCTGGCATGGCTTAGGTGAAACCTATTACAAGCAAAAACAATTTCCGTTGAGTTTGGAAGCCCATCTTAATGCTTGCCAAACCGACAGAGATTCTCACCAACGAGTGATAGAGTTGTTGAAAGACAACCGCTATGCCGTCACAGAAGCGGGAGAAATCATCAACAAAGAAAGTTTGTTGCTGTTATATGACAAACAACGGCGACAAAACCTAGATCGCCTTATTGCCGACTGTGGTTTAAGAACCGTCGGTTCAGCCACGAATAAACATGTTTTTCGCAATTTACAGTTTGATACCGGCAAGGCGACTTTAAAACCAAGAACAGAACGCCAATTGGATGAAATCGCCGCCACCCTAATAAATTATAGTAGAGTCGTTCATATCCATGGACATACCGACACCCAACGGTTCACCAATAGGAACGTCGCAGAAAGTGCTCGACTCAACTGGAAATTATCTCAGGCGCGTGCCAATACCATTGCCCATGCGTTAGATAAACGCGGCGTCTCAATTACCCGGATAAAAACCCATGCCCACGGGTATCATGATCCAGTCGTCGTGGGCAATCATCCGGCAGCATTAGCGAAAAATCGGCGCGTAGAGATTAAAATGAAGTAACAGTGTGAATGATGAATGATGAATGATGAATGATGAATGATGAATGATGAATTGTGAATGATGAATGATGAATGATGAATGATACCAAACACCGTCATAAACTAACAATTAAAGCCAGGGGCGTTGCGATCCAGGGGCGTTGCCCCAATGCCATTAAGTTAAGAATAACTGACTAATTTTATTAAAGTAATACAGTAGTACAACGGATACTCGAAATAAACGGATAAAAAACTTCAAAAAATATAAGGTTAGCAAAATTATAACTTACCATTCGCTTAATAAAAAACTCAAAAGTTTAATTAGAATCTCTTTTAAAATCATAAAGTTATAGATTTAGCCTTCTTTCGAGGCAATTTGAGTCATCAAACTAGGATGGGTTTGGGGTAAAATCAGGCAATAAAAATGACCTCCAAAAAGAAGGCATGAAAATTGCGTCTGCAACAATCCTTTATTTATCAATACGATATAAATTAAAGTTTTGATGATTTTATTGAGCGAATGAAGAGTTATAAATGACCCCTATCCGTTTATTTCGCGTATCCGTTGTACTTCGCGTATCCTAAGTACTTGGACAGCTTAACTAAATGGCAGTGGGGCGTTGCCCCTGGCTATATTAATCTCGCCCCGTTGGGGCTTACTAGGGGCGTTGCCCTTGGCGGTATTAATTTCGCATTAGTTTTTCATTCACAATTCACAATTCTGACGTCCAAGATAAATCTTGGACTCCAATTCACAATTCACAATTCTGACGTCCAAGATAAATCTTGGACTCCAATTCACAATTCCCCAGGATCAGTAAAATAACGGAGCAATCCATGACAACTAAGAACTGGAATAGACTTAAAAAAGGGTTATTGTGGATTCTATCCGCACTAGTGCTGGCGATTATTTCGATCATCATTGAAAAGTCCATAGACAATTGGTGGTATTCAGAACCGACTCCACCACCGTCTATGCCCACCGTTGAAAACAATAATCGGCCCCCGGTTGAGCCTCCAAAACCATCAGATCAAACCCAGAAACCTCGTAGGGTTTCAGACTGTAACAACGTCCCATTTGACGATCTCGTCACTCAACTAAAATGCTTAGAGAACCCTCAAGCACCGTTTACGATATCATTATGGTTAGACGAACGCGGTAAAAAACGCTTTAATCGCTATAAAAAAGTCACATTTGGCTATGAAATCAAAGGGTTAAAACAAGGAACCCCCGTTTATTTCACCTTACTCAATATTTCACCAAGCAGCCAATTATCAATGATCCTCAATGAAGTCATTGAAGCTGAAAAAATCTATGGACAATTAACTGAACAACTGAATGTAGTCATAGTAAAACAAATCCATTTAGAAGCCGGGCAAGAATACTTCAAAGCAATAGGAACACTCAAACCGATAAATTGGAAAGCCTTTATCAAAGCCGCCACCAACGGAAATCCACCGGTAACAATTTGGGGAACCGTAGAACTAACAGTCACAGTGGACTAGTGCTAAACCTGTCAGGTTTTAAAAACCTGTCAAGTTTGGCTCAGTAGGCTTTAGCCTACTTTAGCTTTTAGACAACTGCTTTAGCTGTTGGCTAAGCGGCGCGATTGAGGGCCATTACTTAATTTGAAAACATCCAAAACGTTTTATGGCCCCCAAATCAGTCCAAATAACCCTAAAAAAAGAGTTGTCTTTTGGTGGGCAAAAATAGAACGGAGGGAGTCCAAGATTTATCTTGGACATCTGTGATAAACCCTAGCGAAGCGACTTAATCGTCTTTCAAACTACCCAGACAATAGCCACACTGACACAGTCTCTGAAAAAAAATATTTGCGATTGGTTTTAAATTGTGTTCTAAGTAAAATTTTAAATTTATATTACTAATACCAATTCTTAATTAAAATTCAGTTTATGGTGTGCCGTTTATGGCATTATTAATTGTGACATTGGAGCCATTTATCAAATGGGTTTCAATCCATAATTGCTATAATTATTGTCTATCTCGTTTATCACATTATTGAAAAAGTGGTATCATTATCCGTGGCTTGATAATAAACAATAGGAACACTGATTGTAACTGTTGAAAAATAGATATAACTGATTGAATTTTAGTGATTCTATACGGAACGTACATTCAACCCCTTCGGGGTTGGCACCTTGAGAATGTATCAACAAAATCCGTTATAATCATTTACAATAAAACCAATTCACTGAAAAATAGTTGGTTTCACGACTATATTGGACAAATCATCACCAACATAATGTTTGAAAACGATGGAAATGCTATCTTGCAAAGAAGTTACCGAAAACCGTGCAACACCACATTTTGTTGACAGTGCCTCACAAAACGAACAACTCTGGCGCCGAGCATTCACATTAGCAATTGCTGATCCTTTATACAAATTGTCTCCTGATGCGAGAAGAACACCACTCGATCTGGTTGACTATTTCTCTATTGCCATGAAAATAATTGAGCGTGTGCTTAATGGACTTCATTTAGGCTCAATGGAGGGAGGTGTCCGTAGAGAAGTTTTGCAAAATGACATATCAGACTGGATTATCACACAAGTTGAGGTATTGTGCCGAGAAGGTTTAGCTGAGTCTGTTCCTAGTCAAGATATGATTGGCAAACAAGCTGACGATTTGATTGATGTGCTTTTAAACTGTAAAGCAGGCACACCATTTGAAGCACGTATCTTTTCCTACCAAGACAATCTATTTAAAACAGTTAAGTTTCGATTACTTGAAGAATTTGATGGAACAGACGGTTATTTTTACCTCCGCCCATCAATTGAATGTGCTAACCTTTATTTCACCGCGTTGAGCCAACCCCTTGAAGATAAACAAGTTGCCATTCAAGCCGTATTAGATCATCAATTGAAAGCAGGGAAAATAGAAGAGGCAAACAAAACCGCCGATGAACATCGTTCAATCACCTATCAACATCGCAACACCTTAATGAATTTAATTCGGCAAATACGGATTAATGTGCGGGATATGCAATGGAAAAGCCAAATTCGCCCTCAAATTGAGGAAGCACTCATCAATATTCAAGATTTTCGTGATACCGATAATAGAATTCTTGCTTACATTGAAGAAGACTTAGCTGAAAAGCAAGTTGCCAATACCTATCTGCTGATTCAATTAAAAGACAAAATTCAGGAATGCTTAGATATTTATCTCAACCTCTATGAAATTGCCAATCGTTTGGATGACGAATTTCTGGATGCTCAAGTGCATCAATGCTTTTTTGATTCACAATATGAAAAGATGCCCAACCTGACAGAAGAAATACTTTTACCGTTTCTCAAGTTACCATTTAATCACATTGAAAACGTATTGGAGAGTCTTGAACCCGCTATCATGGGGCCGATAACGCAACCACTGCACGATTTGGTTAGTATTGTGCAAAGTGCGCTTATGCCTCGTAAGGATTCAGATGAACAAACGTTTATTTATGATGAGGAACACTCAGAAGAATTAAGTATTGAGATTAACGCTAATGTTACCAAGCGTGATGTTGCTGAAGCTGAGGCACTTATCAAGCAAGGGTTATCTAAAGGCACTTGCACCTTACACGAATTAATTGAAAGTGTTCCTCCCGACAAGGAAAATGAGGGTATAGTCAGAGCATTAGTTGCGTTAGTACATGCCGCTTATACCCAAGACAGCGCAACGTTTTATGCGACTAAAATGGAGAAAAGATTTGTTACCCCCTTCTGTTGTGGTGATGATTTGAGGATTACAAAAAGATAAGGAATGGTGATGTTAAACAAAATAGAAGATGCGGCTTATCTTGTCAGTTGTGGTTTAAAGCCCAAGTTAAATCCACACAATAACACCAGTTACCGCGAGTGTATAGACGCTTACCAGACTGATGATGAGTATCGAGAAATTGTCAAACAAATAGCAACTGGATTTGGATTGCGCGTGTTAGATGTATCCAAACGGGGTATTGTGATGGCAGTGGTAGAAAAACAAAGTCCTTTTTGCCCCAACCTTGCGAATCATATTCATACCCGTTTTGCTGAAGTTGATCAGCGTTTGATGTTTGGTGCTACCATTCTCACTATTGCGGCTATTTGTTTTCCTAATGACTCAAGTTTTGACTCTGATCGTGCCCGTTATGTCACAGTGACAGATGTCCGTCATCGACTCATTCAATTGGCTGACTCTTTTAATGACAAGCGTGATGAGCAAGAGGTGGTGCCGGGATTAACCGACGTTTGGGAAGTCATTAAAGAAAAAGCACAGATTGCACGTAATCCTTCTGGAGGACACAAAGTTGGCTCCTTAGCTCGGGTAGTCGAACAAACATTTAAATATCTAGCGGAGCAAAAATTTATCTCCCTGAAACCAGATGAAGAAGGTGAAACATACCGTACCCATTCCAAATTTAGTATCTATGTGCGCGAATTTGCCTCCATGCGAGCCTTTGAAGTGATTAAAGAAGCACTTGTCAAAACAGAGGACACAATATGAGTAAATTATTGAATTTATGGTTTTCTCGTGTTGGACACAAAGAAGCCAGATTGCACGGGACTCAAATAAAATTTTCTGATCCGGAATATAATGATAAACCCGTTGATACCATCATCAGCCTACGCAATGGCGGTGGCAAAAGTTCCATTATTCAATTGCTCTACTCCGTATTCCAACCCAGCAAGCAAAAATTCGCTCGGGCTGAAGGTAAGGCTCGGAAGTTTGAAGACTATTTCAGACAAGGTGAATTGGGATTTATTGTTACCGAGTGGACTATTGAAGGACAACAAGATGGGTTATTTGGAACAGCCACTCAAACCAGAATTATTGGGCAATGTGTTCTGAGAACATCACAACTCAATGACAGTGGTTCGCCCATTTTGAAACGGTTATTTTTTAGTTTCATCTCCAGCGAAAAACTCTCTGTTCATCATTTACCGTTAGGTTTTAATAACCAGCCTGAAACGAATCTTGATGACTTCCGAGTCTGGTTTAATGAACAAGTGAGAAATTCACCGGCATTAGAGCCATTTATCCACGACAAGCAAAAAGATTGGTTAGATTTTCTACGCAATCGTGGCTTTATCCCGGAACAATTTCAATTGCTTGCCAAAATGAATGAAAAGGAAGGTAGTGCGGATGACATTTTGGCAATTACCAAGATTGAACAGTTCCTTGAGCTTGTTCTTACGTCGCTTATCGATCCGAGTAAGGCAAGAAATCTGCCAAGCGTTATTGAGCAACATAAAGAAAAACTGAATAAAGTACCAACGCTCAAACAAGAAAAAACACTGGTTGAAAAACTACACAATCACTTTGTTGCGCTGCAACAACCCGCTAATGAATACCTTTCTCTGCTTAAACAGAAAAATGAAAATGCTATAACACGTCAACAAATTGCGGCAAGGGTTATAAAGACTGATATTTCAACACGAAATGCTCAGAATAAGTCTAGGAATGACTTGAATAACCTAAAAGATCAGCAAAATCGTAACCTGCAACAGATAACGAAAGTATCAGCCGGGATTCGATGGCTGGAATCTGAAAAGCTACGCCTTATCTATGCTAACGAAACGGCAACACATCAATCTGCCGTTAAGGATTTCAACGCGCAAAAACGTCAATATGACTTACATCTTGCAGCCCAATACTTGGGGAAATTACGCCAAACAGAAAATAGATGCACTGTCTTACAAAATGAAATTGAACTCGCCAACGCGCCAGTTGCGGAAATCGCAGCCCACCTTCATACCATTGGTTTAATTTATTATGGGCTTGTGAATAACAACGCTAAAGCCATAGAGGCGGATTTAATCAAGCAATCTGAAAATCACGCTAAAATCCAGAACGCGAAAGAGGCTACACAACAACAGGTGGGTAAAACGAAGGAACGTTTTGAAACACTGGAAACAAAATCCAATGAGCTATCCAACTGGTTGAAAAAAGCGGATAACCAATTAAATCAGCTACGAAAATTGGAGTACCTCCAAGCTGATGAAACCCCTAGTATGGCAATAGCGCGTATTGATGAACAACTCGCCACAACAGAAGAAACGATTACAGAACTGAAAACCACCCAAGAAGAAACCAAGGAGAGCATTTATCAGTTTCGGTTAGAAAAGCAATCTGTTACCGACAAGATGGCTATGCTGGAAAAGGAAGCTGAAAAAGCCTCCTACATATTACTGGCATACCAAAATGAGTTACAAAGCTTATCTCACCATCAAACGCTATGCGAATTGGTAGAAGCTGACGAAATAAATCCCTATTCCCCTGACTTAGAAAACAGTCTCAAAAATGCTCAAGAAAAATTGAACCAAGAGTTAAGACAGATTCAAAACCAGCTTGAATTGGCTCACGAAGATGTTGAGGCGTTATCAGAATCAAATGTTTTACCACCTGGGCGCGATGTTCGTACTGTCTTACAACATCTCAAAGACAAGGGTATCGGTGCCTACAATTACGGTGAATACTTCACCGAACAAGGCGATATAACGCCAGATACGATAAGAGAAAAGATGAACCGTGATCCGGCACGGTATGGTGGTATTGCCGTTATCAGCCCAGAACATTTTGAGCGTGTTAAGCAAGAATTTCAAACGCTTAATAATTTGCGCAGCCCGGTACAAATCACGCTCGTCAGTTGCCCAGACACCGTGAATCAGCATGAAGGCATGGCGACAGTCATGCCTATGAGCAATGCAACCTTTGACAAAGCGGCGGCAGCTATTGAAAAAGTGCGCTTAGAACGTAACATTGAAAACAACAACACTCGTTTGTCTGCTATTAAAGAAGAAAACAGCGCTTATGGTGAAATCCTAAGTACACTAAGACAATTTTTGAAAGCGCATCCTGAAGGCTCAGAAGTACGCTACCAACAAGCCATTACCGATATCCAACAGCAGATAGCGAGCCAGCGTCAACACTTAGAAAAGCTTGAGCGTGAGATTGGAATACTCAAAGAACGCCAAGAAAGCATTTCAGCCTCTTTAACAGCAACAGAGGCAAAAGGAAAGGAACTGAACAATTGTCGAAAAGCGGTTGAGAAATATATTAACCGTTATGAGGAACTACGCCAAGAAAAAGAACTAGAATTACAACAAGCCAATGCAGAAAAAGCCAACAAAATCAAAAAGATTGAAGAGTTGGAGAACGCAATTACCCAATACAAGACTCAGGAGCGGCGGCTTGTTGAAGCGATTGATAAACAAAAAAACGATCTGAGGACTTGCAGAGACGATCTGAACAAGATTGAACACCGCTCGCCTAAAGAACGTTCTCTGGTAACACAGTATGAGCATCATACCGAAGAGCAATTGAATAATCTTTATTTTGTCAAAAAAACCTCTTATGACAAGGGAGTAGAAGCCTCTGGTAAGTTGGTAGGACAATTGGAAGAATTGACTAAGCAGCGAACAGTGGCTCAAAAAGAGTACGATGCCAAACGTGGTTCGTATGGTGAACAGGAGGTTGATAACATCTTATCTCGTCGTGAGCAACCAATAGACGATAGCTTAATCAAGACATTGGATGAAAAAGTTCTCACCGCACGGAATGTTGAAACGTTAGCCAAGGCTGATAAAAAGAAAGCCAAGCACGAACTTGAACAATTCAGGGCAAAAGGTGTACCTCAAAAACCAGAGGAACTCACTTCTTATGAATCATTAGAAAATTGTAGTGATACACGTAGCCAATGGGATAAGCAACTTCAGGAAGCGCAACAGACTGAAAAAACGATAAAGGCATCAATTGTCACTACGAAAGCTAAACAGAATAAAATCAGCCAAAGTCTCGCTTTGTTGAAGACAGCCGTCAAAGCGGCAAAAGAAGAATTTCCTGATGAATCGCTTTGTGAAACTTACAATCCATTCGATTCTGCTGAAGAAGCCGAAAAGAAATGGGGCAATATTGGCAAACTGACTAACCAGCTAGATAAGCAACTCAGTAACGCTAAAGGCAAAGTGAACAGTTTGCAAAATGCAATCACCAAGATACTCAATGATGACGAGTATAGAGAGGTGGCACCAGTATTACGTTCCCGCCTTTTGGACATGCAGGAAAGTTATTACCAAAACGTGGCTGAGAATATCAATGCCTTGACAAATAGAATTGAAGCACTCAACCACTCCCTAGAAAGAGCCGAAAAGGGACGTACTGAACTCGTTGGTTTCTTTAGAAGCTTAGTAGAGTCACCGATTCGGCAACTGAAAGGGTTAAACACCGCCTCCAAATGTCCTCCAAATTCAGGCATTTGGAAAGCATGGAGTGGTCATCCTTTTATTGATGTTAAGATAAACCCCAAAGTGCTGAAGGTAGATTATCTCCAGCAGACGTTAGAAGAATACCTGCAACATCTGGTTAACAACACAAAAGGAATAACAGAAAATCCAGTATTGCTCATCCAGCAGGGTGTTTATAAGGTGCTACACAATAACATTTCTATTCATATATTTAAGCCATCCGACACGCCCACCTTAGAGCGAACCTCTATTGTCGATGTCGGTAAATTTTCCGGTGGTGAAAAGCTCACTACCGCTATCATGATTTACTGTGGTATTGTACGACTTATAGGTTTTCAATACAGTGAAAATCAAAACCCATCCAACTTCCTTTTGCTTGATAATCCGCTGGGAAAATGTAACTACATTCCTTTTGTGCAGATGCAACGGGAAATGGCAAAGCTAACGAATATCCAATTAATCTATGCCACCGGTATTCAGGAAAAAGAGTCTCTGGGAGAATTTCCCCGTATTGTGACATTACAAAACCAGCATAGAGATCAGAAAACGGGTGATCGTTATGTGAAAGAACTACAACCGCCTGACATTGAGACAGTCGAGGCTCAGTTTAAAGAACCTCTTGATTCAGAAAATGAAACTTCCGAAGGCAGCCATTGATCGCTTTGAACAAGCATTACCGTTGGACAAACATCGTATTCCAATAGAATGGTTATGGGATGCGATGGCAAAAGCACTGCCGGAACAAATTGGCGGTGATTCACGACAAACCCTACAGGCTTTAATCGCTGGTATTGAATTACGTGGGTTTAGCTTACCAAAAAGTAAGAAGTTATTTGATCAGACAGCACAACCGCCACTACCAAAATGGGTTCAACGATCTGAAAAAGCCAATGACGATAAAAACTTTTTGTTGGAGCCAAAGACTTATTTATGGGCGAGAGAATTAACTTTTTTGGCGGAAGGCAGACGCTTACCCAATTACCAGCAGTGGCAGATGCTAGATAACTGGTTAAAGTCAGGGGGACGTAACGCACCTATTGTACCAGTACGTGAAAGATCGTTTGAAATATTTAATGACGAAAAATTATTAGATGAGTTTTCAAAAACTCAACCTTTCAAGCAGGGACGTATTGATCTATCAATATTACGTTGTGTCATAACACCAGAGCCATTAGCTTGGGAAAAATGCCCCTCAGGCTCAGACTCAAAACCCTGCTTAGTCGTAGAAAACAGCGCTACTTGGCGTACTTTATCTCTCTGGAACCGCGACAACGGTGCCTATTCATCCGTTGTATATGGCGGTGGCAACAAATTTTCACAAACTTGGCAGGGTTTAGAGTTAGTGCGAGAAATCGCGCCATTTGATTTGATCCATTACTTCGGGGATGTCGATTATGAAGGGCTAATGATACCATTTAGGGCAGCTCACGATATACATGAGTCACTGGACGTACCGCTAATTCTTGATACTGAACTCTACCAGAATCTTCGATGTGCAGTTCCCAAAGAACGCTGGTGTAAAAGTAAGCAACGGACGATAAATGATGATCTGTTGAATTGGATCCCCGACAAGCTTAAAGATTGGCTTGTAGAAGTTATTTCTAAAGATTTTCGTATTCCACAAGAAGGACTACAACGTAAACATATAGATAACCTAATATTCTAATATAAAAAGCGAAACCAGCTTTCTCGTGGTGGTAATGCCAGCGTTCCTAGACTTGATAATGCGAGAATTGTTCTCGTTCCCACATTAAACTCATTTTCAAATCCTGCCTATTCTATCAGCCTTACCGATATAAAAAATTCCGAGACATACGAGATGGAACCTTGAAAAATGGCTTCCCCGGGAAAAGCCGGTAAAAACAATACCGAAGGGGCTAATAGAAAAGCCCCAACGGGGCGACATTAATATAGCCAGTGTATCTACCTGGAGGGGCATCGCCCCTGGCTTTAATAACACATACCGAAGGGGCTAATAGAAAAGCCCCAACGGGGCGACATTAATATAGCCAGTGTATCTACCTGGAGGGGCATCGCCCCTGGAAGAGGGAAGGAGGGAAGCTAACAAAACCCTTATTTTCAGACAACTCTAGTCTAACAAAACCACCCAGGTGACAGGTAATTTCTTCATAAGCCATCGCGTCAAAGAAATGTCTGCACGGTGTTGGGCTTGCCTCTGAAAAAAAGTTGCGGCGAGCTATGACGAAAGGAGCTTTATATCGTTTCGCCTTTCGCGGGATTGAATGGGGCAATCGTGTTATGATGAGAAGAATTAGTCTCATCATAACAACCCTAAAACCCGTCTTAAAACCCCAGCATTCGGTGTTGTTGGTTTAAAAATAAACCGCTCAGCACCACACACAACGCCCATTCATTCACTGAGTTCCAACCTCAAAAAGTCGTTGGTTAACTCAGATGAGAGCGTTGCAGTCCCTTAACCCCTTAACACTCTAGTCAAGGCACGTCTTTGGACTTCGATGCTCGCTTTTAACAAAGCCTCATCAGCTTCAAAGATATCTTGGGTGTAGTACAACCAATCAGACAGGACTCCCAAAAATTCACGTAATCCACCTTCATATTTAAATAATTGGTAAGTTAAGTCCAAAGTCCTCATTTCTTGATCATGAGGTGTTGCTTCCAATAGAACGGCCATTAGTTCAGAATCAGATAACTTTGAAGCCCCTTCTTTTAATAATCGATGATACAACTTACTTGAAGTCAGCTCCTGAGTCATTATGTCGCATCCTCTTTATGTCTGAGTCAATAAGGTCAGTCTTTGTGAGAAGTTCTTTTAAGTGGTACTTCAAAAGACATGGATTGTGAAGAAGCTACTTTAAAATATTTAGGAGTCGAGGTCAAGAGCTAATATTAGACTTGTCCGTCAATAAATAAGAAAGCCAGGGGCGGTGCCCCTGGCTTTAATAATACATACCGAAGGGGCTAATAGAAAAGCCCCAACGGCGACATTAATATAGCCAGGGGCACCGCCCCAATGCCATTAAGTTAAGAAATAAACGAGAAAGAGCCACTCAAAGCTAAAGTCCCCTAAAGGGGACTGGTAAATTCAGGATTTTTTTCTAAGCAAACGATATGGCATTGAGTCTTCAGTGCCCTTTAGGGCACTTCAGCTATTAATAAAGCCTGGGGCACCGCCCCAGGCAAGCCCCTTTGGTACGATATTAATAAAGCTAGTGTACCTACCTAGCAAGCCCCTTTGGTACGACATTAATAAAGCCAGTGTACCTACCTAGCTTTAATAATACGCCTTATATATTAACCCGTCCTAAAAAAAAACCAAGCTATGACCACGTTCAGTATAATCTAACCTTACTTTTGAGAGGTACTTTCCGTCCAAAGCTTTAGCTTTTGACTTTTGAGAGATACTTTCCATCCAAAGCTTTAGCATTTGAGCGAATGCCCACCCGACAAGACAAAGAAAGCCGAACGCATTGTTAAGTTTTTCCTAACCACGAGCGCGACTTGATTCGAGCAACCGGTGTGAGTTGAGAAGTATCGGCTGGATAAGTTTTCGACAAAGGACTGGACTAGGGCGCAAACCTCAAAAATTGAGGAAGGAGTCCAAGATTTATCTTGGACGTCAAAAAAAGGACTAGACTGGAGAACAACCCTCGTCAATTGGGGGCCATATTGACGCTTGAAACCGCTCGTATTTTTTTCTCAACAAAAAACGTTGCCACAAATATCGGCAGGATAAGTTTTCGACAAAGGACTAAACTGAAAAACAACCCTCGTCAATTGAGGGCCATGTTGACGTTTGAAACCGCACGTATTTTTTTCTCAACAAAAAACGCTGCCACAAATATCGGCCACGAAAGCTGGTACACTGTTAACTTTGTTGGGTTAATAGTTTGCGTGCCTCTTTGCACTCAATATAGTGCCTCAGGCATAATTACTCTAACTAATTTATTTTATATATATTATCCATAAAAAAAATCAAAGGGACAATATTGGTGAACAAACCCTCGTCAATTGGGGGCCATGTTGACGTTTGAAAGTGATCAGATTTTCTGTGAGAGTGCCACAAGTATTGGCCACTTGGTTTTTTTTCGACAAAGGACTGGACTGGTGAGCAACCCTCGTCAATTGGGGGCCATGTTGACACTTGAAACCGCTCGTATTTTTTTCTCGCCAAAAAACTGGGGCGCAACCCTCGTCAATTGAGGGCCATGTTAACACTTGAAACCGCTCGTATTTTTATTTCAAAAAAAACGGTGCCACAAATATCGGCTGGATAACAAAAATTGAGGAAGGAGTCCAAGATTTATCTTGGACGTCAAAAAAAAGGGACTAGACTGGAGAACAACCCTCGTCAATTGAGGGCCATGTTAACACTTGAAACCGATCATATTTTTTTTCAAAAAAAACGGTGCCTTTTTCAGCACCCTTCAAAAGGGCAAAAAGGCGAGTGGCGAATAACGAGCGAAGTCAAATTCGCGTGGTATTTTTTCGTCAGTGTGTTATGATGCTCGCAATTTTTCGTGCGGTGCTAATTGAGTTCCACTTGGTGAGACTCAAAATAACTCATTGATTTCAAAAAACGGCCCATCGATGCCTCTATATAAATCACTCGATGGGGTGTAATGTGACCAAATAGAATTAGCGTTGTATTTTTCCGTCAGCCTGTTATCATGTCCACCGTTTTTCGTGTGGTACTAATTGAGTTCGACTTGGCGAGACTCAAAATAACTCATTGATTTCAAAAAACGGCCCATCGATGCATCTAAGCAGAGACACATAAATCTTTTAACAATTTTTCGTGATAAAAAATCCGATGTCTTAAAGACATCGGATTTTTAGCAAAAGGAATGATATGAGAAAAAAAATGATAGCATGGCTAAAACGGAAAATACCCTACTTAATTATTATTACGCTTGTCCTATTTTGGGCACTTTTTTTCTTTTGGCCACGTATTGTCATCAACATTAATTCAGGTGAAGCCGGGGTTTTATACTGGCGCTTTTTTGGTGGAACAGAGACGGATCGTGTGTATTCCGAAGGTATCCGCCTCATAGCACCTTGGGATAAAATGTATATTTACAATGTCAGAGTTCAAACCGTGTTGCATGAATTAGAGGTGTTAACCAATCGGGGCTTGCCTATTCGCCTAGAATTAGCAATTCGTTTTCAACCCGAATACGAAACCTTGGGTGTCCTCCACCAAGAAGTGGGGCCTGATTATGTTAATACCATTATCGTTCCCGACATCGATTCTGTATTGCGTAAGGATATTGGCCATTATAATCCTGAAGAAATTTATATTAACAAAGAAAATATTCTCACGAACATTATTGTGAAAGCCTTGAACGAACTTGGCAAAAAATATGTGAAGATGCATGGCATTGTTATTCGGCGTGTCGTCTTACCTGAATCCATCAAACAAGCGATTGAGGCAAAATTAGTCGAAGAACAACGTTATCATACTTATCATTTTAGAGTGAAAAGAGAGGAACAGGAAGCGGAACGACGGCGCATTGAAGCAACGGGTATCGCGAACAAACGGCGCATTGAGGCTGCGGGTATAAGAGACTATCAAAAGATTATCAAAGAAACCCTTGATGAAAAAATGCTCAAGTGGCATGGTATCCAAGCCAGTCTCAAATTGTCAGAATCTGAAAATGCTAAAGTCATAGTCATTGGTGCTGGCAAACACGGATTACCTCTTATCGGAAATGTACCCCTTGAATATAATAATGAGCCACCGCCTAAATTGCCAAGTAATAAATAAAAATTCCTGAGACTTGGTGTTTTTAAACCGTTTAAACGGAGACTATCCCAATAACTAACTACAAGGATTCTGTGCTTATGAAAGGACTAAACCGTCAATAACTACAACCCTGGGAAAGCGCCAACCCCGAAGGGGTTGAATGTAAAGAGCCATTAGAGGGCAACCATAAAGGATTGCCCCTACACGACATGACGGTTTGTAGGGGCAATCCCTTGTGGTTGCCCATCCCTTGTGGTTGCCCATCCCTTGTGGTTGCCCTTCCCTTGTGGTTGCCCTTGTGGTTGCCCTTAGCAATCGGTATAAACAAATGACAACAGAAAAAAGTCTCAAAATAATAGGGTTAATAACCGTATTGCTCATTTGTGCCTGCAACCCATACGATGATTCCAAAACAGAAAGGACAGACACAGCCAAGGAAAGTGATTTGATAATAGCCGAAAGGATAAACACCGGCAAGGAAACTACTCAGGAGCTGGAGCCGGTAGTCATTGGTGTCGCATGGGCAAATGAGGACGCTCATTTTGTAAAAGGGGTTCAATTGGCAACAAAGGAAATCAATGATGAAGGGGGAGTGCTCGGCAAACCCTGTGCGGATCCGCCCGTGCCCGGCAGACTCCTTGAACTTATCGTAGAGGACGGAGAAAAGAAAGCTTTAAACTCTTCACTCACACTGAGACAAAAACAAGACATCACAGTTAAAGTTGCGAGATCATTTGCCGCTAACCCCAGAGTGGTCGCCGTTACGGGGCATCGTTCTTCTTACCAAGCAGTGCCTGCCTCCATTGTTTATCAATTTCATGGTATTGCTTTTATCGCACCCACTTCGACAAATCTCAATTTAACCGATCACCGTTTTAACTATGTTTTTCGGATGACCCCTAATAATAAAGCAATAGCAAAACAGTTAGCAAGCTATTGCCATAAAAAGGGCTACAAAAAAATAGTGATACTACACAGTAAAAGTAGCTATGGTAGTCAGTTGGCAGACTCGTTTTTTTCCAGTTTTGTTAAAAAGCCCACAGAAAAAGAAGAACCTCAAACCAAAATTGTCTTACTTCGTTCATTTTTTTCTAAGAAAAAAGATTTCAGTGATCTGATGGTTGAGTTAAAAGCGGCTAAAAAGAATGACGATTTTGATGCCATTTTTATCGCAACCGGTGCCGACATGGCAGCTATGATATATCAAGAAAGTCGTGATATGGGCTTTAAGGAGCCTTTTATTGGGGCAGAGGGGTTGGACAATTTGAAGTTTTGGGAGGCCGTCAAAGAATGGGAAATTTCTGAAGAAGTCTTCACCGAAAAATCGGTTGTACCAACTTTGTTCAATACAACAGCAAAAGTTCCTATTTCACAAACTTTTATTGAAAAATTTAAAAAACAGTATGGTTTTGAACCTGATCACTACGCAGCATTAGGATATGACAGCATAAAAATATTGGTACACGGTATAAAAAAGGCAAATTCAACCCGACCGTTCAAGATCGCAGAGACACTGCGGTATATGCCAGCTTGTCAGGCTGTGACAGGTAAATACCAGTTTAAAATGGATGGCGATGTTAGAACTCGAAAATTTCATTTCAAGTTTTTTCGTCAGGGTAAATTTGAGTATGAAGAGACTGATTTTAAAGACTTTCTGTTAGCTCAGCAGGACTGTGGTAATATTGACAAAGATAAAGACTGTATTCCTAATGACAAAGATGCTTGCCCTGATAACACAAAGGAGGAAATTTCTAAGGGCGTGTATCAAAAGTCCAAACACACTTCCCCACGAAATGGAAAAGGGCATTGACTCAGACGGTTGTCCGGTAGACATTGATAAAGATGGTGTACCAGATTATCGTGATGATTGTCCAAAACATAGCCGTTTTGAAACCAGAAGAGGGGTTGATTCTCGTGGGTGTATGATTGATACGGATAAAGATGAGATTCCTGATTATAAAGATGTTTGTCCCAAGGATAGCTTGGAAGAGCGTTCCAAAGGAGTTTATCAGCAAGGGGATCAGATTGGTTGTCCAATAGATAGCGATAATGACAATGTACAGGATTATCGGGACGATTGTCCACAGAACTTGCCCACTGAAATGGAAAAAGGGCTTGATTTACGAGGTTGTCCGTTTGATAGGGACAAAGATGATGTGCCTGATTATCGCGACGCTTGTCCAAAGAACAAACACTTTGAAATCAGAAAAGGAGTTGATTCACACGGTTGCCCGGTTGATACGGATCAAGATCGTGTACCGGATTATAAAGATGTTTGTTTTGAAAATAGCCCGGAAGAAATTTCTAAAGGGGTTATTCAACAAGGCACTCATTTGGGCTGCCCGATAGACAACGATCAAGATGGTGTACCTGATTATCGTGATAATTGTCCAAATAACCGCCCGGCTGAACTCAGAAAAGGAGTTAATTCTCGCGGTTGCCCACTGGATACCGATAAAGACGGTGTTCATGATTATAAAGATGTCTGTTTTAACAACAGCCCGAAGGAAATATCCAAAGGGGTTCATCAGCAAGGACTTCATCTTGGTTGTCCAATAGATAATGATAATGACGGTGTGCCAGATTATCGCGACAATTGTCCAAATAACAACCGTATTGAAATCAGAAAAGGAGTTGATTCACGCGGTTGCCCCAGACAATAGTCCAAACTTGGAGTCCAAACTTTAGTGGAGTCCAAACTTTAGTTTGGCAGGACTCCAAACCGGAGTCCGAACTTGGAGTCCAAACTTTAGTTTGGCAGTCGTCCAAACTTTAGTTTGGCAGAGTAGTGATACGCTGGCCCAGTTATTGACCTATTTTTAGGATGGTTTTTGGAGTATCGATTTTGAGGGCCATAAAATGGATGTTTTAAAATTAAGTTATGGCCCTCAGTCGCGTTTCATTATTGACACTTTTTGTAGGTGTTTTGTTGCTTAGCTTTAGGCTCGGAATGACAAAAGTCCCGACGAAAAGAGGGAACTTTATACCCGTGCTGAGTATAAATAACTTATAACCAATTCACAACTCAACCTTATGCGACAGTGGCAAAGGTATTGACAATTAGAACAGGAATATGATAACGAAAAACATGACAATACCGCTCATGATCGTT
>NBMI01000063.1:0-25915 GCA_002085445.1 Candidatus Parabeggiatoa sp. nov. 2
CCCCGCCCACGGTGAACTACACGCTGACGCTCCAGAAAGACGGCGCCGGCAGCGGCAAGGTAAGCAGTGAGCCAACTGGCATTGATTGTGGCAGCGATTGCACGGAAAGCTACCAAAGCGGCACGGCCCTTAAATTAACGGCCACACCGGCGGCCGGTTCCACCTTTGCCGGCTGGAGTGGCGCTAATTGCTCCGAGTCGTTCAGCATCACGGCCGACATGAACTGCACGGCCACCTTTAACAAAGTCTCACCCCCGCCCACGGTGAACTACACGCTGACGCTGGCACGGCCCTTAAATTAACGGCCACGCCGGCGGCCGGTTCCACCTTTGCTGGCTGGAGTGGCGCTAATTGCTCCGACTCGTTCAGCATCACGGCCGACATGAGCTGCACGGCTACCTTTAACAAAGTCTCACCGCCGCCCACGGTGAACTACACGCTGACGCTCCAGAAAGACGGCGCCGGCAGCGGCAAGGTAAGCAGTGAGCCAACTGGCATTGATTGTGGCAGCGATTGCACCGATTCAGCATCACGGCCGACATGAATTGCACGGCCACCTTTAATAAAGTCTCACCCCCGCCCACGGTGAACTACACGCTGACGCTCCAGAAAGACGGCGCCGGCAGCGGCAAGGTAAGCAGTGAGCCAACTAAGCAGTGAGCCAACTGGCGTTGATTGCGGTGCCGACTGCACAGAAGATTACCTCAGCGGAACCACGGTGACTTTAACGGCCACCCCAGAAGCAGATTCCACTTTTACCGGCTGGAGTGACGCTTGTAGTGGTACAGAGATATCGACTACCGTCACCCTGGACGCGGCCAAAGATTGCACAGCCAACTTTGCGTTGAAACACTATACTCTCACCGTGACAAAGATGGGTGACGGAACCATCACCAGTCAACCGGCCGGCATAAACTGTGGCGAAACTTGCACCGCAAACTACCCAAGTGGCACGACAATCACCCTTATGGCAACGCCGACTATTTACACCCAATTTATCGGCTTCACTGGCGATGCGGATTGCACTGATGGACAAGTTACCCTCAACACCGCCGTCAATTGTGTGGCGAATTTTGACTTGGTTATTGCACTGCCTTTTGAAATTCCTGCCTGTCCGACAAGTGGTACCATCAATGATATCTGCAATGGACAAAGGCAGCAAACACTAACCAACGTCTCGGTTGGCGAAGACGGCCGCGTGAGCAATGTCGACTTAGAAGGCACCATCACCAATAAGGGCTGGATTTCCAACGCCACTATTAAACCCAATGCCAGCCTAAGCGGCGGAATTGTAACCGGGTATATCACCAATCAAGGCACCCTGTCTGATTTTGAGTTTCGCGGCGAAGAAGTGAGCGGCGGTATCTTGTCAGGTGCTATCACCAACAGCAATGGTGGCACCATTAAAAACGTGCATTTAACCGCTAACGCGCAGATAAGCGGTGGCAAAGTCTGCGATATCTTTGGGGATATTGAGGCCCCGGCACTGTTAGAGAATCTCAAAGTCCAAGCCGGTAGCGAATTGTCGGGTGTCATCATTGGCGACAACGTGCAATTGCCCGATGACGTGAAGTTGACGGATATCACGATTGGCAAAGACGGCCGCGTGAGCAATGTCGAGTTAGAAGGCACCATCACCAATAACGGTGTGGTTTCTAACGCCACTATTAAACCCAATGCCAGCCTAAGCGGCGGAATTGTAACCGGCGATATCACCAATCAAGGCACAATGTCTGACTTTAAGTTTAGCGGCGAACAACTGGACGGCGGAACCTTGTCAGGTACTATCACCAACAGCAATGGTGGCACCATTAAAAACGTGCAGTTAAAGACTAACGCGCACATCAGCGGTGGCAAAATCGGCGGTAAAATCATTGGGGATATTGAGGCCCCGGCACTGTTAGAGAATCTCAAAGTCCAAGCCGGTTGCGAATTGTCGGGTGTCATCATTGGCGACAACGTGCAACTACCCAACGACGTGAAATTAGGAAAAAGTGTGCGTGTGACAAAGAACACGCTGATTCCTAACGATTTTGAACTGATACACTTTTTACCGGCCTTGTCCAGCCAATTAAGTTGTGCAGACAACGTGACGCGGCCTGAGCGTGTTGATTTAGCGAAAGATGTCTTGCACCCTAGCGAGGGTATTTTAAACGCAATCAACAACTTACCTGAGTTAAAAGACAACGGGTGGCAACTGACACAAGATGCCCTCTATGGCTACTTGCAACTCAACATAGACACAGTGCGCTTAGCCGTGCAAGCGGTGTCAATCAAACGCACCACCGAGCCGGCCAGTGTGCAAGTACAAGACAATCAAAGCATTCGCTTTATCACTGACACGGGATTAGAAGTGCTGACGCAACCCGCGGTGCAAGCGCCCTGCGAATTACAAGCAGGGCTGGAGGGATTTGGCTTTCCCAAATTCGTCGTGCAAACCAATGGCAATTTTAAGATACCGGCTTCCCAACAAAGGTGGTACAGTGTGCGGCCTGATTGGGCCTCGGTTGAGGTTGCCGCTGATACCGCTGACACCGGGCTGTACGCCATCGCAGATCCAATTGTTAATGGGATCAACCAGATCAAGCAAGTATTTACCGACAGCAACGGCAAACTGCGTGAGCAGAACTTCTATCAGGCCATTGCGGTGCCAGAAGCGTTGTATGACTTGGCTCAAGAAGTTATAGAGTCCAACCGCCTAGTGAGTTTCAAACTGAACGGTCAACGCTATCGTGGCGTGGTGGATTATTTGGTGACCAAATCGACACAAGCCATCACCGACAAGCTGCAAGTAAAACAGCAACCTGATATAAATGGAGATGGGATAGAGGACTTTGTACTGCTTTATCCAAGCGGTGAACGGCAAATCCTGTTTGCGGTGCCCGCGGCTGATTGATAGGCGTTTCCAGGGGCGTTGCCCCTGGCTGTATTTAATAATACGCCCCGATCGATCTCATAGAGGTTAACAAGTTAGCCCCTTTGGTACGAGATTAATACAAAAAGGGGCACCGCCCTTGGCTTTGGGCTCGGAATGACAAAAGTGCAAATTATGATCGAGGCAAAAACTTTTGCCTCGAACCGTGCTGAGTATACTTAGGATTTGGGGAGTAAACGGATTGAGTATAGAGTACAACGGATTTGGGGAGTCAACGGATTGAGTATAGAGTACAACAGATTTGAGGAATAAACGGATTGTGCATCGAGTACTTAGGATTTGGAGAGTAAACGGATTGTGCATCGAGTACTTAGGAATCGAGTACTTAAGAACCGAGTACAACGTATTTGGGGAATAAACTTCTTTCTCATCAACTACAACTTCTTTGTACTCGGTTGCTCCTAATTCGTTTATCCGCGCTTGTGTAGTTGTACTGTGTAATTAGTTGTACTAATCCGTCTCAATTATATAATTTCTAGTACACGAAAGTGGAAATCTTTTCTTCAAACCACCCCCGCCAACAGCTTGCATCAGTTATCTCGCGTAGCGACACAAGCTGCGTTTGTCTTACAGCCAAAGTACCCTAAAGAGCACTGAGGTTAGTAGGCTTTAGCCTGGTGTTAAATCTGTTGCTTTTTCACCCTAGTTTTGTTCCGTGTGGTTGCAAAAAAAAGGTGCCTTAAATATAGAGTGAAAAAAAATACCCGAAAATCGCTCAAATTTAATACCCCAAGCTCCAACCCCAAAGGTGGAATTAACAATTAATCATTAATCATTAATCATTAATCATTAATCATTAATCATTATTCTCCCCGTAGGGGCCTCCAGTGAAACGCAGTAACGAGCGTAGCGAGATCATAAAGAATAAAAAGAGGGTGAAAAAAAAACGAGCAAAATCAACCCATATTTAACACCCCAGGAGCAACCCTCGTCAATTGGGGGCCATGCTGACGCTTGAAACCGATCGTATTTTATCGAGACTGAACGGTGCCAAAAGTGTCGGCCACGAAAGCAATAGTACCAGTGTCGGCCACGAAAGCAATAGTACCAGAAGTGTCGATTGGATAAGTTTTCTACAACGGACTGGACAAAAAAGCAACCCTCGTCAATTGGGGGCCATGCTGACGCTTGAAACCGATCGTATTTTATCGAGACTGAACGGTGCCAAAAGTGTCGGCCACGAAAGGAGACTGAACGGTGCCAAAAGTGTCGGCCACGAAAGTGTAACTCGGTTACTCCTAATTCGCTTATCCGCGTAATTAGTTGTACTGCGTATTGCTCCTAATTCGTTTATCCGCGTAATGAGTTGTACTGCGTGTGGCTCCTAATTCCTTTATCCGCGTAATGAGTTGTACTGCGTATTGCCTAATTCCTTTATCCGCGTAATGAGTTGTACTGCATAATTAGTTGTACTAATCCGTATCGATTAAATAATCCCTGTCGTTATTGCTTATATACAATCCCTATCGTTATTCACTCATGAGAAACAACAAACACCACACAAACGCCATCGCACTCATTCAACTCTGGCTACACGGCCGAGCGCAACTAGACGACAACGGAGGCCTAACCTTTCAATCCCGCAAAGCCAACAGCCTCCCAGAAAAATGCCGCCTCGCCTACCAATGGATACTAGACAACGCCATTTACTGCCCCTACACCGATATCGAATACGGCCCCCGCATCACCCTAGGGCGCGCAGAACAACAAATCAAACTCGCCTCCGAAGACAGCTATGCCTCTTTTATCCTCCTACCGCTACTCACCTTAATGACTTCGCGCCGCCTCCTACTCATCGGTGCGCCTGGGCGCGGAAAAACCACCGTTGCCACCCTAATGGCACTCCTCGCCGGCTACCGCTTAGACGAAATCAAACACGCGGTTCAGCACGGACACCCCCAAATGACACAAGCCGATATCTTAGGTAGCCCACTACCAAGCGACTTAGTACAAGCGCGTAACAGCGCCGACATACGAGTACTCTGGCGCAACTGGATTCGGATGCGCGTCAAAATCATCGACGAATACAACCGCATCCCCACCAAAACCCAATCCTGCCTACTCTCCCTGATGGCAGAAGGCTACGCCGAAATGTACGAACAAATCATTCACAGCGAAAATTCCGCGTGGTTTCTAACAGCCAACGACGACTTAGGCGGCGGCACCTTCCAAGTCATTGAAGCCCTAAAAGATCGCATCGACATCGTAGTACGATGTACACCTTTTAATACACACTACCTAGAAGCACTGGCAAAACGCATCGCCCAAGCAAAGCAACCCGAAGATTTCATGCCCACCGATATTATTTTAACGCCGGCAGAATTAGACCAAATTGGCGCAGCGATTCGTGCCATCGACATGCCACCAGAAGTACTAGAAATACTTGGCTTTATGATTTCGCAACTCGACTTTTGCCGCCGGGCTTCAGATACGCTAGAATATCAAAACAAAGACACGCTCCACCTCGCCGGGCGCAGAGTCGGACACGTTTGCACCGAAGACTGCCCACTGGACAAATTAGAAAACCTCTGCACCCAAACAGAATCCGGCGTATCGGCCCGTGCCTACCAAACCATTATCCACTACGCCAAAGCCTTGGCCTTTTTCCGAGGACAAACCACAGTCTCAAACGAAGACATTCGCCAAATACTACCTTGGGTACTACACGAAAAACTCAAACCCAATCCCCAGAGCGACTTCTTCCAAAAAACCGAAAACCACGTCTACCAAACCGACAAAGTCTCTTGGATTCGCCAACTTTTCGATCAAGCCATCACACAATACGCCGCCTACCAACCCCTGCGACAACCCATTATAGAACTTCAAACACAAGCCACCTCCAATAATATTGACGGCCTACCACCACAAGAACTCAAACAACAAATACAAACAATACGACAACAAATAGAAGACATGATAACAAAACACGAATTGAACGCCCCCGTCCATAATGATATAATATTACTAAAACACCTCTACGTTCAATACCGCAACCAACTACAACGACATCATTGGTAATTGCTCAGGAGTCCAAATTTTAGTTTGGCAGGACTCAACCGAAGGGGTTAAATACTTAGCACCTATCAGGAAAATAAAAGCCATTAGTTTTCAACACGGAGTTCACTTCAGTACCACAGAGTCTCACTTCAGTCATAAAGCTAAAGGAATTCTCTGTAATTCTCTGTGAAACTCCGTGTAACTCTGTGTCTCTGTGTTGAAGATTTCAAAACTGTTCATCAAACACAAAACCAGCACCATGCAAAAAAACACACCTCAAACCTCATCAGACACCGTATTTGAACAAGAAATCAATCGCGTCAAAGAACTGGGACAAAAACAATATGCCCATTGGGATAACGAATTGTTCATAGACATCTGCAAAGGGGCAGCGCAACTCTGCTGGAACAGCATTCGTAAACAAAGTAATCGCGATAAAGTCTTTGCAGCTTACATGGAATTAATCCGTGAAGGAATCGGCTGTGCTTACATCACCCAATCTCTAAGCAGTGGACACTATAAATACTTGATTAAAAATCAAAAAACGCTAAACAAATTTTTGGGGATTACTTGGAAAAGCTTCCTTGAATACTGTTTAATAAAAGAAATGCCACTCACTATATCTCAAGTGCCGGCACAACAACAGCTAGATTTGATGGTAAAAGTGTGGAATTTAGGCGAAAATATACGACAAGAAACCCCTTGGAAGGGCCTCTATATTTTATCCCGTGCCGAAGAACTACCCACCTTAACCAAGATCGAAAAGTTTCTAGTCGATACAATGGCACCGCTACTACGTCCACCGGCACCAGCCCGTTGGCAACCCCCATTTCGCGTTTCCATCATAGATGGAAGCAACATTCACGACGACTTTCTCCCCGGCGACATGCACCAAGTTGCGCCCTCAGTGATTTGTGTTCATGATCGCCGGCTCGCCGGCGTTTATGGCGGTATTTTTATAAATAACGAACCGAATACTTTACTACTTCATAACCAATGCTTGGGGCACTCTCAAAACGACGACTGCAATATTGCACTTGAATTTGAACACTCAAGCGTTAAAATTCAATCACACCGAGTCGATTTAACCCGACTAGGCGAACATCATTCACACTTGCTGTGCAGCGGAGGACAACTTTTAGTCAGTGCCGTCGATTCGCAACGGATTTGGCAAGTTGTCACCGGTTAATGAGCTATTGAGCCAATCGCTAAAGCAAACGAGATCATTGGCTCAAAGGATAATTAATTGTACTCGTATACTAATGGAAAATGAAAAATGAAAAATGAAACCTGATTAAATAAATGATAACTCTATATTTTTGCTATGAATTTTATGAAAAGTTTAGGTTGTCATTTTCACAGATTTGAAGTATGTTTTGTATAGCGACTCATTCGTTTAGCCGAGGAAAACCTCTTCAGTTTTGTAAAAACTCTAGGTTGCAACTAATTCGTTTATCCGCGTAATTAGTTGTACTACGTTTTATAGGGCGATAAGATTTCTCCAGATTTCTCCAGATTTTTCCAAGATTTCTCCTACCGTCGAAACAGAAACGAAATGACAAAAAATAAGGAATAAAAACGGTAACCATTTACACCAGAATGTGGCCCTTTATAAAGCTCATTTTCACCACCCTAGGTTGCAACTAATTCGTTTATCCGCGTAATTAGTTGTACTAAGTAATTAGTTGTACTGCGTAATTAAACATATCCCGTTTTCAACTAGACTCAAGATGGGAACAAATTGGGATTAACAATTTAGCCCCAACGGGGCAACGCCCCTGGATAGCTCTAGGTTACAACTAATTCGTTTATCCGCGTAATTAGTTGTACTAAGTAATTAGTTGTACTACGTAATTAATTGTACTAATCCTTTCTTATAACGAATCCTTGTAGTTATCAACCAACATGACAAAAACCCTCGAACAACTCATCACCAAAACCTGGCCGAAAGCCCAAGCCCATTGGTCACAATTTCTCCTACTCAGCGATCCCAAAAACGACTCTCACCAACAGAGCATCGCCCAAATTCACTTAGGCAACCGACAAGTCACACTTAACCACAACACCATTCAAGAAAAAGGCCTAGAAGACTGTCTTGAAGCCTTACTGGCGCACGAAATTGGACACCATGTGCGCTACCCCGGCACACTCACCACCCAAGCCCGTCTACACTTATTACAAAAATCCCTGATTCCAATTGAAGAATATTCACTGATTAACCTATTTACCGATATCATGATTAACGAACAGATCGGACGAACTCTACGCGAACAACTCATCCGCATCTACCAAGCCTTTGATTATAATGAAATTTCAAAATTAGACCCGGCCTTTCTCTTTTACTTAGCCGTCTACGAAGAACTTTGGCAAACCGAACCGGGCACACTCATGGGCGCGGCTATGGCCCACTTTGAAGAAACCTATCCCAACTACCGCGCCGAGGCCCAATTGTTATCCCAAAACCTCTTCCATCTCGGCCCCAACATTTATACACAATTTCTCTACTTTATCTCCGTCGTCTGCCGCTACATCAAGCCACCCAACCAAAAGTTAATGAGCAACCCCTATCAATGCGCTGGAGACGAGCCGAGTCCTGAAGATTGGGCCGAAGCACTAACACCAACTGCCCGTGAAAAAGAAGCGATTCGCCGCGCCGTTGAAGAAGGCTGGATTAATCAAAAAGAAGCGGAACAACTCGGTGACAAAAATAATCTTGAACGTCGTATCATGGGTTTGCCCGGACTACAAAGTGGCGCCGCGGACAAAGTACCTGAAATCATGGCCGCCTACTATCGCCAACAAGCGGAACGTTATCTGGTTCACCCACCCCCACAGCGCCTCCTTGGAGAAGCCGTCGTTCCCACCGCCCTTGATGACTGGGAACCCCAAGATTCGGTGCAAGATATCGACTGGTTAGCAACACTACTCTCTCGTGGCGAACAACTGGGCGCAGTTCTACCCTTAAAGCGCAACCGAATAGCCGAAATTGAAGGCTACGAAGTCCCGCTGTGGTTGCCCAAAGTAGAAATTTACTTAGATGTCAGTGGCTCCATGCCCGATCCGCGCCATACACACAATGCCATGACATTAGCCTCTCAAATTCTAGTCATGGGCGCAATTCGTGCCGGGGGACGCGCACGCGCATTATTATACTCATCTGATTATGTCGCCTACTGGCAATGGTGCCGCTCCGAAATTGAATTATCGCGCTTTTTAATGCACTACATCGGTTCAGGCACACAATTTCCGTTTGAAAAACTACAAAGTTCTGTACTGGAATGTGGCGACGAACAACCCATCCGCGTTATCATTAGCGACTCTGATTTTAATCATAATTATGACAATCACAAACCAGCAGCCGACATCCTGGGCGAGGCTATCCAATCCTCTCAACAACTTATTTTATTGCTACACGCCCCCGGCGACATTGCCCGCTACCGAGCGGCGGGAGCAACCGTAATTTGCATTGAAGAAATGGAAGACTTTCCCAAATTAGCGGCCAAACTGGCACACGCACTTTTTTCTGAGGAACGGCATGAACATTAGCAAATGGTTTCGAGATCGGAAAAATAAACTTTTTCCTAACCCTTCTTTGCAAAAGGGAGAAATTTCCTCTCGTTCCTCTTTGCCAAAGAGGGAGATGACGGAGGAAAATGAAATTTCCTCTTGCTCCACCTTGCCAAAGGAAATGGAGTTGGATATAATTGTAAAGAGTAGCGACATCGCCCTCGCAGCCTCTCAAGAGTTTGGGGTTCCCGTTGCAGATATCGACAGCATCCAACTCAACCATGATTTCATCAAGCTGCTCGACAAAGAACTTATAAAAAAATACCAAGCCATTCCTATTTTCAAACGCGGTAATCGCCTTTTTGTCGCTGTCTCTGACGCCACTAACCCGGCGCTTAAAGAAATTGAATTCCACACAAAAATGCACACAGAAGCCATTTTAGTTGAAGAAGATAAACTGGCTAAGGTTATTGAACGTGACATTGACAAAATTTTTGATACTCGTATTAAATTTAAAAACTCCCCTAATCCCATTTTGCCAAAGGAAGAAATAACGGAGAAAATTTCATCTCACCCCCCTTTGCCAGACAAAGTAGACTACAATAACTATAAAATAGATGAAATTCCTTCATTGCCCTCTTTGCCAGAGGAGAGAACAGAGTTAGATAAAATTCCCCCTAACATGAAACCGGAAGAAAATGAACCTGTGGCTGTTGAGTTACGCTCACTAGAACTGTGTTATCAGAGACATCTCATAGAAAATGGGCAACAACAAATCGATATTGAGCTAGTCCACGCCCGGCTTGCCGATCATTACCGCGATATAGAACTGGATTTTATTGCACCCAAGGATTTCCGCGCTTTAGCTGAACAACTTGATGAAGAATCTCAACAGCGTTTAGCACTCACTGTGGCAGGCTTGGATGATGAAGCACTTAAATATGCCCTTCCAAAATGCTTGAAAACGGACGCAACACAACAAGTTAGGAACTGTTTCTTTGCTTTCGCAATAGATACTGATCTTTTAACAATAGAATTACTCCAACAAAGTCCGCTCAGAGTTGAAGAATTCGCACGACAATTTTTAGCGCGATTAGGCGCAGAGATTGAAAACGAAACCCATGCAGAATCGCAACAACGCTTAATGCGACTAGATTATCGCCGCTTACTCAATGAAGCCGAACAAGCCAAAGCCTCTGCCGAAGAACGCATGGACTACCTACGCCAACTCCGGGAAGAACAAGAAAGAAGATTAGCCCGACGTGGAAAATGGTGATTTTGCCAACCCCAAAGGGGTTGAATGTGAATAGCCCCAGGTGAAACCTGGGGAACATTTAAAATCAACCACCACAACCCCAAAGGGGTTGAATGTGAAACGCAGTAACTCGCTACGCGAGATAATAGCCACAGGTGAAACCTGTGGTAATTATCACCAATTACCGATTATAATCATCGACTACTATTTACTAATTACAACAAATGCCAAAAAGTCCATTACAATTCAATCATCAGCATTTAGATGAGGCCTACCCTGCCGATAATCTAAGTCAGTATAGTTGGCATACAGGGGCCCCATTGCGCCCCCTACAAGCGGATGAAACGTTGTCCGCTCTCTTTCGGGACATCGGCCCTGTGGCGATGACCACTTTTCTTGACAGAGGGCTAAAACGGCTTGCCGGCCCTGTGACACCAATTACTTATATGCGAACGGCCGCCTATCAGGAGCCATACACCGATTATGAACGTATCGGGCGACTCGTTTTCCTGCAACCGCGGCAATTACATCCTTGGTGCTCTGGCGTTTCGCACATCTACGTGGCACAGGCTTCGCGCTTGCCCGATGTCCAAACGATTGCATTTGTGCCAGGCACTTTGTCGCTAGAAGAGGCCGATCCATTGAGCCGTGATGTTAGGAATCGCCACGAATGGCGCGAAGTTCTCGGCGGTAGGCCGTATGATGACATTTATGCAGACACGCTGGAACGCTTGAACCGACTGAATCAAGAGTTACAGGATAGCGAAAAGCTGGCGCTACCGTTACGTCGTGCGTTACAGTCATCGATACGTGATATTCGGCTACGCGCTCGTGACACCATGCGACAGGTTGGCTTAACGGAAAGCGATCTTTGTACCGCTTGGCATCATATTGCACCCCAGCGGCGGGCTATGATTTGGGAAGCTCTTAAACAGATCGAAAAGAATTGCAAGGATTCGTTAAAAGCAACAACTACAAGGATTCGTTATAATAACGGATTAAAAAACCGCAACTACAAGGATTCGTTAAAAGCAACAACTACAAGGATTCGTTATAAGAAAGGATAACAAAACCGCAACTACAAGGATTCTTTATAAGAAAGGATAACAAAACAGCAACTACAAGGATTCGTTATAAGAAAGGATAACAAAACAGCAACTACAAGGATTCGTTATAAGAAAGGATAACAAAACCGCAACTACAAGGATTCTTTATAAGAAAGGATAACAAAACCGCAACTACAAGGATTCGTTAAAATAAAGGATAAAAAAAAAGCAACTACAAGGATTACTTGCGTAATGATTGGATTGATTAGTGGGGGTGGTTTTCGATCTATATACGGAATGTACTTGAAAAGAGTGTTTATAAAAACCGTATTTTTATTGATTTTCAATTCTGTCATTCAGCCGATAACAAATCCGTTTATTTCGCGTATCCGTTGTACTATCAGTATAAAACCCAAACACCGCCACGATCTAATCCGTTATTATAACGAATCCCTGTAGTTATGGAAAAACCCAAACACCGCCACGATCTAATCCGTTATTATAACGAATCCCTGTAGTTGGAAAAACCCAAACACCGCCACGAACTAATCCGTTATTATAACGAATCCCTGTAGTTGCTTTTACCCAAACACTGCATCAGATCGCGCCGAAAATCCGCCTAAATTATTTACCAAGGGCACTCAAAAATGCCTACAAAAAACCAGTTGATTCCCCAAACCCGTTATACTCCCACACTACCCATCACTCAATCACTATGGAAAAAATGCCGCTTTTTAACATGCAGCGTCCTACCCGTCCGCATGGCTTGCAACCTTAACTGCTTATTTTGTTTCTCAAAATCCTCTCTCAGCGCCCTGCGCCACGACGCGCTGGATTGGCAAACGATAGACATCCGCCACTACTATGAATTTGCGCGTTCACAAGGAGCAAACCGACTGGCGATTACCGGCGGCGGTGAACCATTGTTGCGTCCTCAAGAAGTACTATACCTTATACAACAAGGGCGCGACTATTTTAAAGAAATCACCTGCTTTACCAATGGCAGCTATTTAACGCGTGAATTAGCAGCCGCGTTGGCAGACGCGGGACTTTCTTATCTTTGTTACTCGCGACACCATCAAGATGATGAACGTTGTAGGACATTAATGGGGAACCAAGTAATTAGCCTTGAACACTTTTTCAAAAATGCCGGCCCCCTGAAAGTCCGCGCTATCTGCGTGATGTGCCAAGAATACATTGATAATACCAAAGCCGTTTGGCAATATATAAAAACGCTACAGCGTTACGGGGTAAAAGAATTTACTTTCAAACACACTTACGTGGCTTACGACGAATCCGTTTTCAAAGAATCCAACCAAAATCACTGGACTCAGGCACACAAAGTAGAATACGATCCATTCGCTAATGAAGGCGAAATAGTGGCACGATTGCCTTGGGGGCCAGAAATTCGTCAAATAGGAGAATTACAAGTATGTTACTACTACGAACCAACACCCCAGTGGGAACTGGAACATCGACTCTGTCGTTCAAGCAACCTGTTGTCAGACGGGAAAGTGTATGCCTCTCTGGAAGAGAAGCAGAGCCTACTGTTCCAGTTGAAAACCTCGCCGCCGTGCTAACAGACAGGAATATTGAACGTTTTCGCCCACTCCTGCCCATAGGCTACAAAGCCACCGCGGCGGCCTACCAAAGCGCCATTAATAATATCAAAGCCGACACGCTAAGTACCCATTACACCAACGGTATTGAATTCTTCCAAAATGAATTTATTCCCTATTTAAAAAATAGCTTGCTGCAACTCAGTAGTGGTGCTTGGGATTTACAAGATTACATGGCTTACGCCGCCGGCAGTGACGTAGACTTTATGACTCACATTATTGAAGCCGTTGCGGCGGACAATCGAGTTTGCCTTTTCCCCGGTGATTGGTATGGTTTCCTAGTCGGTGCCAGTAAACAAGATAAAATTCAATGGGATACCAAAAGTCATGGCGCGATGGCCTGTCTTTGCATTCCCTCCGTTCGCAACGGTATTATGACTCAGGGAATGTTTGATTTTCTTGAACGCGCCGACTCTTGCTTACTCAACATCAATCTCTACCCCACGCTCACAGACGAAGAACGTTATGCCGTCGCCACCACTTTAAACCCGATATTGGAGAAAAGTATTCTCTCCATCAGCTTTAGTCGCGGTTTTGGATTGACGGCCTCTCAACTCGGCGTCATTCTCATCCACCGCGAACACCCGTTGCGAAAACGCTTTGAGACCCAATGGCGTTGGTTTAGCTACTACTTTAACGCTATCGCGGCTCACGCATACATGGCGCTTGATAGAGCCGCGCTGCAAAAGGTAGACAAACAACGTCGCCAATGGGTGCATAACTGGCTGCACACGCGAAAACTTCCCGTCGTCAATTCAGGTAGTTATTATGTCAAAAGTTTCCGCCCACAAGGAGAGATTCCTGACAAATTGCTTCCCCTGATGCGGAATAATGTTTTGCGGCTCTGCTTTAAACCGCCGCAAACTTAATCGTTCGTAGTAGTCCGTTCGTAGTAGTGTCGTTCGTAGTAGTCCGTTCGTAGTAGTCCGTTCGTAGTAGTCGCTTTAGCGACTCTTAACCTATTAATGCTAAGGGTTTAATCTGAAAAAAAGGGTTCATTCATTCCAATTGATGGCCCACAAATAAGGATTATTAACGTATTAATGCTAAGGGCTTAATCTAAAAAAATGTCTTTTTAATCAATATGTGTCATCAAATAATTGATTAATAAATGATTTATCTAACTTATTCAAAAGTCGAACTCACATGACTAACTGGGCAGCTGAGTATTCCGCTGAAAAAAACACTATTAGCTGGTGTGAGTTTAATGGTTTAATTAAAAATAAAACCTTAGCATTAATACGTCAATAACCCTTATTTGTGGGCCATCAACTGGAATGAACCAGTACAACTTATGGGTTTTGTTTTTAACTGATTGATTTAAAAGTCATTATAAATAACGAGTTTAGATAATTAATAATTATCTAAGTCACTGAGATTCAAAGTCGAACTCACGTTAATCTAGCACATAAGGGCTGGAGCAAAGGCGAATGCCCATTTTCTGGATAATTGAAGGGTACCAAACGGGTATATTATTATTTGGGAGTTACCTAAATAGAACTAATTGCTCGGCCGCTATTTACAAACTCATTTATGGTGTATAGAATACGCAGTCATAAAAATGACGGTGGCCCAATTGACGGATACCATCCCTAAAAGGGAGAGTCTCCAACTCTTTGATATAATTATAATTCACTGATATTTTAAGTCGAGCTCACGTAAGGCAACTCCAAAAAATTAATATAGCACATAAGGGCTGGAGCAAAGGCGAATGCCCATTTTCTGGATAATTGAAGGCTCCCAAACGGGTATATTATTATTTGGGAGTTACCCAGACGGATTGACAACAAATCCTTTTTTATATAGATATTCAGATAATTATTTAGTCCCCTTTAGGGGACTTTCGCTTTCAGATTGGCTGTTTTGAAATTATTTATCTGAAAAACTATAGAAGAGATTGACTGACAACAAATCCTTTTTTATAAATCCCTTCTATAGATATTCAGATAATTATTTAGTCCCCTTTAGGGGACTTTCGCTTTCAGACAACTGTTCAGGCTAAAGTTTCGCTCCGCGAAACTTTAGCCTGAAAGGCTAAAGTTTTTTTGCAAAAAACTTTAGCCTAAAATGCTGTTGGCTGTCATTTTCTGAAAATCTATATAAATACAATCCCTGTAGTTATTGCTAATTCCTATAGTTCTTGTCGTGGTGAAAATTTTGATGAATGTAAAAGAGAGGGCAAAATGGTAGAACACATTGAAAACGAAATTATTGATGATGAAAAGGAGTCAAACATGGGGTCATTTATTCACAGTCGCACACAAGGTCGTTTAATCGTATTAATCGGTTGTGACGAGCGTTTTGAAGTGATGCCTGAATTGAGCTTGGATGCAACTCAAATCGACCTAAACCAATTTGGCCTTAAAACTAAAGATGAATTAAAACCCGATGTGTGTGTTTATACAAAACCGCCAGAAGCAGAACCGCCAGATGATATTATAAAAACGACGCAAATGCCAGATCTGGCAATTGAGATTTTGTCTCCTTCACAAACCATTAGTGAGCTTATTAATAAGCTTAAAGCTTATTTTGCGCTCAATGTCAAATCGTGTTGGTTGGTTGTACCTTCACTAACAACAATAAATGTCTACTCACAACCCAAACGGTATAATACTTTTGATATGAACGACATAGAGATTGTTGATGAACTTATAGATATTCGCCTACCGATTCAAAAGGTGTTTAGAATGCATTCATAAAAAGTCCCGAAGGTAATCGCTTAAAATCTAGATTGTTCCCACACAGCAGCATCAAGGCTAAAACGGGACGCTTTCTACTCCATTGCATTTTATAACGGATTTAGACAATAACTACAAGGATTGTTTATAATAAAGGATTAAAAAATAAGGATTAATCAATAACAATTCTTTAGAAATAGAAAGTGAGATTGGAAAAACACCTCGGTGTACAAACAATAACTACAAGGATTGCATTTTATAAAGGATTACACCGAGGTACTCCCAATTTATTGACAATAAACTATAAGGGAGACAATAACTACAATTTTATAAAGGATTAAACAATTAACTATTCTTTATATAATTAGTTTTGTACCCATAATACTGGAAAACTCTTGCACCAGTACTTAGTACGCGCTCGTTTTTTTATGGTTATTTGGGAGTACGTGTAAAACAGACGCAGGCGACCGACGCACGTCCTTTTATTTATATAAGTATCAAGTATCAAGCAGTTACGAGTAATTCGTCAATTTCTTTTTTGGGTAATCTCTGATAGACAGCCCCTATCCGATATCCGAGAACCGAAAATTGACGCGAGAATTTTTTTAACATGCGCTGTTGTCAGTTATCTGTTATCTGTTATCTGTTATCCGTTATCTTTCACTGAACACGTAACTACAAGAATTCGTTAATCGATACGGATAAAAGCAACTACAAGGATTCGTTAAAAAAAGCAACTACAAGGATTCGTTATAATAACGGATAAAAGCAACTACAAGGATTACTTATAAAAAATGATTGATTAGTGGGAAGTTTTCGAGCTATTCCGTTAACTAAACTATAAAATGACTTATGAAAGGATTGAAACCCAAACACCGCCACGATCTAATCCGTTATTATAACGAATCCTTGTAGTTGCTTTTAATCCGTCTCAATTAAACAATCTTGTCATCCTCTCGTATATACACCGCTTGGAGTCTGAATGATACAATTAGCCTTTAATCAAATCGTGATGAAGCCGGGGCAAGCCCTATTATTAAAAGACATCAGCTGGCAAATGTTTGAAACGCTCTTGGATGATTTGGGAGAAACACGCGCCGCTCGGCTTTCCTATAGCAAAGGGATGTTAGAAATTTTGACGCCACAGGCGGAACATGAAGTTAGTAAAGAAATCATTGGTGATTTGGTAAAGGTTATGCTTGAAGAACTCAATCTTGAGTTCCGGGCATTGGGTTCTACCACTTTTAAAAACGAAGCAATCGCTCAAGGTATCTAAGCGGATGAATGTTTTTACATCCAAAACGAAGCCATTGTCAGAGCTAAGGATAGAATTGAATTAACGATTGATCCGCCACCCGATTTAGCGATTGAGATCGACATCACCTCTCGCACTCGTTTTGATAATTATGAATCGCTGGGCGTGCCAGAACTGTGGCGATATAACGGAAAAACCTTGGAAATCAATGTACTACAACAAGGCCGTTATATCACGTCTGATAAAAGTTCTCAGTTTCCCACACTTCCCGTCATTGAGGAAATTCCACGCTACCTGAAAAAAAGCAAAACGGCGGGTAGAAATGCCACAGCGTTCAGAACTTGGATAAGAAAAACGATTAAGAACACCTGATAAGAACGACAATGATTAAAAGCGAACTACAAGGATTACTTGGCTTTAATAAGGATAAAACCCAAACACCGCCCCGAACTAATCAAAAAAGCAAACTACAAGGATTATTTTTAATATAACAAAGGATAAAGCCAAACACCACCCCGAACTAATCCGTTATTATAACGAATCCCTGTAGTTGCTTTTATAAAACCCAAACACCAGCACGAACTAATCCCTTATTATAACGAATCCCTGTAGTTGCTTTACTTAATAGAGAATGCATGATGAAAGTACCAAATAAGCAGCATTTGCTAACAGAACTTGATAACGTTGGACATTCCGAGCGAGTGCGACGAATGGCACTGCTGGGACGTGATGCGGCCGGTACGGCTGAACTGAATGAATTGCTTAATGAGTTGCAGCGCGGTGATACCTACGAGCAGATGCTTTGTCTGTTTGCCGGTATCGCAGCACGCGACGATTCACGTATCCTTACCGCTTTACAATCAGATTCCGTCTTACTCCGAAAATATGCTGCGGCCGCTTGTTGGGCAGTGACGGATGATAACGCACTGGCAGCGGTGATATTAAAAGCCGCTCCAGAAACACGCCAACGTTTGATGAGAAAGATTGCTAAAAAACGTCGAACCGCGTTAGCAGAACAATTATTTCCGCAAATTCGGGCCAATTTCGGAGTTGAGTTAGCCGTATTACTCTTGCCCGCTTGTACCCCGGCAACCGTTGAGCGTGTCCTTGCCGAAGATAACCATGCTATCCGCCATTGGCAACGACTCGCTTGGTTATATCCCGATATCGTTTTTCATCATATCCAACAGACTTTTGCAACCGCACCGCGGCGCACACATCGCACTTTGTGGCTGCACTTTGATAGTGCTTGGAAAACGCTGACATCTCAAAGGCCAGAAAAAGTCTTGGAATTAGTCCAAGCCTTTGCAGAAGTGTCAGCCGATTCGCCTCGTTACCAGCACCATAATTGGTTCAGCCGAGCTTTCAACAATGATAGCTTTGGCATACCAGCACAAGTGCTTGAAATTATTACAAAACTAAGGCCAAACGGCCTGTTCAAATTTTTGACACGGGCCGATTGTCGCAAAGTCTTACGAAATAACGGCCTACCTTGGGCGGTACAAAAACATTTCCGCTTATTTTCGCCAGAACAACAAGTCACCTTATTGCAACAATTGCTGGATGAACCTGCCTATATTGCCAAAGCCTTGGAACAATTGCCACCGTCAGTCAGAGCGGCGCGTTTTACAGCAGCCTATAAAGACAGGGATACCCAGCACACCGTTTGGCCTACTTCATTACTGGACGTGTTGCCCCATGCCAAGCGGGCTCAGTTGGCTCAACAGCAATTGACGCGCCGCGAAATCCGTGAAGAACCGCAACGCCAGCTTGAAATGACGGCTTATGATGACATTGATAACGCCAGGCCCATTTTGGAACAAGCCGCAACGGCCGCACTCGCAGACGAACGTGCCCAAGCCTTAACACGACTGGTGCGCTGCACGGCCCGCTATCGTCGTGGTTTGACGGAAACGCTTAGCTTTCTGCAACGCTTGAAAAATGAGCAAGAGCCAGTGCGAAACGCCGCTTGGAACGCACTGGCCGATGTCCCACCGCGCTTGTTTCAAACAGCACAGATTGCGCTTTTAAGGCCACTGATTGATTTTACTTTAGAAGCACGAGATACTTCGACTTCAACACATTCTGCAATTGAAAAGTGGGCCTTTGCCTTATTACAGACTAACGCCACTGAACTCAAGGGCGAGCTATTTCGCTTTTCATTGGAGACGCTACGCAAACTGGCGCAACAATCAGGATCACTACACTTGTTACCCTCTTTTATAGGTAAGAACCTGCCACGCGGGATGGAAAACGCGCTTGTCGAAGCCTTACTACCACTGATTCGCGCTTTTGAAGAACGAGAACAATATAGTCTATTATTAAAATTGGCCCATACACTGGGCAAACGTGCTTGGAATGTCACCGTGCTACAAGAATTGCTGGCAACGGTTATCAACGCCAAACCTGAATATCTGGCAAAACACGCCATCAACTTATGGCTTGCCGATCCCAAAACGCGCGATGTCCGCATACGTCAATTGCTTGATCAGGATGCGTCCATTATCAGCATTCCTGAAGTTTTTCAACACTTGCACCACCGTCGTCAAGAATGGTTAGATCCCTTTCTGACGGGAGAACCTATCAAAGGAAGGTTCTTGACTGGCAAAACCTTTTATCTGTTACCCGCACAAAATGGTTTTCACCGCTGGCTACCTCGACAACAGCAAACCTTTACCAAGTGGCAGCAATTGGTGGCTAATGATGACAAACGGGAAGCCAGTCAGCGGGTTCAAGCTATACACACACTGGCACGAATTCCGACAAGCAATACGGCCACCTTTACGCCTTACCTTGACAGCGAAGAAGTCGTTATCAATGAAGCCGCACTGGGGGCCTTATCTTGGATTGATAGGCCTCATGCGGCCTTACCGATTTTCTTGCAAAATATGGAAGGTGATCGGGCCCGTGTTGCTATGTATGCGGTGCCACGGTGTGCCCGCCTGGTTGAACCAAATACCTTAGTTGAAGTATTAAAAACGCTGTTGGCACGGAATAATCTGCGAGTGACTGTGCATAAAGAAGCGATTCGCTTGCTCGGCACTTTTGCCACGCCTAGTAGCATTCAATTATTGCGTACCCAATGGCAACGTCCATCTATTCACCGAGATGTGCAAATTGCTATCGGACACGCAGCGCGAAATCTACTGAACCATGAAGAAGCTTGGGAATTACTAGAAAAACTGGCACAGACTGACGATATATATATTGCCCGTAGCTTGTTTGCTCAACAAGCGACCACTTTACCCCCGGCTGCCCGTGTGCGTTATGCCAAGCTGTTACTCAAAATGACAACGCATACGGATGTCAGAGTTCGGCGCGAAGTCTTTATGGCACTCAAGACTTGGACGGTGGGCGCCGAAGCTGAGATGACGGCCGCGGCGGTGACAAGAATGATTGACTTGGACAATAGCCCCGAATGGGACGCCGTTTTGGACGTGTTAGTGACTTGTTGCCGTGATGGGCAAGAAACTGAACGTTTGCATCAAATAGCTCAGACATTGATAAAGGTACCGGTGACAGACTCAATCAATGCCATGCCAGAGCGTGACTTACCCGCCCGACAGCGTTTACTTCGGTTATGCCAAAGATTATGCCAGTTACCGGAAGCCAACCGTTTGTTACTACGCCCTCACCTAGACACGCTGGCATCCATTTACTTACAAGATAGCTCACTATGGCCCCAAGCGACATTACTGCAAGTCGCCGGTTTAGCTTGGAAAACCCCTAATCAGTGTGCAGAACCTCTGAGACAATTAGCACAACAAGCGGAGAAAGAACCAATTTGGGTTCAAGCTTTACGTAAAGCAGTGCGAGACAGTTTGCAACGCGGCGAAAGTCCGGAAGAGACGACACCGGCTTTAGAATTGATTGACACACTGATTGCAGATCAAACTAACACCTCAGCACTGCTGGCCCTAGAAATATTGCGTTATGTCGGTTCGCGCTCACATTGGCCGGTCGAATGTGCCCAACGCTTGCGTACCTTACGTGAGTACCCGAATGTAGGTGTCCGTCATGTTGCGCGTAACACTTGGACAAATCAAGAATCATAAACTCAGGCCTGAGTTGCTATCCAGGGGCGTTGCCCTAGCTATATTAATCTCGCCCCGTTGGGGCTGACTTTGACATTTCATTTTTTTAGACTAGAATGCAGCCTTTCTCTGACATGGCCCCATTTTCAAGCGGCAATTGTTAAAATATTAATTGACATTGCTAATAAGCAAAAGACAACTGATACCCGTTAATAACTACTACTACAAGGATTGTATATAATAAGGGATTAGATCGGGGGTAATCTAAAGCTTATGAAAGGATTAGATCGGGGTAATCTAAAGTTGAAATCCGTACCGTTTAACTAATCCTTGTAGTTGCTGTTTTTTTTAAATCCTTTATTAGATACAATCCTTGTAGTTGCTGTTTTTTTTAAATCATTTTTTAGATACAATCCTTGTAGTTGTTGCAGTTTGTTTTAAATCCTTTATTATATACAATCCTTGTAGTTGCGGTTTTTTTAAATCCTTTATTATATACAATCCTTGTTGCGGTAGTTTTGAAATCCTTTATTATATACAATCCTTGTAGTTGCTGTTTTTTTTAAATCCTTTATTATATACAATCCTTGTTGCGGTAGTTTTGAAATCCTTTCTTATAACGAATCCTTGTAGTTGCGTTTGTTTTTTTAGAAATCCTTTCTAAAATACAATCCATGTAGTTATTGGTTATAACTAGAGTGTCTGTCATAAAAGGGCAATTAGCCGCAAAGCGAAATTTCTCAGTCAATACCGGCATGGCCCCACGATGTGGTAGGCGCGGGTGGACAAGTCCGACTTTGGGATGGACAAATAGAGATTTTCAGATAATTTTCAAAGCGAATAGCCCTATATTTCGTCCGGAGTCCAAGATTTATCTTGGACGTCTATTTATTCACTATTGGCTTTTTTGAAATTATTTATTTTTCTGAACGTCTATAGCATCCTTAGTGGCCGCGAGCAACGGCCTCACGTTGGGAGAAACTCAGCCAGTGGAGATTTATACCGGGCCGTTGGTGGCCGGACGATGGAATGGGTTTTTCGGTTATCGGCTGGCGGATGGCACAATAGTGTTTAATGGCAGACAAAGCCTTAGTCTTGTCAGTCAATAACGACAGGAATTGCATTTTCCGGCTAGAAATCCGAGTTAAAAAAATCGGATTTCTTTAATCTTTAAACTTGTTTTTCTGAACTTCAATCCCAAAATTGATTAAATCATTTTTTATAAATCCCTTCTAAATGCGAATTAAGGGTTAAATTTAATATTATAAAATCAATAACTTATAAAACATCTTCATTGAAAGTTATTTCATAAGTCTTTGTTCATTATACCTTTTTAAATTTTCATTCTTAATTCGCATTCTAAGTACCGGACAAAAACGTTAACTGCACTGTAACTCATTGTTTTTATGTAATGTATTACTTATAGGCTCTCGCATAAATATTAGCCGTTACGGACGACAGTCCGATACCGATAAATCCCTTCTAAAATACAATCCTTGTAGTTAGCGGTTTTGGTTTTAATCCGTTCTGATAACGACAGGGATTGCTTGCTTATGAAAGGATTGGATTATGGTGGTGGTACTTGGTAATTTGAAGAGAGGAAATCAGTATGATTGATTGGCACCATTTGTTTGGATGGACTTTGACAGACTACTTTAGAAATTCCAATTATCGCGTCGACTTGGAAAAAGATGTGTCAAAAAAACCACAACGACTTGATGTGATTATCATTGAAGAATCTGACGGGCAAGCGATTCAAGAATTGCCGGATGGTTTAGAGGATTTGTCCAAGCATAACTTATTGAGTTACAAATCCTTACAAGAACCCATGGACACACTGGCTTTATTGGAGCTGTTTGGACATTATGTTAACTACCGAAAACTCATCGATCCCGACAACTGGGAAGACTTACCCCTTGAGGCGTTTCGGTTATATGCGGTAAGCACTCGTTATCCGCAAAAAATAAACCGGGAACTGAAAAAAAATTCCCAAGTGCTTAAACAGATTAAACAAGGGGTATATGAGACTTTCTATGGGAATCAGCCGGTGCGCGTCATTGTTCTCAACCAAATTCCGCCGACGACAAAAAATGCCGTTTGGCAGTTATTTAGTGGAAATGCGGAAGGTTTCCAATTTGGTCAAGAAAATTATCAATGGCGTTATCCACCCGCCATTGCGACGCTTAAATCCTTGTTTCAACTGTATCAAACAGAGGGGGTTAATATGGAACCAAGCTATGAGGCTTTTTTACAAGAATGCGTCAGAGAAACTCTGGAAATATTTCCGCTGGAGGAAAGATTAAAGGGGATTCCCCCTAAAGAGGTGCTTGAACAGTTTTCCGTGGAAGATCGCCTGAGGGGGCTACCCGTGGAAGAGCGCCTGAGGGGGCTGCCACCAGAAGTACTCGAAAAACAATTAGCCAAGCTAAGGCAGAAATCACCTTAACTGTGGACAAATCCTCCGAAGGATGGGCAAATTCCTTGGTGCCGGCGAGTCAGGGCGTTACCTTGGGAGAAACCCTGAAGGTGGACATTTATAGCGGCCCGTTAGTGCCAGGCCAGTTTATGATCTTCTTTGGCTATCGGCTGGCGGATGGCACGAGAGTGTTTAATGGCAGACAAGGCCTCAATCTGGTTGTTAGATGAGTACAACTTCTTTTAGGACTAAACGGATTTAATACAACAAGTTGTCCTATAACCGAGCCAAACCTGTGCGGCCACATTGAATGTGATCCTGAAACTGGCTGGCTTGGGCCGAGGGATGACAATAGATGAACAGATGGCCGAGACACCGGTCGTTTTTGTGGGCCATGTCAACGGCCAACACTACCAGACTGAATTCAGCTTGTCGTCTTGGGAATCGGTTACCCTCCGCGGTGACATCGCGGTGGACAGCAACCCTGTTGGACAGACGGCCGAACTTATCATCGTGGCAAGTTACACACTGCTAGGCCCCAACATGGCCCCACAATGGTTTATGAAAGGGCCAGACGAATAAATCCTCCCTTGGGATGGACAACTAGCATCCTTAGTCGCCGCGAGCAACGGCCTCACGTTGGGAGAAACCCAGTGGACATGGTGACGGGGCCGTTGGTGGCCGGACGATGGAATGGGTTTTTCGGTTATCGGCTGCTGGCATGATAGTGTTTAATGGCAGACAAGGCCTCAATCTCGTTGTCAGATAAGGGAGGAGCGTGAAAATAATATACCCATAGAGAAACAATGTTTTTTTAACTGTGGGTATTTTATTTAGCCACAACTCCCTGAGTGGTGCTTGTAGTGTTTGTAGTGTTTGTAGTGTACTTACAAATTAAGTCGCTAAAGCGACTACTACAAACTATAACATAAGGAAATAAAACATGTCTCTCTCTGATTCACAATCAACGGCTGACACATCGTCTGCCAACCTAGCACTTGTGCGCCAAATTATTCTGGACAAGTTGAAAGGTTATTCTGTGCAAGTTTATTTATTTGGATCACACGCACGAAAAAACGCCCGCCCCACTTCCGATATAGATGTGGGTATTTTACCTAAAGAACCTTTACCCATTGGGGTGCTGGCTGAAGTGCGAGAAGCTTTGTTTGAAAGCACCATTCCGGTTAATATCGATTTGGTTAATCTATCCCAAACGGATGAAATTTTCAAACAACACATTTTACAGGAGGCTATTGTATGGAACGATTAAAACAACGACTTGAGATGGCTAAAAAAGCCTTGGCGACATTACAGGAATTGGGCACAGAATCGGATTCCAAAGTACATCGTGACGCAACGATTCAACGGTTTGAATATTCTTTCGAGGCTATCTGGAAAGCCGCAAAACAGTATTTAAACGATATCGAAGGCTTGGATATGGGTTCACCTAAAGCCGTTATCCGTGCTTGTTTTCAAGTAGGCGTACTCAATCAAGCCCAAACACAGCTTGCACTTTCCATGACAGATGATCGAAATCTAACGACACACATCTATAATGAACCTCTAGCGGAAGCCATTTACGCAAAAATAAAGGATTACCAAACTCTGCTATCTGACTGGTTAAATGTTTTAGAAACCAACACATTAAATCTGTTAGACGATAATAATTAACCCTCAAAAAAATCCGATTTTTCCCACAAATCGGATTTCTCACACAAGTTAGTTCACTGCAAACCCGAACGGATTCGATAATAACTGTTGCCACCCAATAAGATTTCTCCTTAAGTCGAAATGAAAAAAGCGCAAATTGTGATCGAGGCAAAAACTTATTCCGAGATCGGTGCAAAGTCTAATTAATGGTTGGTTGTACTTACGACACTGGAATAGGAATGAAAAACCAGAAAATGCCCCCTAAGCAATCCGTTTATATCCCAAATCCGTTGTTTGTACTAATCCCTTATTATAACGAATCCTTGTAGTTGCGTTTTTTTTAAATCCGTTATTATATACAATCCTTGTAGTTGCTGTGGTTTTGAAATCCGTTATTATAACGAATCCTTGTAGTTGCTGTTGGTTTTAAATCCCTTATTATATACAATCCTTGTTGCGGTTGGTTTTAAATCCCTTATTATATACAATCCTTGTTGCGGTTGGTTTTAAATCCCTTATTATA
>NBMI01000063.1:25943-40152 GCA_002085445.1 Candidatus Parabeggiatoa sp. nov. 2
TTATATACAATCCTTGTTGCGGTGGTTTTGAAAACATCAAGCGTTTTCAAAAGCCGTTCAATTTCCGCCTCCCTATGCTTAAACCAATCGGTTGACCAAATCCGATAAACTGTCCACCCCTTACTTTCGAGAATTTCTTGCCGGAGCCGCTCACGATCTCTCAACGACTTGGCAAAATGATAATTTGCGCCATCACACTCAATACCCAAAATATATTCGCCCGGCTTTTCAGAGTGGAGAACCCCAATATCAATACGAAACCCCGCGACACCCACTTGCAACACGGTTTTATAACCGTGTTTTTGAAGGATTTGAGACACCGCGATTTGAAAATCGCTATAAGCTTCTTGACGGGTTGTGCTAGCGTCGATGGGCAATTGTCCCGTTTCGGCATATTCTAAGTAGGTTTTGAGTATCTGCACCCCGCGTTTGGCATTATTTTTTGGCTGTATGTTGCTAGAACGCATGGAGGTGAATAAATCTAGCCGTTTTTTGGCGCGTGTAAAAATGACATTCAATCGTCGCCAGCCCATTTCATGCGAAATCGGCCCAAAACGCTGAAAAACCTTCCCAGTTTCTGGATCGGCACCATAAGTGGTGGAGACAAAAATAATATCGCGCTCGTCTCCTTGAACATTTTCTAAGTTCTTGATAAAAAAAGGCTCTGTGGTGTTTTCTGTCGATTTTATTTGTTCCTCTAGCAAGGGTTCTGCTTGACAGCGTTGCTCCAACACCTCGCTAATCAAGGCTTGTTGCCTCGCACCGGGGCGGGAAAGACGATTAATTCGTTATCATAAAAGTGATGATTAGAAAAGGCAATTAAACTTTCATGCTCGGAACGATAATGCCAGCGTAGCCACCCCTTTTGATAGGTACTAACACAACTATCCAAAATGGACTCTTGCCCCTCCAACGCTGTCGTTTCCTCCTCTTCTTCATTGACGAGTCGTTCAAAGAATTGAGTTGGCGGTAATTGTTTCGGATCGCCCACGATCATAATTTGCTTGCAGCGGGCAATGGCACCCAACGCGTCTTCAGGGCGCACTTGTGAGGCTTCATCTATAATGAGTAAATCAAATTCAATTTGCCCCGGTGCTAAATATTGTGCCACTGATAAAGGGCTCATCATAAAACAAGGTTTCATGGCTTGCAGTGCCTTGGTTGCCCGCCGAACCAATTGGCGAATTGGAATATGTCGCCGCTTTTTATTGAGTTCATGTTCAATCAGGCTTTTTTCGGTGAAAGTCGCCACGCGCCCCGCGCTATTACCTTCGGGAATCTGTTTTTGGGCAGTTTGATAAGCAATGCGTTGGCGGAAGGCTTTTTGCACTTTTTTATCTAATTCGGCAACGCGTTGGCGAAGATTTTCATAGCGTGTGCGCGTAAAACGCGCCAGCAGATCATGTTTGCGTATCAATTCCCGCCCCATACTTTGATAAACGGCATACTGAAAATGGAGGGGCGCAGATTTGGGCTTAATTTGTTGGGTAGTTATCGCGTCCGTGATGACTTTTAAGCCCATTTGGTCAAGTTCTTGTTTTATAACGTAAAATAGTGAAAGAGTCCCTAATAAATTAACCGAACTTTGACAAGTGTGGGTGGTTTGAACAATTTGTGTTAATGTGCAAGGTTTGTCGGTACAACGGAACCATTGCTGTGTATTTAATTCGCCAAATTCGGCCAGTTTTTGGCAATGTTCATGCAATAGAGCCAGATAAGCCTGATTTTTGGTTGATAACGTTTTCAAAAGAGACACTCTTCTCGCGGTGTCTTTGCTGATAAGCCATAATAATAGCGGTGTTGGCAATTTGCTTGCGGTTTGTAAATGGGTGAGCCAATCTGCCATATCAAACAGAACAATCGCATTGGTTTCAATGCCCTGATAGGCTTTACCAAATAATTGTTGAAGAAACGAGTTTTGATCGGCATCAAGGCGAATTTGCCTAGCTGTTAATAAATTCTGTACCGCGTTATGGGTGGAAACAATATGCTTATCGGTGAGATGGGGTAATTGTTGTTGCAATCTGGTGACGATTTGCTTAACGAAGCGGCACCGTTCCAATATTTGTTCGACAAATTCATTGACTAATAAATGAGAGTTGCAAGGTACATTGAGTTGTTCTGCGGCTTTAGTCACCCTAAGCCATTGTTCATACATAACGGCGGTGCTTTTTATAAGATGCCCGCGAGGATCGGCTTTTGTTGCTAATAATTTTTCTGCTTCTTCTGCACCCAGCACGCTGGCAAGCGTTTGCGCCCATTCAATGTGTTGTTCAAGTAATGCCCAATCGGTTTCAATGCCCAAAAAAATGCCACCAAACAGTTGTTGATATTGTGCCCGTTGCGTTTCTTGTTCCGTTTGCCGTTTGAGCGCAGCAAGTGCTTCTAACGCGTTAATCAATTGTCGGAGGTTAAATCGACGGGTTGCCAGAAACGCATTAACGGCGCGTTTTGCTCGCCGATAATCTCCCGATAAAAATGCCAACCAGTTTGCCCGATGCTTGCGGAGTTCATCCGCTAAAATCGCAATTTCTTTTGAGCTAGGTAATTTGTTAAGCAGAAAATCGTTTTTTTTATCCGCCCACTGTGCCGACAATTCCGCAAAGCTATCACGGGCATATTGAAAAACAATCGGGGTTGCTTCCAGCGCGTGTGCCGAATGTTTATTAATCACTAAATCTGGAGGGGCTTGCTCCGCTAATTCTCTCAATTGCAAAAACTTGAGAAAGTTTTCGACGGATTCAGGATTCTCTAACAAGGAGCGCAATTCCTCTTCCAATTTATCAACGTTTTTGATCAGTACCCGGAGTTCATTTGGCGAATCATTACCTAAACCTAATTTGTCCAATTTGCTGGTTTCATTGAGCACCTGTTGGAGAAATTTAACCGTGTATTCAGCAAGCCCTAAAAATTGAGTGGCTTGGCTCAAGAGTTGCTGATATTCTTTTTGATCCTTTTTGATCCTTTTTGATCCTTTTTGATCCAGTTGAAATTGACGGAGCCGTTCGAGAGTTTGCTTATTATTGAATAACTGAACCGCCGCCGCGCTATCAAACGGTGTTGGCATAGATTTTATTTCTGCCACGTTAATCTGAGTGAATGATTGCAGGGCCGCTAAATCTGTTGTCAACGGGATTTTCGTTTCTTCAATTAAAACCTCTAAATAAGCTTCGTAAGTCTGCGTTTCCAAAAACAGGCTGGACAAAATACCTTGAATGATTTCTTCATCGCCGGGCCAAATTTTTGTCGGTTTAAAGCCTTGCCAATTCAGTATCACTTTGTCAGAGAGGGCCTCATATTGTTCAGCAAATTCCTTTAACTTATTAATTTTATGATTAAAATCGTCGCGAGTATAAAAAGGGTTTTGAACTTCAAAGCGCAGATTTTCCCCAGCAAGCTCGCCCCGTAGTCTTTCCACCGCCCAAAAGATTTCATATATCCGCTCATCATTAGGCCCAATGGGGGTATTGACGAGATTGGAATAGGCGAGTAATCGCTTTTTTTGTTCAGCGAGGGCTTTGATATCAAAGTCTAATTGGGTGGCATCCTGATATTCTTTATTGAGCCGCTTTTTCAGATTGGCATGAAACACACTTTTTTGCGTTTTATGGCTATGCATCTCAAGGCAAAATTCTCCCAAGCCCACATTCTCCAAGCGTGAACTTACCACATCTAAGGCGGCTTTTTTCTCCGCGACAAACAAGACGGATTTATCTTGAGCAAGGGCAGCGGCAATGAGATTAGTAATGGTTTGAGATTTGCCAGTGCCAGGGGGGCCTTCAACAACGAGATTTTTCCCGTTCCACAAGGCATTCATAATGACAGTTTGTTGGGAGCTATCGGCATCAAGAATTAACGGGGTTTTTTCAGCGAGTGGGTGGGTATCTATTGGATAAATATCCCCTAACTCTCCTTTTTCTAAGGGATTTGCGGAAGTTTTTCCTGATCGCTCAACAATTCCCCCTAACTCCCCTTTTTCTATGGAGACTCTGGACGTTTTTCTGTCTAAGGGAGGGATAACATCTGTGGTGCTGTTCCCGACAAGAATTTGTTTGAGGTTGGCATTGTCGTGCAGTTTCGCATTATCTGGCCAGCTTGTTAAATCCTTATACATCAATAACTTAGTAAAACTAAACAAGTCTAAGCGGATATCGGGTACCACCGGCCAACGGGGTATTTTTTTAGCCATTTCAGCTACTTGCGCTAAATAGGCCTGTGGTTCGCTATTATCAGAAAATACGGGTAAAACCAAATTGAAATCGTTGGCTAATTTTTCCGCTAAGGAAATATTGGTTTCAATATCTTCGTCCCGATAGGACAGCACATACTGATAGATTGTAGAAAAACGCAGCCGTTCCAATTTCACCGGGATCAGGATTAATGGTGCTTTGATTGGCTCCGTCGCGTGTTTATTTTCATACCATTCTAAAAAACCGACTGCCAAATATAACAAGTTGCGGCCCGTTTCCTCGATAGAGGTACGCGCCTCCCGCGCTAATTTCTGGCACCGCCGTTCTAACACTTCCTCATGATGGGCGGTGTGTAGTAAACTTGTTTGTGTCTTTTTGGATTTTGACGGGATCGAAGTGGGCGGAGATAAAGTTTCATGACTGATAGTCGTCAACACTTCTTCCTGATGGGCGGTGTGTAGTAAACTGGCTTGCGCCTTTTTGGAGTTTGACGGGCGCGAAGCGGGCGGCGATAACGTTTCATGATTGATAGTCGTCAATTCTTGTGGGGTTTGACAATTTGGCAACGGCGCAAAAGTCATACCTTTACCTTCTTGCACCAATTGATTGAAAAGGTTGTCAAGCTCGGTATCCACGATATGTACTGTCCGCACTTTTTCTTTATAGTTCAGCAATTGATTACGCTTAGAAAGATCAAGTAAACGTTGACGGATACTCTCTAATGATTGCAATGTGGTTAACGTAGCGTCTGACATATTAATCTGCTTTAATTAAGGACATTAATTGCCAAAATAAATTTTGGACTCCGCTGAATAGACTGAAAGTACAACGGATGAAAGGGAATAAACGTATTTACTGATTGTAACTTTTTTTATTGAAATGTCTAATTTTTAAAATTTATTATATCAATACCATACTTATTAACATTCAACCCCTTCGGGGTTGGTACGTTGGGGGCACATTTCCCACAGGTTGCATGCACCTGTGGCTATTATCTCGCGCAGCGAGTTACTGCGTTTCATATTCAACCCCTTCGGGGTTGACGCTATTCACTATTGGCTTTTTTGAAATAATTAAAATGAACATCTATACAAGCAAAAATTTGCTCAAAGAGGTGAATTATGACAAAGTTGATAGAATTTGAAGAGACTGAATATGATAAGGTGCATGATATGCCATCAAGAAACCATCGTTTTGTACAAACTCGGATAGCAAGTCTGTTATTCAATGACGACAGATTCACGCCGTTTGTGGAATTAAGTTTGGATGCGAGTCAGATAGACTTAAGCCAATTTGGTCTCAAAACTAAAGATGAACTCATACCAGATGTGTGTGTCTACCCAAGTAATGTGAGTGACATTTTAGCAAAGTTTAAGGCATATTTTGCGCTGAATATCAAGTCGTGTTGGTTGATTACGCCGGCGATCAAGGCGGTAACTATATACTCACAGCCTAGTCGTTTCAAAACGTTCAGCATAGATACTGCTGAAGTTGATACTGAAGTTAATCTTGATATCATAGATAAGACAATGGATATTCATCTGCCCCTTCAGAAAATTTTCAAAAGGTAAATAATTAGACGTCCAAGATAAATCTTGGACTCCGGATGAAATAGAGGTAAATCCAATGCAAGTAGCGTTATTCAAACATAGGATATTGTTAACCACACAGAATACGATAAGCTAAATCAAAAGTATCGTAACGAGGTATAACGTCATGGCACTGGCACAATTTAATGATATCCTGAATCCTTACTATGAATTGCTGAAAAAAGCACCGTTTTTAATTAAAATTCATGATGACTCTGGGCACACAGTGGCTTTAGAATTTATTGAAAGGTTGATGGAAACGATGGGGGATAACCCTGACGATCCACTTTGGCCCTTATTTGAGATGGTGTCTAAGGCAGTCACTCATTATGAAACGATGGTATATCCTGAAACAATCAATGAGTTAGAAAAACATCAAGGGCCTTTACCAACACTGCGTATTTTAAGGGATCAATACCACAAAAATTTGTCTGATTTCCCTGAAATTGGTAATCAGGTGGTCGTATCCGAGGTATTAAATGGCAAACGCGAGTTAAGTTTGGAACAAATACAAAAACTTGCAAAACGATTTGATCTGCCGATTTCAATATTTATAGATTCAGTAGTTGAGAATGATGCTAAAAATAATTGATCGCCTTTAGTGGGCCAGCTCATCGTTGGCGAGAGTTCGCGTTTAGTGGGCCTGTTCATCGTCGGCGAGCGTTCGCGTTTAGTGGGCCAGTTCTTCGTTGGCGAGCGTTCACCTTTAGTGGGCCAGCTCGTCGTCGGCGACTGATCGCGTTGAAGGAGCCATTCTCAACTGATTAGGCTTCTGGGCACTGGGGTCGTTCAATGGGATAATCCTTCAGTAGTTCCAAAAAATCAACAGGTAATCAATGACTTATAACTTTTTCCGACCTAATTGTAACCGATTGATTTTATAGATTTCCCATTCAGTGGCCCCAGTGCCAAATCAATCCGTTAAAAACTTTTCAATACAAGTAAAACTTGGCTCTAACACTCTATGGCCCACAATTTTTCAGTTCAAAAAATAGTTTTTCTCAACTAATTATTTATTTTCAACCAATTGATTAATATAAAATTTATATAACTTCTTGAAAATTAAAGTCGAACTCACGTTACTAGATAAATGCTGAAACCTCAACAGATAATCTTAAATCAGCAAGCGTAGGCTGTGTCAAACTCAGAAATCCGATTTCTTGAAGAAATCGGATTTCTCAAATGGTTAGGAATGAGTTTTGGTAATAGATAAGAAAAGTACATCAAATGTAGTCGCTCTACCCGACGAAACGATTGGACGCTCGTGCAGAAGAAAAGCTATTATCAAGAGTCGAACGAAAGAGGGCCTTCTTCAAATTTGAAGTCACTCAAATGACAACATGGCCCTCAAAAGTTGTTCGGCTCTTAACCATAAAAAATACGTGGTTATTTGAGATAATTGGAATCCAAAGCTACCAAAAGTATTTCCGCTCTCAGGCACTAAGCCGTTTGTAGTAGAGGCTTTAGCCACCAAACCGTTTGTAGTAGTGGCTTTAGCCACTAAACCGTGATTGGGCCGAGGGCCATGAGTTGAAATCCGTTGAGCCATTATGCAAGATGGCCCTAGTGCAGGATCGCTTCAGTCTCGATACCACCTCAGCCAACAGCTAAAGCAGTTGTCTAAAAGCTTAAGTACCCTAAAGGGCACTGGAATTCAGTCTGCTTGAGCAGACTTGAGCTTTTAGCGCAGAGGAACCGCTCATGGCGGGGTGGTACGGGAACTTCTGCTTTCGTGTACTACTACCTTGTCAGCTTGTCGGGTAATTTTCGCTGTGGTGGGTTTAGCTTCGCTGACTTCCAGTTCACTGCGTTCTGGGTGGCTACCCCAAGTGCTTAATTTAATGGCATTGAGGTTTCACTTGGGGCTATTCTCCCTTCGGGGTAAGTAAAGTAGTAAGCTCCCATGTTTTTTCAGGTTCCCACGCACCTGTGTTCATCGTTATACACAAGTAAGTGTTTTGAGACGGGTAACTCATTGATGGTTCCCAACGCCAGTGTCCCGTTAAACTTGTTACTAAGCATTCAATTTGAAGACAAAAGGTGGTTATGATGCTTGAAACTCATAAGCAAGTGTTTAAGGAAGTCTTAACGCTTCCACCAATGGAGAAAATTGATTTGGTTGACCAAATCTTGGCCAGTTTAGATCGTCATGATAAAGAGATAGACGCTCTCTGGAGTCAAGAACTTTAAAATCGGCTTTATCCATGTCATACCATGCCGGTAGAATGAAGTCAATTCTACTCAACCAAGTTATTTCCAAATACCAACGCCATGAACATTAATTTATTAGAAATAGCCGATATTGAACTTGAAGAGGCTATAGCGTTTCATAACTATCAATCAATCGGCGGGACTGGTTAATGAGTTTTTAAGGGAAGTGCTTGAAGCGATAGAACCTATCAAACTCTTTCCAAATGCATGGCACTTATGTTCTAAAAATACGAGACGGTGTATGTAGAATTAAGCGGTTTCCTTATGGGATTATCTATCAACTGCTTGATAATGAAATACTCATTGTTGCCATAGCTCTACAGAGAGGGCCATGAGTTGAAATCCGTTGAGCCATTATGCAAGATGGCTCTAGTGCAGGAGAGCGGAAATATTAATACCACCCCCAGCCAACAGCGTCTGAAAGCTAAAGTAGGCTAAAGCCTACTAACCGTCTTGCAGTGCCCTTCAGGGTACTTGAGCTTTTAGACAACGGCTTTAGCCGTTGGCGTTGGGGTGGTATCGAAACTTCCGCTTTACTGTACTAGTGCAGGATCGCTCCAATACCCAGACCACTCCAGCCACTTACAGCTAAAGTACGTATCATGGCACTGCAAGAGGCTCAGTAGGCTTTAGCCTACTTTCGCTTTTAGACAACGGCTTTAGCCGTTGGCGTTGGGGTGGTATCGAAACTTCCGCTTTACTGTACTAGTACCTTGTCAGCTTGTCGGGTAATTTTCGTTCTTCGCTGTGGTGGGTTTAGCTTCGCTGACTTCCAGTTCGTGGAACGAAACCCACCCTACAACCCGACAAAATAAAATTGACGGAGTACTAGTGCCGGAGAGCAAAAATCCTCGTACCACCCGCCATGAGGCTCTCGCTACCCTCCATGGCGGGAGGTATGGGGATTTCCGCTTTCCTCACGTCAGAAATCCTATTTCTTCAAGAAATCGGATTTCTCAAATGGTTAGGAATGAGTTTTGGTAATGTAACCCTCTTTACTTTTAATAAAATAAACAAACATCGCTGCAAAATCGGGAGCAACGGATTGTTTGACGGACTCAAGTGCCAGCAGTGATTCGGCCCATGCCTTGAGTTTAGGGTAGTTCTGATATCCCTCAAAGGAAAAATGTTGCGCTAAAATATCAGAACGCATAAATATCGGGGCATAAGTCGCATCGACTAAAGAAAAATCCGCACCATTAAAAAAAGGCCCGTCTTGCAACTCATTTTCCAACCAATGGAACTTCGCCAAAATATCACTTTGACACTGCTCTAAGGTTTCGGCGTCTTGAGCCGTCGCCCAAAAATGTTGGTTGATAACCAATTCCGAACCAAATTCAATCCAAGCGCGATTATGGGCCTTTCGTAGGGCCGTGTTAGGGTGAAAAGTAGGGGAGTAGACTTCATCCAAATACTCATTGATAACCGCAGATTCAAATAGCACCGTATTATCCACTCTCATGACGGGCACTTTACCCAACGGAGAAATCTGTTGAAACCACTCAGGGGGATCATGGATATCAATATAATTGATTTTAAAATCAACACCTTTTTGTAGCAAGGTAATCACAGAACGTTGCACGAAAGGGCAAAGTTCAAAACTAATCAGTTCAGGCAGACTTACGTCAGTCATTATTAAATCCTATAACGTTTCAGGAAAAAAAAAATTCAAGCCAACAGCACAAGCCGCGATCTCGCAATTGGAGTCCAAAGCTGAAGCTTTGGACGGCTCTGCTACAATTACGTCTATTTTTAACGGATTTTATCACTCATTGATTTGACTTATGTCAATTCAACCCTTAATTTCGCATAACTACCCGTTTGTAGTAGGCGATTTATCGCCTCACGCACACAACGAGTCGTCCAAACTTTAGTTTGGCAATCGTCCAAACTTTAGTTTGGCAAGAGCCCCAAGCCAAGGGCGTTGCCCCTTTTTATATTAATATCGTACCAAAGGGGCTAACTTTAAAACCTCTCTCAGCCCCTTCGGTAAGTATTATTAAAGCCAGGGGCAACGCCCCTGGCTTAAATCCGTCCAAACGTCAGGAAGGAAATCTTGGACTCCTGACTGCCAAGATAAATATTGGACTCCTGCCAAGATTTATCGATGACTCCTTTAAAATATTGGACACCTGTAGTTGCTTTATCCTTTTTTATAACGAATCCTTGTAGTTGTTTTATCCGTTATAAATCTTCGACTCCTGCTAAGACTGCCAAGATAAATCTTGGACTCCTGTTGACCCATTACCCATTACCATTCAACGAGACAACCACACGCGCATCAACGAAATCAGTTTATCAGTGTCCACCGGTTTAGACAAATAATCATTCGCGCCCGCTTCGATACATTTGGCTTTATCGCCCTTCATGGCTTTGGCGGTGAGAGCGATAATGGGCAGTTTGCAAAAGCGTTCTTGCGCTCTAATCTTCTGCATGGCTTCATGTCCGTCCATTTCTGGCATCATAATATCCATCAAGACAAGATGAGTGTCAGGATGATTATCCAAGAATTCCAGTGCTTCTTTGCCATTTTCAGCTATCAAAACTTCCATGTCTTTGTCTTCCAAAACCGTTGCCAAGGCAAAGATATTACGCATATCATCATCCACAATCAGCACTTTTTTATGGCGTAGGATGGCCTCCTTGTCATGTACCATTTGTAGCATTTTGCGTTTTTCTTGGGATAAATTGGCTTCTACTTGATGGAGAAACAGGGTGGTTTCATCCAACAAACGTTCCTGCGAGCGAACCGCCTTGACGGTGATATGTTCATCACATTGCTGTAATAGCTTGATTTCGGCCGAAGTCAGTTCTCGGTGGGCATAGAGAATGACGGGTATTTGGGAGAAGTTTTCTTGATGACAGAATTGTTCAAGCAGTTTGATGCCAGCGCCGTTTTCGACATCGATTTCGACGACAATGCAGTCAAACGCTACTTTATTGAGGTGGGAAGTGGCTTGTGTCAGGGTTTCCGCAAGCAGGGTTTGGACTTCCTCGCCGCCGACGATATCTAAAATCTCTTCAAAACGTAATTCATTATCAACGACGAGCAAGATTTTTTTCAGGGTTTTGGTGATAAACTGTTGTATCTTTTTAAAAGCCTCGCTCAATTCTGCCAAATTCACCGGTTTAAGCGAATAACCGATAGCGCCCATCTTTTTGGCATCTCTCGTTAAATCGGAGGCGGACATAAAATGTACTGGAATATGTCGGGTTTGGGGATTATCTTTGAGCCTTGTCATCGGTTATTTTTTCGTGCTTCGTGTTATCTTGAGAAACTCCGTTTTTTGAAACCACTTGGTTTCTACTTTCTTGGGAAAATCCGTTTGTTGAAACAACTTGGTTTCTACTTTGTTGGGAAACTGTTGAAACCACTTGGTTTCTACTTTGTTGGGAAAATCCGTTTGTTGAAACAACTTGGCTTCTACTTTGTTGGGAAACTCCGTTTTTTGAAACAACTTGGTTTCTACTTTCTGGAGGAACCCCGTTTGTTGAAGAAACGGGGGTTCTATTCGGCCCGTTTAGCGGCAAGTAAAGCGTAAAAATGCTGCCTTTACCCGCTTCGCTTTCTAATTGAAGTTCTCCACCGAGCAGTTGGGCTAATTGGCGGGAGATGGATAAGCCTAGCCCAGTTCCGCCATAGCGGCGGCTGGTGCTGCCGTCCGCTTGTTGGAAGGCTTTAAATATAACTCGTTGTTTTTCTAGTGGAATGCCGATACCGGTATCGGCGACGCTGAAAGCCAAAAACCTCCCTTTCGCAAAGGCGGGCTGGGGGGAATTTGAGTTTATATCCAGTTTGATTTCGCCTTTGTCAGTGAATTTAAAAGCATTGGACAGCAAGTTGTTGATGATTTGTTGAAGCCGTTGCGCGTCAGTCGGCAAGACGGGGGGTAAGTCATCAGCAACGGTGATGTCGAAATCCAGTCCTTTTTCCTGAGCAACCGGGCGGAATTTCTGTTCAACGGCTTCTACCAGCACTGCCAGTGGCATGTCTTCAACATGAATTTCCATTTTACCGGCTTCTACCTTGGATAAATCGAGGATATCGTTGATGAGTGTGAGCAAATCGGTGCCAGCAGTGTAAATCGTCCGCGCATATTCTACTTGCTTGTCAGTCAAATTGCCTTCGGTGTTGTCTTTCAACAGTTGTGCCAGAATGAGCAGACTGTTTAATGGTGTCCGCAATTCATGGGACATGTTGGCGAGAAATTCGGATTTGTATTGACTCGCCAGTTCCAGTTCTTTGGCTTTGGTTTCAATGGCTTGTTGGCTTTTTTCTAAAGCGATATTTTTTTCCAGAATGGCTTCTTTTTGTCGCTCTAAATCGCCAGTGCGTTCTTCAAGTTCTTCGTTAGCATGACGCAGTTCTTCTTGTTGAGTTTGTAATTCTTCAGACTGGCTTTGCAATTCTTCATTGCTTTGTTGTAGGGCGGTTTGTTGACTCTGCAATTCTTCGGTTTGGCGTTGCAATTCTTCAGATTGCGCCTGCGTTTGTTGCAACAATTCCAGCATTTGTTGGCGTGACTGGGCCGTATTCACGGCGATGCCAATAGTCGGCATGACTTGTTCAATAAATTCTTGTTGAATTTTGGTCAGTGCCCTAGAAGAACCGATTTCAATAACACCTAACACGACATTTTCATATAAAAATGGAACCAGTAGCACATGGCTGGGCACGGCTTTTGAGAGTCCAGATTGAATAATGTAGTTATATTCTTCAGGCGTGTGGGTGCGGTAGAGCATTTTTTGTTCGAGCGCCGCCTGTCCAATCAAGCCTTCACCAATAAAAAATTTATCCGGGATGTTTTCGCTTGGAGTATAAGCGTAACTGGCTATCCTATGTAAATAGGGCAGTTGCTCGGCGCGATTAACCAGATAGAAAAGTCCCACTTGAGCCTCTAAATAGGTAGTTAGGAAGTCAATAGTCTTCTTAGCCAATGTCATCGTGTTCTGTTCACCTCTCAACTTTTCGTTTAACTGCGTTTTTCCCGTTTTTATCCAGTCTTGTTTGGTTCTGTCATCGGTGAGTTTTTGGAGATTTTTCACCATGATTTGGACAGAAGCATAAATGCCAGTAGCCGTTTTTCCGGAGGATTCAAATTGCAAGTCGAGATTGCCTTTTGCCACTTGTTCCGTTATTTCAGCAATTTGAATCGGTTCACCACCGACTTGTTTTATGATGTCACGGCTGAGGTAATAGATGGCTATAGACGCAAGGATAAAGCTGACTAGGGTAGCGATGCCAAGTATTAGCGTACTTGTGGTGACAGATTTTTCCATCTGTTGGGCATCTTGGGCGATTTTAGCGTGAAGCATTTCCTCCGCTTCATCGGCATTCGTGATGAATTTATCAAACACGGCATCAAACTTGTCATCGAGGGCCTGATCTTCAAGTTCTTTGGTACCAAAATGATTCTCAAACCGTAATTTGGCAAGTGTTATAAATTCTTCTATGTCGTCTTTAACGGAAATAATCTTCGCTTCTATCGCGTTATCGTTGACAGCGTAAAAAGTGCCCTCAGCGTTTTTTCCGCCTTTCAGTATCGCCTCACAATACCAAAGGCTGTCATCAAGGAGTTTCCACACTTCTGCTATCACTTCTTTTTCTTCAGCGCCGCTGATGATTTCTTCAACCCAGAGATGTGCTGTTGTGGCGGTTAATTTAACCTCCATCACCGCATCGGCAAGTGGCGCGTTTTTGAGGCCCACCTCTTTACTCACGGTGTACAGCATTCTTATTTCGGCAATACCGAGAATACCGGCAACAATGATGACGGCCGAAACCGACAAAAATCCTATCAACAATTTCGTTTTAAGTTTCATAGTTCTCAGTTCTCTGTGATCCGCAGTTTGTCGTTTGTAGTAGGCGATTTATCGCCTACCCGCTTAGTGGCTAAAGCCACTACTACAAACGAGCTGAGTGGCTAAAGCCACTACTACAAACGAGCTGAGTGGCTAAAGCCACTACTACAAACGAGCTGAGTGGCTAAAGCCACTACTACAAACGAGCTGCGATTTAGCAAATAATAAATATTGGAGTCTTGCTAAGATTGCCAAGATAAATATTGGAGTCCTGCCAAGATTTATCGATGACTCCTTTAAAATATTGGACACCTGTAGTTGCTTTATCCTTTTTTATAACGAATCCTTGTAGTTGCTTTATCCTTTTTTATAACGAATCCTTGTAGTTGCTTTATCCTTTTTTATAACGAATCCTTG
>NBMI01000064.1 GCA_002085445.1 Candidatus Parabeggiatoa sp. nov. 2
GCCTTCCACGTCAAAAAAATGGACTCTCAAGCATTCAAGTAACCCTAAGCTCTCATTAGGCGAGGGGATAAAGGGCTGATACTCCCTTATTCATAATTGTTGAATTACCCATAAAGGTAAGCATGTCAATAGTTATCAATAGAATTGCTATCTAACCTATTAGTATATGCCCAAAATGACGGACAAAATTGTTCTTGAGAATTTTACTTTAAAATACTTGAGAACGAAAAGTAGTCACGTCGGTTTAGATATTGTACTTAACAAAAACACAAAGTGCAAATTGCCGGGATCCAATATTTATACGGAACGTTCATTTTTCATTTTTCATTTCCAGGCAAAAGTTTTTCGGAGAAAAACTTTTGCCTGGAATTCATTTTTCATTAGTATATCTTGGCAAGAAGCCGGTTAATGGCACTGATGCAAGGGGTGTGTTAAAAGTTAACCCTTAACACAAACCTGCACGACTTCTACCAAATCATTTTGGTTTTCCATCACTTCATCTATTGACTTGTACGCGCCTGGAATCTCGTCAATAACTCCCGTATCCTTGCGACACTCTACGCCTTGCGTCTGTATTTCCATATCATCTTGGTTAAAGCGGTGTTTCGCAGCGGCGCGGCTCATTTTGCGCCCGGCACCGTGCGAACAGGAGCAAAACGAGTCGGGATTGCCCAAGCCCCGCACAATATAGGATTTTGCGCCCATACTGCCGGGGATAATGCCTAACTCGCCCTCGCCAGCGCGAATAGCGCCCTTACGAGTTAAATAGACTTGCTCACCAAAATGTTCTTCTGTCGCTACATAATTATGGTGACAGTTGATTGCCTCTTTAGTGATATTAAACGGTGGCAATGGTTTACGCAACGCCTCAACAATCAAACGCATCATTTCGCGCCGATTCCACATCGCATAGTCTTGCGCCCAATGTACCGCCTCAACATAGTTAGGAGTTATACTCAAGAAGGGAACAAACTGGACTTTTTGAGAAACAAAAATAACTTAAGTAACTATCTTCTAGCCCCAACGGGGCGATATTAATATAGCCTAAGGCAGCGCCCCAGGAAATCCAAGTTATGCCCATGTTGAGTATACCCGTTATCTGGGGTGATGAAAAGGAGGTTCCTTTGGTTCTAAAACTTGATCCCATTTTTATTCCTTTCTAAGTTTTATTACTTTAAAAACAATCGCATCGGCAAAAGTTTCGCTCCGCGAAACTTTTGCCGATGCAAGTATTCTTTAATTCATTAATCATTAATCATTAATCATTAATCATTAATAATTTTCATCACCCCACCCGTTATCCATTTTTCAGATAACTCAAAATGAGAGTCAGTATTCGAGTGGGTGAGTTTCAGTGGCTTGGATTGAGTACAACAGATTAACGGAATAAACGGATTGGTAAAAGCGTTTATCCGTTTCTTCCGACTATATCATAGCACCCAATTCACTGTGTTCAACTTGGTAAATCAAGCATTTTTAATTGTCTACATTCTAAATCAGAGATACGGTTCAGACGCAAATCATTACTGAGCAGTGGCACATTTAACGTCAAGGCGGTTGCCGCAATAATGGCATCAGGTAATTTAAGTGTGTGTTGACGGCGCAATTGAATTGCTTTTGTCTTAATCGGCTCATCTAAATTGATTAATGTCAATTGTGCCAAAAAATCTCTAATTTTTTGTTCAGTTTGTGTATCAAGAGCAGGATAACTCAGTAACTCCATTTCTGTCATGACAGAAACATAATAATCAGCTTTGGGCAATGGTTCGGCTAAACGTCCACCTAACAAGTACAAAATGATATTGGTATCCAACAAAAATTGGTTCACAACCATTCCCCCCGTATGCGCTTTTGAAATTCAAGCGGTTCTTCAGTCAATGAGATAGTCCCGGCAAACCGATTTAAATCGGTTGTTTGTTCCGGCATCACGTTTTCCTCGTGTGATGACTCTATTGCCAATAAAATGATCCTAACTGGTTTTTTAAACCAGTCCTTGTAATGTTCTGGAATGGGTATCATCCTATCGTGTGATTTCGATGTAAATTCAATGGCTTCCATTTTTACGTCCTCATTTATTAATTAAAACTTTTCAGATCGATAAAAATAACAAAAAGTATTCGATACTTAACCTGGGGTGATGAAAAGGAGGTTCCTTTGCTCCTAAAACATGATCCCAGAAAATAGTCCGCTTCAGTTTAATTATTTTAAAAACACTTCTTTAATTATCTCGCTCCGCTCGTTACTACGTTTCATTAATCATTAATCATTAATCATTTTCACCACCCCAGCTATTATCTCGCGTAGCGAGTTACTGCGTTTCACATTCAACCCCTTTGGGGTTGGTTTCACTTCAAATCCGTGAAAATGACAAAATTTCGCAATAGCGCAAAGCAATAATAGAACCTAAATTATTTCTTTTTTGTCCATAAAAGCAGCATTTCTGCCGGATTAAAGCGGTATTGCAAAATTTAAATAAAATTAATAGTAAAATTATATACTTATTATTAATTAATATCATATTTTTCGTTTGCAAAACCTAAGATAAATCAATCCGCTAATCCACGTCATCCTAAGTACTCTCAGATTTTTCTTTTGCAAAACTGTTGGTAAGTCAATTCGTTTATCCGCGTAATTCGTTGTACTCTCAGATTTTTCTTTTGCAAAACCGTTGGTAAGTCAATTCGTTTATCCGCGTAATTCGTTGTACTCTCAGATTTTTCTTTTGCAAAACCTAAGATAAATCAATCCGTTAATCCACGTCATCCGTTGTACTCTCATTTTTCATTTTCCATTAGCGTATTAAAAACTAACCCTTAACACAAACCACTTGTTTTAAGGTATGCACGACTTCTACCAAATCATTTTGGTTTTCCATCACTTCATCTATTGACTTGTACGCGCCCGGAATCTCGTCAATGACTCCCTTATCTTTGCGACACTCTACGCCTTGCGTCTGTATTTCCATATCATCTTGGTTAAAGCGGTGTTTCGCCGCGGCGCGGCTCATTTTGCGCCCAGCGCCGTGCGAACAGGAGCAAAACGAGTCGGGATTGCCCAAGCCCCGCACAATATAGGATTTTGCCCCCATACTGCCGGGAATAATGCCTAACTCGCCATCGCATGCGCGAATAGCGCCCTTACGAGTTAAATAGACTTGTTCACCAAAATGTTCTTCTGTCGCAACATAATTATGGTGACAGTTGATTGCCTCTTTAGTGATTTTAAACGGTGGCAATGGTTTACGCAACGCCTCAACAATCAAACGCATCATTTCGCGCCGATTCCACATCGCATAGTCTTGCGCCCAATGTACCGCCTCAACATACATCCAAACACACTTCAATAAAATGATTGCCACCGCCTAAAGTGCCTAATTGTTGTGTCCAAGTTCGATAGATTGTTTTTAACATTTTAGCGATAGTCGGATGCTTTCCAATAATCTTCTTTTCAAGAACGGTGTTAAGTGCCTTGATAGTTGAGTTTTTAGCTTGTATCGACTTGTGCTTAGCAAAGCCAACAGGCACTGCCTCTTCAATCGCCAGACGAACACGTTTAAGATTGTCGGGCAAATCACTGGCATTGATAGACAAGCGTGTAGCATTCATTCCGCAACCAATATCCACACCCACCGCCGCGGGAATAATCGCGCCTTTAGTTGGAATAACAGCGCCAACGGTTGCGCCGATGCCGACATGTACGTCGGGCATGGCGGCAACGTGACTATGAATAAAAGGTAATTTAGCGATATTTGTTAATTGATCAAGGGCACCGGAGTCGATTTCCTTAGTGTAAATTTTTACCGGCACTTTGCCTTTATTTAAAACCATTTTGACTGGCATAATTTTTCTCTCAATGTTCACGGATCAGTTTTTCAATGATCATTTTTTCACTGATCAGTTTATCAATGAACAGTGATCAAGGTTTCACTGATCAGTTATCAGAGTTAACAGAGTGATCCGTTTTTATAAGTCAGCCCCAGGCAAGCGAAATTAATATAGCCAACGGCAACGCCGCCCTTGGCTTGGGGCGAGATTAATAGAGCCAACGGCAACGCCCTTGGCTTGGGGCGAGATTAATCTAGCCAGTGTAACTACCTAGCAAGCCCCAACGGGGCGACATTAATATAGCCAGGGGCAGCGCCCCTGGCAAGCCCCAACGGGGCGAGATTAATCTAGCCAGTGTATCTACCTAGCAAGCCCCAACGGGGCGACATTAATATAGCCAGGGGCAGCGCCCCTGGCAAGCCCCAACGGGGCGAGATTAATATAGCCAGTGTATCTACCTAGCAAGCCCCAACGGGGCGACATTAATATAGCCAGGGGCAGCGCCCCTGGCAAGCCCCAACGGGGCGAGATTAATCTAGCCAGTGTAACTACCTGGGGCTATTCATATTCAACCCCTTCGGGGTTGGTGCTTTACAAAACCACTACCACAGGTTTCACCTTTTCAGGCTATTCATATTCAACCCCTTCGGGGTTGGCACATCGGGGGCACATTTCCCACAGGTTTCACCTGTGGCTATTATCTCGCGTAGCGAATTACTGCGTTTCACATTCAACCCCTTCGGGGTTGGCACATCGGGGGCACATTTCCCACAGGTTTCATATTCAACCCCTACGGGGTTGAAGCTTTACTTTACCGCTACCACAGGTTTTACTAAAGCTATTCACTGGAGGCACCTTCGGGATTAGCAAAAGCAATTTATAATTCTGTTATAGGTATGTTAATTTTTTGGAATTACCTCACAGAAAACTGATCACAGAAAACTGATAACAGAAAACTGATAACTGATAACTGATCACTGATTATTGATAACTGATAACTGATAACTGATAACTGAAAAAAATGAGCTTGTTTACAAAAAGGCCTTACCTTCTAGCTTTACTCATCGCGGTGGCATTAGCCGCTTGGTTGCTATCTGGGCAAACGACGGATGTTGCAAAGCCTTCAACGGCCGTTCCCCCAAAAGCGCCGCCCAGCCTGATATCGGTGCGAGTACGAGAACAAAAAGCGCAGTCCTTAACTCGTGAGATTGTTTTAACCGGGCGCACTGCCCCGCTTCGCACCGTTTTATTACGGGCCGAAATAGATGGGCACGTCGTCAAAATCGGCGCACAACGCGGCGCACGAGTTAGAAAGGGTGATTTTATTGTGCGCTTGGCAACCGATGATCGAGCCTTACGTTTAAAAGAGGCACAAGCCTTAGTCAAACAACGTGAGTTTGAATATAAAGCTAAGCGAAGGTTGTCGAGAAAAGGTTATCAATCACAGGTGCAGATAGCCGAGGCTTTAACTTTATTAGAAAGTGCAAAAACGCTCGTCAAACAGGCCCAAATCGCGCTTGATAATACCATCATTCGTGCGCCGTTTGCCGGAGTGCTGGAGCAACGTCCAGTTGAGCAAGGTGATTATGTCTCTGTCGGCGATACGGTGGCGGAGTTGATTGATGAGAATCCTTTTTTGATTGTGGGGGAAGTGACGGAATTGCAGCGTCACGACTTAAAACTCGGCAACACGGCGACGGCGCGGTTGGTTACCGGGCAAACGGTAACGGGTAAAATTTCGCTTATTTCGACCCGTGCTGATGCAGCCACTCGTACTTTTAATATTGAGATAGAAGTCGCTAACCCTAAAGGTGAATTGGCGGCCGGTATTACTTGTGAAATTCGTATTCCCACTGAAACAGTTTATGCCCATAAAGTTTCTGCGGCTTTGTTGTCGCTTAATGATGAAGGTGTGTTGGGCGTTAAAGCAGTAGGGAGTGATAATCGCGTTGTTTTTTATCCGGCGCAATTTGCTCGTGCGACGGCGGAGGCGATTTGGTTGACGGGTTTGCCTAGACGTTTGCGGTTTATTACGGTGGGGCAAGGGTTTGTGCGTGCCGGGGATTTGGTGCAGCCGGCTAATGAAAAATGAAAAATGAAGATTCAAAGAAATCCGATTTTTTGGAAAAATCGGATTTCTAACAATACTTTAGGGCCGCTGTTCAACCTCTTTTACCACAAAAACCTTATCCTGTGGCTCCCACGTCAGTGTGGCTTTGAAGACTTCTACCTCGCTGCTGTCGAACTTGTTCCCGCTTGCCCATGGCAGCCGTGGTAGGTACATTAATAGAGTACAACGAACGAATTACGGGGATAAACGAATTACATACAGGGATAAACGAATGACGATGATAACCGAATAAACCCAATCCAATCCTCAATCAAGGAGTGCTCTCCCCAAATCCGTTGTACTAAACAGTCACAACTTAGGGCAGCTTTTCAATTTCTTTTACCACAAAAACCCTTTCCTGCTGCTCCCACGTCAGTGTGGCTTTGAAGACTTCTACCTCGCTGCTGTCGAACTTGTTCCCGCCCATCGCCGCCGTGGTAGGGACATTAATATAAGGAATAGACAACACCCCAGTGTCAAAAGAATAGGTGGCTGGGCAAGACGAGCTAGAACCATCGGTTATCAGCGAAACCGTTTTAGAAAGCAGTCGAAAATGCTCAGTGGTTTTATACTTTTGCTTTAAAACACCGCTGAACAATTCCACTTCCCCGGTCGGTTGTCCACTCCACACGTCAAGCAGGGGCAGTTCCACAAAAGGAATGGACAAGGTTCTGTCCTTCAGGTTATAACTGGCATGCTGGCAATCGCCATCATCAGATACGGCGGCATAGTTATCTTCACTCATACAAAGATAACTACTATAAGAATACCCGCCGGGTGCATCATTGTACCACCTTACATTGCCAGCTTCGTTATACAAAATACCAAGCCACTCACCGTGAATATAATCCCCACTGGGTTCAGAGATGTCTGAACGATCAGAAATCCACCATTTGTCACCTGCTGTGGATGTCCAACCAAACTGAGTACCCGCATGATCGGAATTCATCGGAGTATAAGATGTTCCAGGACCATCGGTTGGGTTATATACGCCTAACGGACCAAATGATCCTTGTGCGCCAATTGACAACAAGTATTGTCTGGCTCTGTCGTAATCTTCTTCGGTTCGTGGAGCAAATATTTTTAACCCTAATTCTTGACAACTGTCATTATCAGTCACTTTAAAGGTAGTCAGACCATTTGTGACGAGATAAAATGTCAATCCAACGTTATCACTTTCCATGTCGCAATAAACCTCAAAAGGTTCATTACCTCCGTTGCCATCTGGATCAATTGTGTAAACGCCACTCAAAGTGGAGTTATCTTTTTCCTTAAGAGCTTTGCAAGACTTAGGAGAATCAGCTAAAACTGGTGGGGCAACCGATATCCCCAATGACACGGCAATTAAAAAGGCAATGTGTTTGTATCGCATTTTCTACGCTCCTAAAGTTAATTGTCTGAATCAGAATTTGCAGGATTTTAGAATTTACAGAATAGTTTTAAAATTCTGTTAATTCTGATTCTGACAAGGTTGAATGTCTGAATCTGACTTCATAATTTTGGCCCAAAATATCAGTACCAATGAATTCATTAATGCCTAAATTTTATTTGTTGCCATTCAAATTTCATTGAAGGATTCCGGAAAGTGGCACATTTTCCACAATAAATTCTTCAGGTGTACTAGGCAGTGAATAGAGTACCTCTTTTCCTTGGCGATTTCGATTATATTCTTGATACGCGTTGCGGATTTCCTTGGCATCCTCACTCACCATCAAAATATCACCGGCTAATATCTTGAATTGATTTGAAGAAAGTGATTCTTCGACCAGATTACCCAGTAAAATAAACTTATCAGGGTAAAGTGTCTTTATTTTAGCCCATTCCATCAGTTTTTCCTTTATAACGAATAGACAACTTATTCAAATCCGCCCGTCTCGGTGGAGTAAACAATACACCCAATGGCACGGCCGTTTGTAGTAGGCGATTTATCGCCTAAAAATTTTGAACGCATTGCGCGTAGCAAAACCTGTTTTTAAAGTGGGCCAGCTTGTAGAAATGAAAGGCCTAATTTTGCCAAAGGCCCACAATAAAAAAAAACCGCCAGATTTTAGAAACGAATGTAGTTTGTAGTAGGCGATTTATCGCCTAAAAATTTTGAACGCATTGCGCGTAGCAAAACCGGTTTTAAAAGTGGGCCAGCTTGTAGAAATGATAGGCCTAATTTTGCCAAAGGCCCACAATTCTCAAAACAATTCCATTTTTCATTTTTCATTTTTCATTTATAAAGTGGGCCAGCTTGTAGAAATGAAAGGCCTAATTTTGCCAATGGCCCACAATTCTCAAAAAGTGTTCCCTTGTTGAGTCTAAAGCCAACTTGCCTTGGGTAGCCAGGTAGGATGGGCAAACATAACCAACTGACTTATTTTTTAATACCGACAATCGGTTGCCCACCCTGCCGCTTGATTCAATTAAAATGAATGGTGGGCAAACGATCACCGGTATTATCAAATCAGTTGATTTGTGTTTGCCCACCCTACGCTTACTACCTGGTTTGCCCCAATGCCATTAAGATTGATACGCGGTATTTTTGACCCTTTTCAGATATCCAAATGTTCAGGAATCAACATGTTGTTGATTACCAACATAAAATTTATTCCAACCCATTTCCCCCAATACGCCGGCAGCAACGCCAACAATGTAACACACTAAATCGCTCCACAAAAAACCCCGTCCAGTGACTAAAGCGACAAGGCGATTGCTGCGAAGTTCGTTAATCCAAGGTGCCCGATAGAGTTGGCTGAATTCAATGCAGAATGCCAGAAGCAGTGTGATAGCGGCTACCTTCAGCATTGAAAGTGACGGGAAAAGAAAACCAATAAAAAGAAAAGTCATCAATGCCCAAAGCGTATCACCGGCGTATTTGACGATAAAATCAGGTAGCATTTCCGGAATTTCGCGTGAACCTAGGGCAAGCACGAACGCGATAACTACCATCAATGCATAAACGAGTCGATTTCGAGTAAACTGTGTTGATTGCATAATTGTTTTAAGGTATTTACTGGCGTGCAAGGCGAACCACCTTGCCTCCGGTATTTGTTAAATAATTAATTCCACCACCGTTGCCGTCACGTTGCCAACGGCAAAAATCGTTTTGACGCCCAAAGAAATAATCTCATTTCGTCTTAAAGGCGACATCGCCGTTAATCCACCTATCATAATCCCAAGGCTGCCGAGGTTGATAAACGAATTAACCCAATTCATCCCAAGATTCCGTTTACTCCTAAAATAAGTTGTACTAAACTCACGGTTTATTCCTAAATGGCTTATTATTAATCCCTTTTTATAAATCCTTTCTAAAATACAATCCCTGTCGTTATTGAAAGTGACAACGGATTGGCGGATTCAACAGATTAACTGTTATTCCTGAATGACTTATTATTAATCCATTTTTATAAATCCGTTATAAAATACAATTCCTGTCGTTATTGAAGGTAAATCTGTTGTACTAGAGATTCTGTCAATTCTGATTCTGACATTTATTTGATTCACTGAGATAACCGAATGGCGTTTTGAGATAAAATCAACTGACTGGCTTTGGTTAAATGTTCACAAATCCAAGTATCAACTGGTTTATTCTCAAGTTTAGCAATCCGTGTCATATCTCGATGCACTTGTGGTGGCAGTTTTAAACTTAATTCACCCGAATAAGGTTTTTCAGGCTCTTCACCCAGTTCGGCGCAAAATGCCAGATAATCTTCAACCGAATCTATAAAAGCCGCTTTGATTTCTGGCACGGTTGTCCCTTGAAAAGTAATAACGGCCCGCGTGTTAATCACTTCACCGTGAAAAATATCGGCTTCGTCATCAAACTCAACCTGACCTATATAACCTTTATAATTTAACATAAACATGTTCTCCTTTGACCAAAAAAACATAAGAATGATACGATAAATGCGAGAAAGTGTCACGGTTCATATTATGGAACAATATTCGCTTCCATTAAAAGCCGCCTGACACTTTTCACGGCACCTTTATCTGTTTCAGGCCTCGGATGTGGTCTATGAAAAACCGCCGGAGGAACACCAATATATTTGACCCGGATTCTTGAACCTTTACCCTCACTGATTTTGGCACCAGTTGCCACCAATAAACTTTCAATCTCTTTCCAAAGGATATCCGTTGGAACCGGATCATGAAAAATCTTAACTAATGTCTTGCGTTGCGATTTGTTCATGTTAAATTTTCTCGTTCCTTAGCAACGGCGTAGGAACGCGTTGCGCGTAGCAAAACAGGTTTTTAAAGTGGGCCAGCTTGTCGAATTGATAGCGCTAGTTTTGCCAATGGCCCACATTTCTCAAAAAGTTAACCACACAAGCGGTGGGCGGCGGTTGCGCTTAAAAAAAGGGTAGACATTATCCCATAACTTGCGCCACCTGGCAAAATTGCGCCACACAGGGCCCGTTTGTAGCAAGCGTCAGGTGGGTATAGGAACGAACCGAAGCTCAACGGAGTTAAACCCACCAATAGCGCCCAGGCGATAAATCGCCTACTACAAACGGGAGGCGATAAATCGCCTACTACAAACGGTTTTATTATTTGGGAGTTGCCTTATAATTAACTAACCGACCCTCTTCCATCTTCAACACCCTGTCTGCGGTATGAAAATACTTATCATCATGTGTCACCGCAATAATCGTTTTTCCCTGTTTTTTCAAGTCTTGAAGTATGACTTCATAAAAATACTGTCTAAACTGCGGATCTTGATCCGCCGCAACTTCATCAAAAATATAGACAGGCTTGTTTTCCAAAACCGCGGCAATAAAAGCCAACCGTTTCTTTTGCCCGGTTGATAAATCCACATTGGTGAACTTGCCATCAATAAACTCCGTTTTTTTATCCAACTCCATTAAACGTAACAACGATTTTAAACGTTGTTCATCAATGTCACGTAAACCATAGAGCCTATCAAATAATTGAAAATCTGTAAAAATAATCGAAAACAATTCACGGTAACTCTGATAATTCGTCTGATCGATTTGATCATCATCAACATAAAGAGAACCAGTGGCTGGATAATATAAGCCAATCAACAGTTTTAGTAACGTTGATTTACCACTGCCATTACCGCCCACAATAAATAAGATTTCTCCTTGCTTAATCGTCATATTGATAGCACCTATCGAAAATAATGTCTTACCCGACGGTTCCCTATAATGGAAAATCATGTCGTCCAATCGAATTTATTGAAATGTTTCGATAGGTACCGAAGACACCAAGCCAGACTGATGCGCCAACTCCTTATCTAATTGGGCTTCTAATTGAGAAATATTGTCGATAGTGTCCCGGCGTTCATAATAAGGGCATGGCGTACCCAACATCCCTAATAATATCGGTGGCACAACACAACCGTTTTTCATGGCTTGATAAGGAATACGAACTTCTTCCATCTCTTCGATGCTCAATTCAATCTCCAAGTTTTGATAAGGCCAAACATACGATTGTTCTACAGACAGCGTGTTGTCAAGCTGCATAGGATGGATAAATATCACGTCCGCATTGATTTCGCTGTTAATTTTCTGTTCCAATTGTTCGTGATGCGTATTTAATATCTGAACAATTTGCCCAACGCATTTTTTTGGCAGGTATTTTTCCAGTTCCTTCCAGGTTTGCAGGTATTCTTCAACCGGTAGCGCGTAATAGAGTTTTTCAACCCCGAACCGACGCACAGAATCCGCTTGCCAGCCAATCATTTTTGACTGATAAAGCCCAAAAGGATCGCTTGAGATGACAATTTGTTCGATATGCTGTCCGGCATGAAGTCGCTTCAACAAATCGGCTTTATCTTTTGGATTACTCAAAGAACGCTCAGCCCCCGGATTGCCTTTTCCTTTTGGTTTAAATTTAAAAACACAGTCATACTTACCCCAAATGCAAAGCCCACTCATAGCCACATGATATTCGTCCTTAATTTTCCATCCATGCGGATTCCAAAACCCTTCCAATTGACAAGAATCCGACGCGCTTTTTTCCATTTGGACAACAACGCCAGCATCCCTATTCCAATGCGCTATGCCATCCTCGATAAGAAACGCGCCGTATTTAACCGCATGATGTTTATCTTTCACCTTTAATTTCCTATGGTGTTGTTCCAAGATTAATATGAGTACAACGAATTACGTGGATAAACGAATTTATATCAAAAATACTTCAACCATGAAGGGGTTAAATGTGAATAGCCCCCGTCATTTATGTAGGGGCAATCCTTTATGGTTGCCCTTAAGCATTGAGGTGCAACCTGGGGAAAGCCGCAACTTTTAATTATAATTCGTTTATCGGCCCGTAATTCGTTGTACTCTACTCAGATTGAATTAACCATAAATTTAGCACCAGCTATGGCAATCTCATCGCTTATGCTACCTATTTTTGATCCCTTTTTAATGATGCCGATGACGAGTGTGGGACGCACTCTACGTTGGCTACGCGGGTTACGTTTAGGTGCGTGGGACGCAGTCTACGTTCGCTTTTCAATCCTTCCATATTGTAAATTCCCTTATGGTTTTACCATAGTCTCGTGCTTTACGGCGAAACCAATTAACGAACTCTCGCATATTCTCAATTTTAAATCCGGGGGGCAACTCGTCAGTGAGTGCTTCTTTGCCTAAACGCAATTGTTTGACTTGCGTTTGTACCTCTTCTGGGTAATCTTTAAGAGTCATTCCCTCTAAACTCTTAATAACATGTTTATCCGGGACAGTAGGCGCACGACTGTCAATTAGAGAACGAAAAAAAAATGACTTTTTAACGTAATAATGTTGTACGCGATTACCCGTCCAATACGCAAATGCAATTAACTCATCACCATCAAAAACCGGTTTATATCTGTAACGCATTTTTTAATTCCTCTGGAATAGGGTCATTCGGGTAGATAATGCCCAACGCATCCAATTCATCTAACGTTTTTTGTAGCTTGTCTGGATAGATATTGGTTTCGTTTAATATTTTTTCATCTTTATCTAAACGGTACAACGTTTTTGCAATCATCCCTAAGTCAGCATCAATGCCTTTTTTTCTGACCTCAGCTTGAACATATTCCAATTCTGCTTTCAAAGCGGTTAGATGGAATGGAACATAGTTTTGGGGCGAACCCGTCTCAAAAGATTGAGCAAATCGTGTCACGATTTGTTGGATGTGAGCGGGATCATCAAAGTTCCAACCGGCAGTGCGTCATGCATTAATTTCCACCATCTCATGTTTTAAGGCCGCCGAACCTTCAATGCCACCGACTAAAATGTTGTCAACGATATTCGGGTTGCCCAAAGCTTTAGCGTAAGCTTCAACCTCTTTAATCGCTTGTTTATCTTTTAATAACTCGGTATCCAATCCTCGCTCTTGTTTCACAAGTGCTTGATTAGCTTTAACAATTTTCGATGGCATTAATTGTTATAAGGCTCGTGTGGCATACCATCCAACTCATTTGTGGATTGCCCGCCTCTTGTGACAACTATCCCACCCTTTTCTTCAGGTTCAGTGTCCTTATCTGATTCTGATGAATCAGGTTGACTTTTCACGTCGAATTTACTCCATTTAGCCCTAGTTTGAGTAGAGTTTGCTAGGGCCATAAGTATTGGTAGTGATGGAGTTCTTCGCGTAGCGAAGTGCGAGCCCAGACAAAGCGCAGCGAAGAACTCCAATATGACTTATTAACTGATGTTACGCACATTGCTTCGACGAAGTCACAGTTTGTTTGTGCAATAAAGCGGAAAGTTCCATACCATGATGATGTTTGGTGAAAGGGCAACCGCAAAGGGGCAACCACAAGGGATTGCCCCTACAATATATAACGATATGTAGGGGCAACCCTACGGATTGCCCCGATTGACTCTCAAAAGAAGCGTTGTGCGTAACATCAGTTATTAAACTTATACAACAACCATTGTTTCTGATTATGCACTGTCGCTCGCTTAGCGGCAATTTCCAATTAAAAGTAGGGTATTGAAGGTTGTACCTTGATTGTCTTGGGTCCTTTTTCATAATGAAGCACACACAGGTGCCAATGAGAAACACCCTCTTTTTTCGCCTGTTCTTTCATGTTCTCTACTTGAGCCACGGTAATCGTATCCATTCCAGTGAAGAGTTCTTCTAGTGCCTCATCATAAGGCAATGGATCAGGCTCCACTTTAACGGTTGTTATGCCTGGCAAATATTGATTGGCTAAATCAAGTAACATAAACGGTTCTTTCTCATTACCCGGGGCTCCCGTTACTATTTGTCCATGTCCTTTTTCAAACAAATGATCATCCAATTCTCTAAAAAGAGTTTCAACAAAATCCAATCCGTATAGCCCAGAAGCTGAATGTAAGAAATATTCTGTGTCTGGTGGGGTTGGCTCAAATGGGGGATTGGAAATCAAATAGTCGAATTGTTTTCCCGCGACGGGCTTCCAAATGTCATGTCGATCACCATCTGCTATCTCAATTTGGCCTTCTAATCCATTCAACATAATGTTGAATCCGGCAAAAATTTTGGCCCGAGGATTAATTTCCAAAGCAGTCACCCTTTTAGCCCCGGCTTTAATTGCACCAATCGAAAGAACCCCTGAGCCAACGCCTATTTCTAAGACTTCGGCCCCGTTGATTTTATCCACAACAATTTCATCCAAGAAAAATTGCTGTTCAGGAAATAGGGGAATAACTTGGTCCATTTCCGGATAATCAGCTTTATCTGTAATAACTAAAAAGTCATTTATTCGACTGATCTTTTTATCTTGCAGTGCTTTTTCAAGCATGGAATTAACGACATCCATCTTTGTCATAAGCTAACCTCTTTTTCAGCTAAAAATATTTGTTTAAAAAACGTTGTAGTTGTAAGGTGGGCAACCACGTTGCCCACCTGCCCACTTAGAAATCTGTAAGGTGGGCAACCACGTTGCCCACCTGCCCACTTAGAAATCCGATTTTTTGAAAAAATCGGAGGGTTTCAGTTAACGATAACAGACGTGATCAGTACGGCGCAAGGTTCTAGCAATCGCCGGATATTCTCCCATCGCCCGCCCGGTTCGGAAGCAAAAAATAGGCAATTCAGGTTCTGAAAAACCAAAGACTTGTTGGAGTGTTTCGTAACCATTTGCAACCAAATCGTTCAGAGAGTTAGGTAGGTTGAAAGTACCAAGGCGTTGTGGATAAATGATAGCGGGAAGATTGGTGATGGGTTGAAAACCATAGCCGCGCAGATTTAACAACAGCCAGAGTCTTAATACCAAACGGCCAGAAGCTACTAAATCCTCTACCGAGGCTGATAGTGTCGTGATACAACCTATCCCGGCGCCATCGTCATAACTTGACGGCGACGGTTCCGAAGAGTCATCAAAAATGTATGATTCAAGTTTCTGTAAGCTTGGTGGAAACCAGCCAAGACGGGTTGCTAACCACCACAGACGAGAGCGCAAATAATACAGCCAATTTGGATTTTTCCGTAAAAAGCTTCGCCAAGACATGCCATCCCTCGTTTTCTCAATTTCCTTGTCCGTGAAACGAACCCACCTCGTCATATCTTCGCAAAACTCTGGCCATTTCAAAGCAATCTGATCGGCATTTTTCAGCAATTGTAGGTACTCATCCGGGTATTTCTCGGTGAAATACAAATTCGCCCCTTGAATCGCGGCAGCTTCTTGACGAACTTCTTGAAACACCGGATCATCAACGGAACCACCCGCATAGTAACGTCGATCACTATGGCGCAAGAACAGTGCTTGCGCCAAGGGTGCCGGGGACAGGTTGTCAACCGTGTTAAGTTCGGCCCTTAACCAAGGATGCTCGTCGGAACGTTCCTCCAACAAGAAAGTGAACCGTGCTTCCAATCCTTCAGTACTACCGGCTAATTCGATTGTTTCAGCAATCATGCCTATGCCCAACACCGATAAATCATCTGGAAATGTCGCCAGTTTGGCACGTTCATATGAATGAAAAACTTCCAGTACATTTTCACGAACCACTATTTTCCAAGGTTGGCTATTTTCTGGGGTTGGCGTTTGCAAAATTGCTTGTACAATACGATCTATTTTTTCACTATTAGGAATAGAAGAGACAATTTTATTCGACATCACCTAGTATATTATTTATTTTATCGTAAATGAAGGCTAAAATAAGGAAATAGATTGTTTTATTTGGAAATTCAGGGAGTTCCATTTTTACGACTCAGAATTTAAGAATTAATAAAATAAACCGGTTTTATTCTGTTAATTATAGGCGCATTCCCAATCCACGGACAGTTAAGTACAACGGATACTCGAAATAAACGGATACTGCTCACACATTCTCCTAATATTTTTATACGCACCAAGACGAGGACTGTTTTGAACAGTTCAAAATCGACCCTTTTGATGACTGACTGCGTTTTAGTTCAGATGAAGTATCCGTTTTTTTCGCGTATCCGTTGTACTCAAGACGGGTACTCAAGATTGGTAATGACCCTTTTTTTGGGAATGCGCCCTTAATTCTTAAATTCGGAAAATTCTGATTCCGACATTGATTGTACAAAACAATTCATCATCAACGGTTATCTGCTTTACTAACCAAAAAATTGCCCATAGCCAGATAATCTATTTCGGTTGCCAAAAACGTGTTTATCGCATCTTGTGGCGTACAGACTATGGGTTCGCTGTCATTGAAGGATGTGTTCAATACAATAGGAACACCACTAATCCGGTAAAACTCAGAAATAAGCTGATGGTATCTGGGATTAGCCTCTTTTTTGACCCGTTGGACTCGACTGGTCCCATCAACATGAACAACCGCAGGTATTTTCTCTTTCATCGAGGGTTTAACCGGATACGCCATCAGCATAAATTCCGCCGCTGAGGTTTCTTTAGTTATAGTAAACCAATTGTTGGCTTCTTCATGCAGTACGCTTGGCGCAAGTGGTCGAAAGTACTCCCGATGTTTGACTTTCAGATTGAAAATTTCCCGCATGTTTGGATGACGAGGATCCGCTAACAAACTTCTGTTACCTAACGCCCTTGGCCCCAACTCCATACGACCTTGAAAAAAACCGACAATATTGTTTTCGCTAATGAGTTGAGCGACTTCCTTTTCTATATTATCTGTGCGTTTGTAGATGAGCTGATGTTTTTGGAGAATATTATCCATGTCAGAATCGGTAAACGAGGGGCCTAAGTAAGCATGAGTCATCTGTTCTCGTGGTTCGTTACCTAACACATGATTCCAGATATAAAATGCCGACCCTAATGCAGTCCCCCCATCATGGGCAGCTGGTTGCACAAACAGATGAGTAAAAGGGCCTTTTTCAAAAGCGACGGTGTTGCTCACACAATTTAACGCGACTCCCCCGGCCAAACACAGGTTATCAGACTGAACAAGCTGATATAAATGCTGGGTCATATCAAGCACTATGTCATCCGTTATCGCCTGTAATGAAGCCGCAATATCTTGGTGTGCCGGTGTGAACGCTTGACCCGGCTCTCTGTTCTTGATAGAAAATAATTCTTCTAGCCCCTGAAAATACCCAGAAGGTGGATAATACTCAATGGTTTCAACATGCAGCAATTCGTTATCCATTTCAAATTGGCCGTTTGGAACCATTCGCACAATTTGTTTGAAATGCTCAGCATAGCGGTTCGGGTTCCCATAAGCAGCCAACCCCATAACCTTAGCAGCATCATACCCATCAAATCCTAAGAAAACCGAGAACAACTCCCAAAGAGCACCAAGAGAAGCCGGATACAATATCTCTTGCAAGAGTTTCAGTTGGTTGTTTTTAGCAGAAAAAAACGAAGTGGAACTGCTTTCTGCTGTACCATCTACCACAAGAATCGCTGCGTCTTGAAAGGGAGAGACGTAATAAGCAGAGGCAGCATGAGCGGTATGGTGATTGACCCAGTGAAATTCGCCTTGGAAGCCTATTTCCTTTAACTTCTCTGGTATGTGTAAAAGCGTTTTCTCCAATAAATCTTCATCATCTTTATATTCTTCAGTAAAAAGCGGGTTACTTTTTATCCTTGGATTAAACGAGTAACCAATATGTCCGATTTGTTTTAATTCTACCCCCGCAGAATCCAAACAATACTGAATCGCTTGCCATGGCAATTCATCAGGATTGTCTAAATTAGCCGGTTTGCCGTGTTTTATCCGGTTAAACCGTTCTTCTTCAGCACTGGCTAATATTTTGCCATTTTCCAATAAGCAAGCTGCTGATTCATGAAAAACCGCGTTAATTCCCAAAATATACATAGATATTGTGTCTCAACATTGAAGTGATAATTAGTACCCTGTTGTAATGAAGCCAGTTTGAGCTAGCTTTGTAACGTTACCTAAAATAAATATTCTTGCGGTCAATATTTGTTTTTGTAACTACTTAGCCCCAACGGGGCGAATTATTATAGCCTGGGGCAACGCCCCAGGTGCAGGTGTTTATTATTGTTGTTCCCAGGGCGCTGCCCTGGGCTTTAATAAAGCGCCCTTTCAGGGCTGAGCAGTTACATCATTTTGTGAAAATCCAAAGCTACGCTTTGAACTCCAGTACACCGTCACGGAAAAATTGACAGCAAGAAAATATTTTGAACAAAACCTTCGAGGTTTGCAAAACCTTCGAGGTTTTTAATTTTAGGCTGGAAGGCGTATTCTGTCAAATGGTATAACAGAAACGACGACTCTTTCCCAAGTATCCTCATAGCCAGATACAATTGACCAAGTGACTTCGGCCTGAAAACGAGTAGTATTATCAACAATCGTTTCAGTGGTGTAAGTTGAAAAACGGGTTGCTCCATTTGCCAACGCTGTAAACAATTCTCCAAAACTACCGCAGAAGTCATCAGTATAAACGGTTTTATCCGTCATCGGATCAACCCCAGCAGTATCATTCAAGAACTCTTCTGTGGAATTGGATTGATAGATACTTAAAAATTCTTTATTGTGCAAAAAAACCTCTTCGCTCATGTGGCCAATACCTTCTCTGATGGCCTCTGGGTGTTCCCCAAAATAAGCCCCAAAATCCTGCACCCCGTTGGCACGCAAGTTATCTAAAAAGACTTTGATACCAGAATAGTCCCCCACTTCAAGGGAAACCGGTACACTATCAAAAATGCGGTCATACGGTTCGCCCTCCCTCACAGCCTTGAGTTCTGCCCGCAATTCCTGTATGTCCATGCTCGCAATGTCTTTCTGTTGCGATTTGGTTTCTGTCGTCATTTGTTGTCCTCTTTAGTGAGTGCCTTCAATTAAACTAACATCTATGTTGGTTGGAATAACACGGCTCAGTTTCAAACCGGCCTTCGCAAACAGTTGTGCGTATTCCTGTTGTGTGCGCTCAGCCCCATCGTCAACGACAAACATGGACAGATCCCACCATGAAGCGAGGGATTTCTCGGCGAGAGAGAGCTCGTGCCACGCTGTAGCACATTTTTCGTTGTCTGAAGGCACAAGTGTTTCAATGACCAACACCCGGCCCTTTTCTTGCAACACCGCGCGAATATTGCTTAGGATTTCTATGCTTTTCTCATCATTCCAGTTATGGATAACATGCCGTATCAGATAAACATCCGCACCGCTGGGAATTGAGTCAAAAAAACTCCCGCCAACCGTGCGGCAACGCCCAGCCAAACCGGCCGCTTCAATATTCGCTTGGGCGCGTTTAACCGTATCGGGTAAATCAAACAAAATGCCTTTCAGATGCGGATAATGCTTTAAAACCGCAATCAATTGAGAACCGCTGGCACCGCCAATATCGGCCACCGTTTCAACCCCTGAAAAATCATAATGACCCAACATCGGTGCTGGATTTCCATAATAGAAAGAATCCATACCCTCATAAAAACTCTGAGCTTGATCCTCTGTCACCAACAGTTCGTTATAGATATTTTCTTTGGGCGGCTTACCCGTTTTAATCGTCTGGGTTAACTGCCCCCATTCCTCGAAATAGCGACACATCTCAATTATCAAATGGCGTTGCGATCTCGGTATGTCTGAACGGAGTAAGTTACCGAGGGGCGTTAACGAGAATTTGTCCCCCTCCTGCTTAAAAATGCCCACGGTGGCGAGCGCACGCATGAGTCGATACAGAGAGTGTGCATGACACCCAATGGCCGTAGCCAATTCATCTGCGGTGTGATCATTGTCCTTCAAGTGGTCAGCAATGTCAAGTTCCGCCGCGGTACGAAGCCCACCGCTCACACAGTAGCCCCACATCATATTAAATAATTGGTTTTCAAGTTCAAGTTTATTTTGTTCCATTGACAAATGACCTTTTTAACTATTTTGAATTTGCACAATAAATAACTACTTGGTAATGTCACATTTCAAGTAATGGGCGGTTTGGCGGCTAAGGGGCTTTCAGTTAGCATCACCCCCCTTTTTTTTAATGAACCATTCCCAAAGCTCTCCCCCAGAATCGTGAAAGTAGGGCATTATAAAAAATATCGTGAAAAAAATAAACTCAAATTTAAAATTTATCAGAACTGTGACGTAAACGAATGGGTAGTCCCTCGCCGTTTGTAGTAGGCAAGTTATCGCCTCGCCCCTCCCCCGTTTGTAGTAGGCGATTTATCGCCTCGCCCTTTCCCCGTTTGTCTATAAATGATCTCGTGTCCGCACGCCAGCGTAGGAACACGTTACGCGTCGCGTAGCAAAGCATGTTTTTAAAGTGGGCCAGCTTGTAGAAATGATAGGCTTAGTTTTGCTAATGGCCCACATTTCTCAAAAAAAATCATTTTTCATTTCCAGGCAAAAGTTTTTCGGAGAAAAACTTTTGCCTGGAATTCATTTTACATTTTTCATTAGTTAAAGTGGGCCAGCTTGTCGAATTGATAGTTCTAATTTTGCCAATGGCCCACATTTCTCAAAAAAAATCATTTTTTTTACATTTTTCATTAGCCTTTAAAGTGGGCCTGCTTGTAGAAATGATAGGCCTCATTTTGCCAATGGCCCACAATTCTCAACAAAAACCGCCAAGACTTGATTTAACGAACAACAGTACACAACTTAACACAATCGCATTGATTTTTGGAAGGTATATATGACGACTGCCAACGACTGCCAAACTAAAGTTTGGACTCCAGACTGCCAAACTAAAGTTTGGACTCCAAATGTGAGTGGATAAGAGCTATCAACGAAACCTTAACTGAATCGGTCTATGAGGATAGCTACGACAACGAGATAATTAAGGAACTTTTCAAAATCATCTCGAAGAGCAAGACAACTCCTGAAGAACACGCCAAGATGAAAGATGAGTACAATCAAAAGCGATTTGAACGAGAAACCATCCACAAAAATCGCATTGAAAATGCTCGTAACCTCAAAGCCCTTGGCATACTGACCAATGAGCAGATAGCCAGTGCTATTGGCTTAAACTTGAAAGAAGTCCAAACAGTGTAAAATGCAAAATGATAGCTCGCTTCCGAGTGTTTCATAAAAATGAACAGATTGCCAATGGCCCACAATTCTCAAAACAATTTCATTTTTCATTTTACATTTTACATTTTTCATTTTTCATTAGTTAAAGTGGGCCTGCTTGTCGAATTGATAGTTCTAATTTTGCCAATGGCCCACAATTCTCAACAAAAACCGCCAAGACTTGATTTAACGAACAACAGTACACAACTTAACACAATCGCATTGATTTTTGGAAGGTATATACGTCGTTTTGGATTTCAGCATGCTCCTTGACATGACGACTGCCAACGACTGCCAAACTAAAGTTTGGACTCCAAATGGTAAATTGGACGTCCAAGATAAATCTTGGACTCCTCCCTAAAATTTTACTCCTTACAAAAAAGGCCAACTACTATGACTGCTATCGTCGATGTTGCCATTCGCAACAATCGCACTGTCTTACTAATACTCCTCTTTATTCTTGTTACCGGCGCCACCGCCTATCAAAACATTCCCAAAGAATCGGAGCCAGACATCGCCATTCCGATGCTCTACATTTCTATGAGCCACGAAGGCATTTCGCCCGAAGATGCCGAGCGTCTGTTAGTACGGCCGATGGAAAAAGAACTACGCACTATCGAAGGCGTAAAAGAAATGACGGCCATTGCCGAGGAAGGACATGCTTCAGTCACGTTGGAATTTGACGCTGGCTTTGACAGCGAAGAGGCCTTGCGTGATGTCTTGCAAAAAGTCGATATTGCCAAGGCCGAATTGCCCGACGGCTCCGAAGAGCCGAGCGTCCATGAAATCAACTTATCGCTATTTCCCATTTTAGTCATCACACTCGGCGGCGATGTGCCAGAACGCACGTTGCTCACTTTAGCGCGGCAACTCGAAGATGCCATTGAAGCCATCCCCGAAGTGCTCAAAGTCGAAATTGCCGGCGATCGTGAAGAAGTCGTTGACATCATTATCGATCCGCTGCGCGCCGAAAGCTATAACCTCAACTACGAAGATGTCGTGCAATACTTTGTTCGCAACAACCAACTGGTGGCCGCCGGTGCCTTAGATACCGGACAAGGACGCTTTAATGTCAAAGTGCCAGGCGTATTTGAAACGCTGCAAGACATACTCACTCTACCGGTCAAAGTTGATGACAAGCGCGTCGTGACTTTGCAAGACATCGCTCAACTGCGCCGCACCTTTAAAGATCCACTGACTTATGCCCGCGTCAACGGCAAACCGGCCCTCGCCTTAGAAGTCTCCAAACGCACCGGCACCAACATTATCGAAACCATTGCTAAAACTAGATATATTGTTGAAAAGTTTAAGGAAAATATACCAGACAGCATTCAAATCAACTACATCCAAGACAAATCCAAAGAAGTCCGTGACATGCTCAAAGACTTACAAAATAATGTCCTAAGTGCCATCTTATTGGTCAGTATTGTTATTTTGGGCGTTCTCGGCCTACACACGGCCGCTTTGGTAGCGATTGCCATTCCCGGATCATTCTTATTAGCCATCCTGGCCCTCGGCCAAATGGGTTTAACCATGAATATTGTGGTGTTATTCAGCCTTATTTTAGCTTCGGGAATGCTCATTGATGGTGCCATCATCGTTACCGAATATGCCGAGCGCAAAATGAGTGAAGGCTTGCCACGTCAACGGGCCTACGCGATAGCGGCCAAACGCATGTTTTGGCCCATTATCGGCGCGACAGCAACGACATTAGCCGTGTTTTTACCTCTACTATTTTGGCCGGGCATTGTCGGCGAGTTTATGAAATACCTCCCCATTACCGTCATTGCCACCTTAAGTGCTTCCTTACTGATGGCCCTCATTTTCATGCCAACGCTGGGCGCGATATTCGGCCGGCCTCGCCCGGTTAAAATGGCCGATCATGACACGGCCCCGTTGCACACTATTAAAGGCTTTACCGGCCTCTATGTTCGCATCTTGGGCGGACTCATACGCTATCCGCTTCTCGTCTTACTGGCAGCACTACTACTATTAGTCGGTGTCAACATGGCCTACGTCGAATTTGGCAAAGGTGTCGAATTTTTTCCCGACGTAGAGCCAGAACAAATTAATATCTATGTGCGAGCCCGTGGCGACTTATCGGTACAAGAACGTGATGAATTGGTGCGAGAAGTCGAATTACGGATACTCGATATGCACGAATTTGCCAGCGTCTACGCCAATAGCGGCATGGTTTCTGCCGACAAAGCCCCAGAAGACAGCATCGGAGTCATTGCCATCGAATTTATTGACTGGCAAAAACGCCGAAAAGCCAGGGAGATTATGAAAGAAATCCGCCAACGCACCGCCGATTTAGCCGGCATTTTCATAGAAATCCTCAAACAAGATGGCGGCCCCGGCGAAGGCAAACCGATAAAGATAGAAATCAGTGCCCGCGATCCGGCCCTGCTCAATCCCGCCGCGGCCGAATTAGTCGCTGGCTTCAAAACCATAGAAGGCCTCGTCGATATAGAAGACAGTCGGCCTTTACCCGGCATTGATTGGAAGATCAAGGTTGATCGAACTCACGCCAGCCGCTTTGGGGCCGATATTGCCACCGTTGGCAACGGCGTGCAATTAGTCACCAACGGTATCAAAGTCGCCGAATTTAGGCCCAATGATGCCGACGAAGAACTCGATATTCGTATCCGTTTTCCGCCCGAATATCGTGGTTTAGATCAATTAGACAGACTTCGCATTCAAACGCGAGAAGGTTTGGTGCCTATCAGTTTATTTGTGGAACGTATCGCGCAGCCCAGTGTGGGCACCCTTAAACGCAGCGAAGGGCGTCGTATCTTGACGGTACAAGCCGGCGTTGAAGAAGGCGTGTTGGTGGACCACAAATTGAAAGACATTCGGGCTTGGTTGGCGCAAAACCCCGCCAGTTCTATTTTGTATTCCAAAAACGGCGTGGTGCAAAATGCCGCTGGCAGTTTTTTGTACTCCGAAAGCGGAGTGACGTTGACTTTTAAGGGCGAAGAGAAAGATCAACGCGAAGCGGAAGAGTTTTTGTCACGCGCTTTTATGACGGCGCTATTTATGATCCTGCTGATCTTGGTAGCACAATTTAACAACTTCTATCAAGCCTTGCTGATTTTAAGTGCCGTGGTATTATCCACGATTGGCGTATTACTCGGCTTAATAATCACTGAACAACCGTTCGGGATTGTGATGTGTGGGATAGGTGTGATTGCGTTGGCGGGTATTGTTGTGAACAACAATATCGTATTGATTGACACCTTTAATGTTCTAAGAGAAACGGGCATGGAAGTGGGTGAAGCGGTTTTACGCACCTGTGCCCAACGTCTGCGCCCGGTGCTATTGACAGCGATTACTACCATTTTAGGGTTGATGCCAATGATGTTAGCGATGAATATAGATTTGGTAACGCGAGAAATTGCTTTTGGTGCGCCGTCTACCCAGTGGTGGACACAGTTAGCAACGTCGATAGCTGGAGGACTTGCGTTTGCGACGTTATTGACTTTGGTATTGACACCTTGTTTGCTGGTATTAGGCTATCGCCGTAAAAAAGCGGCCGTGGTTTCGGCCACTATCTCGGCCCCTTCCCCAGTAGGGCCGCCTGAGTAGGGCTTTTCTGTTGGAAAGTAGGTAATAGCTACAGGGATTAGCTAAGCTTCCCTTGGCTTCATTATAATTACAGGGATTGTATTAAAGCCACGGATTAAAAGCAATAACAACAGGGATTGGATATAAGCAAGGATTAAAAGCAATAACTACAAGGATTCGTTATAATAACGGATTAAAAACAGCAATAACGACAGACAGGATTGTATTAAAGCCACGGATTAAATGCAATATCTACAGGGATTCGTTATAAGAAATAACTACAGGGATTCGTTATAATAACGGATTAAAAACAGCAATAACGACAGACAGGATTGTATTAAAGCCACGGATTAAATGCAATATCTACAGGGATTGTATATAAAAGCAATAACTACAGGGATTCGTTATAATAACGGATTAAAAACAGCAATAACGACAGGGATTGGATATAAGCAAGGATTAATAGCAATTATAATAACGGATTAAAAACAGCAATAACGACAGGGATTCGTTATAACTACAGGGATTGTATATAAAAGCAATAACTACAGGGATTGTATATAAGAAAGGATTAAAAGCAATCAGGAAGGGAGATAAAAAAGTATGAAAAAATATCGTCTTTATAAAATAGATAAAATACTTAAAATCCTATTTTTTTACCTGCTTTATTGCACTAGTACAGGAGGGCGGAAATATTCAGACCACCCCTCAGCCAACAGCCAAAGTACCCTAAAGGGCACTGTAAGAGGGTTAGTCGGCTTTAGCCTCCTGTCCGCTTTTAGCCAACGGCTTTAGCCGTTGGCGTTGGGGTGGTATGGAAACTTCCGCCTTACTGTTCTAGGTTATACAATCATATACTGCCCCAGATTGCAGTAATAACAAAAAAACTGGCAGCGCCCCAAAAGGCACTAAAAATGAACACAATTGAAATCCAGACGGTTTTTTGGAGCTTTGAAAGCTCCAATTTTGCGATTGTGATTGAGCCAAAAACAAGAGATACAAGGGGTAGCACTAGTCCCCAGATAATTAAATGTCCTATACTAGGAATATCAGCTAACTGGATAGAAACGATATTAATAAATATGTAAATATCTACAGGGATTGTATTAAAGCCACGGATTAAAAGCAATAACGACAGGGATTGTATATAAAAGCAATAACTACAAGGATTCGTTATAAAAAAGGATTAAAAAAAGCAATAACTACAGGGATTCGTTAATCGATGCGGATTAAAAGCAATAACTACAGGGATTAGCAAAGCTTCCCTTCGGTTCGTTATAAAAACGGATTAAAGGCAATCTGTTTGAGACAATCCGTTATTATAACTAATCCCTGTAGTTGCTGTTTGAGACAATCCGTTATTATAACTAATCCCTGTAGTTGCGGTTTAATGCAATCCGTTATTATAACTAATAATGCAATCCATTCATAAGCAACTCATCCTTGTCGTTATTTTTTCGTTGTACTTCCCTTCACAGAAAAACTCGCCTCAAATGTCGTCGCCTGCCACGCAAAATAGGTAACTACAAAATACAAAGTCATCCACAACGCAAAATTCCATTCCACGACATTCTCCAAGCGAGTATTAAACTCTTCGCCACCATAAAAAGCCCTAACCGGAAGACTAATTAACCCGATAACTAGCAGCGCGACACACAAACCCAATTTCACTTGATAAATAGAACGAGGCAAATCCACCTGCAAATGCTTCACAAGATACAAAAGACGACTTGCCATCAACAACTGGGCAAGATAAGTAAAAGCAAAAAAAATGATAACACCATATCTTCTAAGCAACCGATAAACGTGCCCCTCAGAACCCAAAACCGTCGCATACAAAATAAGAAAAACAGCCCCGATAATCCCAAAATACAAAATAACACGCAAAAGTTTCGCGGAGCGAAACTTTTGCGTGTTCAATTGATGGCTCCCTGCTTGTCTCCCATAGCAACCAGCCATTGGGAAGCCAACTTCCAATAAATCATCATAAAAACAGCACTGGGAATGATAGTGGCACGAAAAACATAGTTGGCTGGACTATACCGCCCAGTTTTACTGATAGAAGTGCATCCCTCCAAATAAGGAACACACCACGACACATGCTCAAAATAAGCCGCTACCAGATAAGTAACATGAACTGAAATGAGAGGGAGAAGCCCGGCAAAGAGCGCGATTGATTTTAACGGCATATTTAAACCAAGATTGGGAACGGTTAGATCGTGCAAACTGAAATTTGCACTCCAGACGGAGTCCAAGCTTTAGCTTGCCTCGTGCAACTAAAGTTTGTACTCCAACTTTGGTGGAGTCCAAGCTTGAGCAAGGCTCATGCAAATGGACAAGGTAACAATGAGCCTTTAACCTTTCCACTTTCCAATCAAGACTTTTCCTCAACGCACTCTTTATAAGATTTCTCTCTCTGTCTCTGGCATTTCTTGTGCTTCTTCTTGATTTTTATGAAAATGCCCCTAAAATAAATTTTTCTCAAGCCCTGATTAAAATCTATCAGCTTCCGATAAGCGTTGGTCGCTTTTTTGGAAATAGCCACATAAATCTTATTCATGGCAAGAAAGGGCCTGATGAATACTATCTCTTTACGGATTCCGGGGATTTCCTTTTCCAGAAATTTCAGACGAAATTTACCAACGGCTCGACTATCCGCCATCAAATCGATCTCTCGGTTGTAGAGCTTTTTCAATCCCTCATCCAAATTGGGAACCTCAACTTTGGTGAGATAATCGGCCGAGTCAAACTTTTTACTCGTCGCATAGCCTTTAACCACGCCAATTTTATATTTCTTGAGATCGGTCAACTCTTTGAATGAAATACCAACATCTTTTCTCTTAAAAAAACCCGTGCGAACTTGTCCAATCGGTGCCGAAAAGTAGTACAAATCAGCCCGTTCGCCGGTGTAATAGGCACCCAATAACGCATCATAATATCCAGCCTGTGTGTCCTCAAGCGCCTTTATCCAAGGTATAAACCTGATTTCGACTTCATCATAACCTCGAGCTTTTAAAGCCGCTATGGCAACCTCAGAAACCCAACCCTTGTTGGGCAAATTCTCACCATAATAGGGAGGAAAATCGACCGTTACGAAAGTAAACCTTTTTCCGGCAAAACACGGCGCGGAATAGAGCAGCGTCACAATTAGAAAGAAAACAATACGTTTCATCTTTATCCACCCATAGAAAAATGTCTCAAAAGACTTGGGTTATTTTTCAAGTCCTTTGAACAACAAACGATAAGCAAAAAACCAAGGGTTCAGGCATAGTACCCAATTTATTAACAAATCTTCACAAACAATACCAATTCTTCGGCAGGTGCTGGAAAAAATGATTGACTTTTATGAGAACTTTTTTATACTATTCAGCGTTATAAAGCGGCAGGTATCTGGTTCAGTACTCATCCTGGAGTACAGGTAAAACCAGAGACTTACAATCATGAAATTTGCGTTTCCCCAAGCGAATTCAGATTGTATAAAGCGGCTCTCTCTCATTTTCGGTAGCATGCAGGCAGATTCACCCACTCTTAGGAGTGCTATTGTTAACTTTTGTTAACATAAATGAATCGGTTAAACTTGGATTGAACCACCTCTGAGCCGCACCTCACCCACCGTGCGTACTGTATTGAGCGCTACCGGCATCTCGTCTTTTGATTCTACACCAACATAGTTTAACCTGAGAGATTGTCGTAATCAAAATTTTTTTCTATTAAAAAGTTTCCCAGAACAAGCGTGAGTCCGTCGAGACTGCCCAAGGCGACCGTGCCACCTTATGACAAAGAAATATTTATTTTACCACTTTGATTGCCTTGTGTGGATACTAACCACTCATCTGCACGGCCCACCGACCGGAAAAAATAGAATTTATTATTTAAAATCAATTCTTTACATAACACGACACCGCGAGCCGATTGACTTATATTGAACGATCTTCAAATCCGTGAAAATGACGAAGGGCCAACTTGTCATTAAATTTAATGTCAAATTATACACTTGCTTATGTCATTTTTCATTAGTATAACGAATGGTTTTTTGGTTAACGACTTTGCCAGATTGACCAATTTAAGAAACTCAGCGCGATAGCCAAACAGATCATCACCACGCGCTCCTCGCGCAAAGCTCAAAATATCGTCATAAAAAAAAGCGTCAAGATACTTGCCGCCGCGCAATTGTTGACCAAAGGCCGCCACGGCGGCCGAAAAACGCTTGCAGGTGTTATCCACCGTCTCAATAATATCTCGCTTTTGAACCGGCCATTCAAGCATGAAAAATGAAAACTGAAAACTGAAAAGTTGAAAAACTTTTGCGTTAGTTTGTAAATGGATAATCGTAATGCGAATTAAGGGTTGAATTGAATCATAAAAAATGTTTTTCTCCGAAAAAATTGTGCCTAGATGACTTAAAAATGAAAACTGAAAACTGAAAACTGAAAACTGAATTTTAGGCTTTGGCCTAAAAGGCTAAATTTTAGGAGAAAAAAAGGTTCATTCTTCATTTTTCATTTTTCATTTTTCATTAATATATTGCGTCGCTCGTTATTGGTGGCTTAACGACTTTGCCAGATTAACCAATTTAATAAACTCAGCGCGATAGCCAAACGGATCATCACCACGCGCACCACGCGCAACGCTCAAAATATCGTCATAAGAAAAAGCGTCAAGATACTTGCCACCGCGCAATTGTTGACCAAAGGCCGCCACGGCGGCCGAAAAACGAAAACGCTCGCTGGTGTTATCCACCGTCTCGATAATATCTCGCTTTTGAACAGGCCATTCAAGCAATTTGCTAGTCTCTCCGTCAGGCGCTTTGTAACGCAGACGCAAAAATGCTAACTCATTGCCATGCCGCCCCGATGGGGAGGTTTTGTTATCACCATAGCGCCGATTTTCCAAACGTTGCCCACCGCTGCCCACTAACGCGATTTCATACAACGCGGTGACGGTATGCCCGGCACCGATTTCTCCCGCGTCAACTTTATCGTTGCTAAAATCTTCACGCTTTAACAAACGATTTTCGTAGCCAATCAAACGATATTCTGCCACGGTGGCCGGATTAAATTCAACTTGAATTTTAACATCTTTGGCTATCGTGTTGAGAGTGGATGACATTTCGTCCACTAACACTTTTTGCGCTTCGTTAAGCGTGTCGATGTAGGCATAATTACCATTACCGGCATCGGCCAATTGTTCCATCAGCTGATCATTATAATTACCGGTGCCAAAGCCAAGCGTTGTCAAAAAAATCCCGCTTTGGCGTTTGTCTTCGACAAGATTTTTTAGTGCCTCAAAATTCACGGTGCCAACATTAAAATCCCCATCGGTTGCCAACAACACGCGATTAATGCCACCCTTAATAAAAGCTTCCTGCGCGGTGCTATAAGCCAATTGTATCCCGGCACTGCCATGGGTTGAACCTCCGGCCGTTAGACGATCTAAGGCCGCATTAATTTTGCCGCTTTCACTGCCCGGGGTGGGTTTCAACACTAAGCCAGCGGCCCCGGCATACACCACCAATGAGACTTTATCCTTGTTTGTCAATTGCTTACTGAGCAATTTGAGGGCCGACTTGAGCAAATCCAATTTGTCTGGACTTTCCATAGAGCCAGACACATCTACCAAAAACACCAAATTAGCCGGTGGCAATTTTTCTTTAGGAATGTCATAGCCTTTGATACCAATGTGTAGCAAATGCGTTTTCTTATTCCAAGGCGTTGGCGCGATTTCCGTCGTCACCCCAAAGGGCGGATTATGGCTTTCTGGCAACGGATAATCGTAGCTAAAATAATTAATCATTTCTTCGACACGCACCGCATCATGTTGGGGCAACTGCCCATTGTTTAGCCAGCGCCGCACATTAGCGTAAGCACCGGTATCAACATCAATACTAAAAGTGGAGACGGGATGTTCGCTCACCTGCTTAGTGGGATTGTCGTCAAAATTGGCGTAGTTTTCACGATTCACCGGCGGTGGCAGTGGCGGCGGTTCTGCAAACCTTAAATTTAAATGGGCCTGTGCGGGACTTGGCATGATAGCGCCACTCAGCGATGACTCCGCCGGGGGTGCTGACGCTGTGGGTACTGGCTTCGCCGGGGATGCACAGCCGCCCAACAAAAAACCACTTAACAAACTTAACAAGCCTAAAACGACAAACATATTTCTATACATGGTGGTTTCCTTTTTTTGGGTAATGGGTAATTGGTAATTGGTAACAAGGTTCCAGTACTCTGTCAATATTGTTTTGACGGGTAAAATACCTCTTAAATCCGTCCAAACTTTAGTTTGGCAGTCGTCCAAACTTTAGTTTGGCAGTCGTCGTTTGGCAGTCGTCCAAACTAAAGTTTGGCAGTTAATGGCCGTGCCAAGTTAAAACTGGCCGACGACTAAAACCCGTCAATAGAACATTGACAGAGTACTAGTACTCTGTCAGGGAATATACTGCACACAATTTGCGTTTTTTCTCGTAGCGAAGCTCTGAAACTTTCGTATCAAGCGAAGCGAGATAAACTTCGTTCTTCGCTATGCGAGATAACCTCGTTCTTCGCTATGCGAGATAACGAAACGAAGTAACTTCCGCTTCCGCAGATAAGTTTGAGAACCGCAACACACGCCTAAATCCCCTGACGTAAGGGGACTTGTCGCACTCCCCGATTGGACGGGCTGGGGGCGTGTCCATTCCCCGATTGGACGGGGTAGGGAGTGTGTCAAGAGCTATTATTATCTCGCGACGCTCTGAAACTTTCGTTCTTCGCTATGCGAGATAACATCGTTCTTCGCTATGCGAGATAAGTTTGTAACGGTGTCAAGTATAAAACCCAGCGTCGGCAAAAGTTTCGGCAGCGGAAACTTTTGCCGACGAAGTCACTTCGATAGAGGAGACGAAGCAAAATTTTTGCCTATAGATATTCAGATAATTATTTAGTCCCCTTTAGGGGACTTGAGCTTTTAGATGGCGGTTTTGAAATTATTTGCCTGAAAATCTATCGAAAAATTCTGAAAGGGGTGCGTTATTTTGTCGCCGAACATAGACATGAAAGTGAAATTTTGCGCCGGCCGATTTCCATAATCGGAGGACGGGCCATTTTTTGGGTGTTTTTTTTGGACGTAAAGCTAAAAAAATAAATGCCATGAGACCAAGCTTTTCCGTTGATTATTATGAATAACGCTTTATTATAAGAGACTGTTTAAAAATAGAGGCAATATTAACGACAATGACTAGATAACTTTTTGGCTTGTCTCGTTTACTAGGGAGAAACCTTTTCAAAAAAACTAATTGTAAATAATGATTCTATAACGTCTTATATTAACAGAACAAATTGAAGCTTTCTTAAAAATGACGGCAGTTATGACGATTTAATCGTCTGACCTCTTATAATATAAATACGCACTTTTATTAAGGCTATTACCAAAATACGCGGCTCTCTGAGGGTCGCTTTTTTGACTAAAAAACGCTATTTTTATAAAAATTACGCTATTAATTAATTATTAACAATAAACACTCATTTAACTCACTTAAAATTCTATTTATTAGAAAATTTACGGGGGTTATATTTTTGAAAAGTTATTTTTTATAGAACCTAACTTATTGTTAAATTAAGAGAAATATGATTTTTACCAACAGAGAAATCCGATTTCTTCAAGAAATCGGATTTATTCGGCATTATTACTTAAAGCCGTAATTGGTGACTCTAAACACGAGCTTGTCCGAGTCCACTAACTCTGAATCTAAATCCGCCCAGAATACGGCAGTCTCAGCCTCAGAAGGCGTGTAGTGCAGGGTTGGAATATGCATTTTCAGTTCCGAAGAGAGCGTTGCCGGTTCACAAGCCTCACAAGCCCCAACCACATTATCCTTAACGCCGTAATTGCTCACTTCAAATAAGTTGCCCCGGTACGCCAAATCCATCCATAGCACCCTTGTCTCACCTTGATAAGGCGTATAATGCAGGATTGGGAGATGCGCCTTCAGTTCTGGGGTGAGGGTTGCCGGTTCACAAGCCTCAGCCACATCAGCACTGATTTTAACGACAAAACTTCGTCCACCTGAAAAACTAAAAGTGGCCCGTTGTCCGACGTTACCCGTTAAATTTATCCGCAGCGTATTGCCATCTACAAATTCGGTATCCACCGTCATACCTGAATTGTAACGGTAATTGACTTGACTTATATTAGAAAAACGGGCGGTAGGTGGGACATAGACTGCCAACGCTGACGTATTCGGTGATATCGAGATCACTTCATCCCCCCCTTGAACAGTGTACAAAGGCACACCCACGCCTCTGGTTTTAAAGCCCCATCTCAGCGTATCTGCACCCGAAGGACTCGTGTATGTTGCTTGAACCCGATAAGCCGTCTCCCACTCCAAACGCTCCAACGGAAACAGCGCATACTCAAGCGCAGAAAGTTTCCCATTGGGATCAGTGCTTTCAGTCAAAAGCCGAGTCGGCTGTACTTCACTGTTGTCAGACTCACGATAAAGCTTAAACTCTGTCACTTCGACATCCGTGAAAGTCAGAGGATTAAATTGGATAGAAATCGGATAACCCGAAACCGAATAATCAGGTAACGGATCAGGCGATTCTTCAAAAAAAGCGGGAGGCACATCGCTGCCGCCATCGGCAGGCCACAAGACAATGTTTGGATTATTGCCTTGCACCATCACTTGCGCGTTTTCAAAATCAGTGGCATTGATATTAATATCGGGCTCACAGACGTTGTAATAATAACGCCCAAAGCCTGAAAAGGCCGAGCCTTCACAAAGCGCGTTAAGCCCAGAGTTGCCCATGTTATAAACATAAACACTATGAGCACTCGGATCAGACAGCGAAACCTTGCCAATACCAATACCGACTTCATTATTGGCCAAATCCAAAAAACCAAAGCGGTGATAAATTGCACTCATCAGGCCTTCAATAGAGTCGATACTATCAGCGCTTCCAGAAGAAACGTTCTCCGATACCGCTAAACTGCGATAACCGGCGAAAGCCGTCCGATCTTTTGGAGCAACCCCAGTAAATCCGGGTGTTCCTTCCGACTCATAATGACCGGTGAGCAAATTATCGGCCAAATAGTTAGCATGATTAAAGGCCGATTGTTCAAGTTGCAGGTTTGGTGAAAATTCCGCTATCATAGACACCCGCATGGGCTATTCCCACACTAAAAACTAAAGGTAATAAGGTAAAGGTACGTTTCATTCTCATTATTACGGCGCAAGCAAAGCACCGCCTCCGTTCATAATCCAAAAAGTTAATAACTGTAAGATTAGCGTTCCATTCCCACTTTCGCAACCGCTGTCACCACTCGCACTCTGATTTGTGACAATTCAGTTTCAGATCACAATTTTATTGACGAAGGGCCAACCTCTCATAAAATTAACTGTAAAATTAGAGACTTATGTAATAGATTGGCATTTTTAATTTTTAATTTTTAATTTTTCATGAGTTATGATTGGACTTTGAGTTTTCACCCTCACCCTAGTAGTCTGTCAAGGTGATATTTAAATCACAATAGATTTTAGGTTAACAATTAACCATTAACAATTAACCATTAACCATTAACCATTAACAATTAGCGATTAACTATTAACACTTAACAATTAGCTTCGCTGAGCTTTAGTTTGGCAAGCGTCGTTTTGGCAGTCGTCCAAACTTTAGTTTGGCAGGAGTCAAGAGTCCAAACTTTAGTTTGGCAGTCGTTAATCAATTCGCTAACCTGGCACTCAAAAAACCGCTTTGGAAAAACACCTTAGCACTTTTCATTTTTCATTTTTCATTTTGATTCAAGGGTATTGCCAAACTAAAGTTTGGACTCCTGCCAAACGACGACTGCCAAACTCAAGTTTGGACGACTGACGACTGCCAAACTCAAGTTTGGACGACTGTCAAACGACTCCTGCCAAACTCAAGTTTGGACGACTACCTTCCTGACGTTTGGACGGATTTAAGGGTATTGCCAAACTAAAGTTTGGACGGATTCACACTGATCACTTAAACTTCTCACTGATAAACGTTCTGTATAAACAATAACGTCGCACACAACATGAAATCCACACTACAACAAACCCCAGTAGCAATCATCGGCATGGCAGGCATTTTCCCGCAAGCTAAAAATTTACGCGAATACTGGGAAAATATCATTAATAAAGTTAACTGTATCACCGATGTGCCCCCCTCGCGTTGGCACATTGATGACTACTACGATCCCGATCCGAGTACCCCCGACAAAACTTATTGCAAGCGCGGCGGTTTTATCCCGGATATTGATTTTAATCCGATGGAATTTGGATTGCCCCCAAATATTCTGGAAGTTACTGATGTTTCTCAACTACTATCGCTAATCGTTGCCAAGCAAGCAATGGCGGATGCCGGTTATGGCACTGAAAATCCGTATCGGCAAAAAACCGGCGTTATTCTAGGTGTTGGTGGAGGGCAAAAACTGATTACACCGTTAGCGAGCCGTTTGCAGTATCCGGTTTGGAAGCGTGTTTTAAAAAGCAGTGGTATCAGTGATGAGGATAGCCAAAAAATCATCGAAAAAATGAAACTCGCTTATATTCCGTGGGAAGAAAATTCCTTTCCGGGCATGTTAGGCAACGTGATTGCCGGGCGGATTGCTAACCGTTTGGATTTGGGCGGGATTAACTGTGTAGTGGATGCCGCCTGTGCCGGTTCATTAGCGGCTCTCAGAATGACGCTTAGCGAGCTAACCGAATACCGTAGCGACATGATGATCACCGGCGGTGTCGATACTGATAATTCGATCTTTATGTATATGAGCTTTAGCAAAACGCCGGCTTTTTCAAAACAACAGAATATGAAACCCTTTGATGTAGATTCTGATGGAATGATGATCGGTGAAGGCATCGGGATGTTAGTGCTAAAACGTCTTGAAGATGCCAAACGAGATGGGGATCGCATTTATGCCGTCATCAAAGGCATTGGCACCTCCAGTGATGGCAAATATAAAAGTATTTATGCGCCTCGTGCAAGTGGACAATCCCTCGCTTTGCGTCGCGCCTACGAAAGTGCCGGGTTTGCCACATCGACTGTTGGCATGATTGAAGCGCATGGCACCGGCACCGTGGCGGGTGATCCAACGGAGTTTGCCGCGTTAAAGGCCACTTTTAGCGAAAATAACCTTAAAAAACAATCTATTGCGCTGGGTAGCGTCAAATCACAGATTGGGCATACCAAAGCGACTGCCGGGGCGGCGAGTTTGATTAAAACGGCGTTGGCACTGCATCACAAGATATTACCGCCTACTATTAATATTACCCAACCCGATCCTCAATTGGAAATTGAACAGTCACCGTTTTATTTGAATACCGAAACCCGCCCTTGGCTTCGTGCTGAAGGTAAGGTACCCAGACGGGCGGGGGTGAGTGCTTTTGGTTTTGGGGGCACTAACTACCATGTCGTGTTGGAAGAATATCAGAGCAAACAAACCGGTGCTTATCGTTTACACAAGATATCCGCTTCAATTCTACTTTTTGCTCAAACACCAACGCAATTATTGGCACAGTGTGAAAACCTGCGGGTGCGGTTACAATCCGATGCCGGGGAACGGCATTACGCAGAACTTATTGATTCTCATCAAGCTTCAAAGGTTCCCCTAGCATCAGCAAGACTGGGATTTGTTGCAAAATCGCTTGGCGAAGCGTGTGACTTATTACAAATTACCATTGACTTATTGAAAAAACAACCAACAGCAAATTCTTTTGAGCATCCTAAAGGCATTCACTACCGCAAAAGGGGTTTTGATACTCAAAGAAAAGTGGTAGCCCTGTTTGCCGGGCAAGGTTCACAGTATTTAGAAATGGGGCGGCAACTCGCCCTCAACTTTCCCCCGCTTCGTCAAGCCTACGCAGAAATGGACACCCTGTTGCTCAAAGAAGGATTGCCGCCCATTTCAAACATCGTTTTTCCTTGCCCTGTCTTTGATGTGGCTCAAAAGAAGGCCCAAGTCGCGGCCTTGCAACAAACCGAAAATGCCCAACCGGCCATTGGCGCTTTCAGTATTGGACTTTACAAAATACTGCAACAAGCCGGGTTTAAGCCGGATTTTGTCGCCGGGCATAGTTTTGGAGAATTGACGGCGTTGTGGGCCGCCGATGTATTCAGTGATGAAGATTACTTTTTCCTAGCCCAAGCGAGAGGCCAAGCAATGGCATCGCCGGGTGATCCCAATTCCGATGCCGGGGCAATGTTGGCAGTCACCGGCGATATCAATGATGTCCAAGACATCGTTGAAAAATTTCCGAATATCAGCGTTGCTAATTGGAATTCCAATATTCAGGTCGTTTTGGGTGGCCCCACACCGGACATAGAAACAATACAACAAGTCTTTGAAAAACAACAATTTTCGACGGTATTGTTGCCGGTATCAGCGGCCTTCCACACGCCGCTTGTCGAACACGCCCACAAACCCTTTGCACAAGCGTTAAATACTGTCACCTTCAATCGTCCCAAAATACCGGTTTATTCTAATATCACGGGAACGCCTTACCCGGATAATCCGGCCGAGATTCGGAAAATGCTGGCATCACATATGCTCAAGCCGGTCGGTTTTAAGCGCAATATTGAAAATCTGTCTGCGGCAGGTGGTTATTTATTCATCGAATTTGGGCCGCGCAATATTTTAACGGCCCTGGTTTCCAACCTCTTAGAAGACAAACCCCATTTTGCGGTGGCGTTGAATGCGAGTAGAAAAAAAGACAGTGATTATCAATTGCGCGATGCTGTTATCCAATTACGTGTCGCCGGTTTGCCCTTACACCACCTTGATCCATACTCGCTGAAATCGCCCATTTTTCACAGTGGGGAACTCAAAGGAAAGAGATTGACAGTGCGTTTAAACGGTGCCAACTATGTCAGCGACAAAACGAGGGCCGCTTTTGAGAACACTTTGCAAAACGGACATCAAGTGTCCAAAGCGGAAGCTTTGAAAGGAAACATTAGCCGGGATGACGGACATCATCTGTCCAAAGCGGAAGCTTTGGAAGGAAACATTAGCCGGGATGACGGACATCAAGTCAACATCACTAACGAAAATCAAACTATGACGCAACCAGTTGAAAATCGCCAGCGTGTGTTAGAGCAGAGCCAAACTCCGTTAAATTCTCTTCAAGAGGAAAGCGGGCATATTGTTCATCAACAATATCTTAAAAATATGGGGGAATATTCTCAACAGTTTTTTCAATTGATGCAGCAACAGTATGCGCTATTAACCAGTGGCAATTGTACGCATGCCATGTTAGAAAGTTTTGAGCGCAGTATGACGTATTTTCACGAGCATCAAGCGCAAATGCAGCGTGTTCATGAACAATACCTGAAGAACCAAGTGGAATATTCGCAAACGGTTTTGCAATTGATGCCGCATTCTCAATTGGCTACCGGTGATGCAACGGCGCAAGCACCGATGCCAATGTTACCCAAGGCGACGGCGGAAAATGCACAGGTGGAATCGGCTTTGCCGGGGGTTTCCCCAGTGCCAACGGTTAAGGAGTCAGCACCGCCGGCCGTTTCTCCTACGCCAACGGTTAAGGAGTCAGCACCGCCGGCCGTTTCTCCTACGCCTCCAACGACTTCGATTCCCGTGGCATCGAATCGGGCTACGCCCGTAGCCGAACCTGAACCGGTGTCGGTACCTGTCAGTGTGCCTGAGCCAGTCTCAAGCAATGACTCATCGCTTTTGCAAGATGAGACAACCGTCGTAGAAGAAACAAAGAGCGAATCCGTTGCAACGCCAGCTATCGACTTGGCACCCTTGACTCAATCCATGTTAAACATTGTCAGTGACAAAACCGGTTATCCGGCGGACATGTTAGAAGTTGAAATGGACATGGAAGCCGATTTAGGCATTGACTCCATTAAACGGGTAGAAATTCTCGGCGCGATGCAGGAGCAATTTCCTGATTTACCGCCGGTAAATCCAGAGGAATTGGCAGAGTTGCGTACTTTAGCTGAAATCGTTGAATACATGGGCGGGGCTGAAAAAAAAAAAGCACCCCGGCTAGATGATGATGAACAACCATTAGTTCACAATATTCAACAGCATCAAGTTAAACTTAAACCGCTGCCAGCACCTGATTGTTTGGACTTGAGTTGGGCTTCTGATCATATCTGTTTACTTACCGATGATGGGACTCCTACAACGATTGCGTTAGCCAAAGGGCTTACTGAGCGCGGCTTTCTTGTCGTTATGCTCAGTTTCCCTGATGTTGCCGAGGAGCGGCAAGCATTGCCAACCCGTGTGAATCGGGTGGTGTTGACGGATTTAAGTGAGGCGCATTTGAAGCAACAGTTAGCGGCAATTGCCGATAATTATGGGCCAATTGGGGCGTTTATCCATTTGAATCCGTTAAGTCAAGACGTTAAGGATAATATACTTGGGCGCGAATCGGAAAAAAACCTCCTCAAGTCAGTTTTTGTGATCGCAAAACATCTCAAAAGATCGCTCAATGAAGCCGCACATCACGGGCGCAGTTTTTTTGTTACCGTGACTCGTCTTGATGGTGAATTGGGCTTAGGACAACACACAGTCTTTCAACGGAATCAAGGTGTTATCAGTGGTGGGCTGCTTGGTTTGACTAAAACGCTGAACTTGGAATGGCAGCGTGTGTTTTGTCGTGCTATCGATTTAAGTCCGGACTTAGACACAGCAGCCCAATTGATTATTGCTGAACTTTACGATCCTAATTTGTTGATTACTGAAGTGGGATATAATTCTCAACAAGAACGGACAACACTCGTTGGTGATGAAAGGAAAAAGGCGCTCGCTCCAAGGGAAAAGGGCAATCGGTTGAATGCTGAATCAGTCTTTCTCGTCAGTGGCGGAGGGCGTGGGATTACGGCACAATGTGTTATCAGATTGGCAAAGGCATTTCAATGCCAATTTATTTTGTTGGGGCGCACAAAACGCACCGCTGAACCTGCTTATGCAGTAGGTTGTGTGGATGAAACTGAATTAAAACAACGGCTTATAAAAAACCTCCAAGCGCAAGGTGAAAAACCAACACCTGTTAAAGTCCAAAAGTTGCTAAAAGCAATTTTAGCGCAACGCGAAATTGACGAAACGTTGCAAGCCATTGTACAAGCGGGTGGACAAGCCGAATATCTCAGCGTCGATATTACGGATGCGGTGGCTTTACAAGAAAAACTGACGGCAACAGTGGAACGTCTTGGCTCCATCACCGGCATCATTCACGGTGCCGGCGTTTTGGCGGATAAATTGATTGAAAAGAAAACGGAACAGGACTTTGAAAGCGTCTATTCTACTAAAATCAATGGACTGCAATCCATGCTCCATTGTGTCAACGAAAATCAACTGGCACATTTAGTGCTGTTTTCCTCGGCGGCCGGGTTTTATGGGAATATTGGTCAATCGGATTACGCGATAGCAAATGAAATTCTCAATAAATTCGCCCATCACTTCAAACGCCAACATCCCGCCTGTCATGTCGTTACCTTCAATTGGGGCCCTTGGGATGGCGGCATGGTGACACCGGAATTAAAGCAACTGTTTGCCCAGCGCAATATTGAAGTGATTCCGATTGAAGTCGGTACTCAGATGGTGGTTGATGACTTGAGGACAGGCGAACAGGAAGCGGTGCAAGTGTTAGTGGGCAGTCCGCTGGTAACACCTTCAGCAGAGTTAGAGCCAGAATTACAAACTTACCGTATCCGCCGAAAGTTGACTTTAGACGCGAATCCATTTTTACACGATCACGTCATTGGTGGACATCCGGTATTACCAGTGACTTGTGCGACGGCATGGATAACCAATGTCTGCGAGCACTTGCTTGGGGGTTTTTTTAGATTTTTTAGTTGTGAAAACCTCAAAGTATTCAAGGGAATTGTTTTTGATGAAACCCTAGCAAACGAGTATATCCTAGACTTGAAGGAAATCAACAAATCCAAGCTGGCTGAAATGGCTGAAATTGAGTTGGCTGCAACTATCTGGAGTGAAACGACAACTGGAAAACCCCTTTATCATTACAGTGTTCAAATCAAGCTTCAACCGGAACTTCCCCCAGCACCAACTTATGAAACGTTTGACCCAACCGTGGCTGAAGAGCTTGCTAACTTGTCCCCTTATCAGGATGGCACTCTGTTTCATGGCCCCCGTTTTCAAGGGATCAAACGGATTTTAAATATCAGTCCCAAAAAACTGACAATTGAATGTGTTTTCCAACCGTTCGATGAGAAACAACGAGGACAGTTTCCACGACTCACCCTTGATCCTATCGCCGCAGATGCCCAATTTCAATGTATGTTGATTTGGGTGCGGCATTTTTATCAGGCGGGTAGTTTGCCTTTACGGTGCCTGAGAGGTGAACATTTCCAAGCCATTCCTGAAGGCGAGGCGTTCTACGTTTCTATGGAAGTACAATCTAGCACTGACACCAAGTTAGTCGCTAATATCACTTCATACGATAGCCAAGGACAAGTGTATTCACGAGTATTCGATGCAGAAGTCACTATTAGCAAACAATTGAATCATTTATTTGTTCCATCTTCGGTACATGATCCGGCGAGGTTTCTCCCGTATTGGCGTAAGTTCTTGGATGTTGGAGAATGGCCCGGAGAAGTGTTGTTTACGGCCTTGTTTCGGCGTTTTGTCGGTAGCGTCGTGTATGAGGATTCTGCTGATTTTGATTCTCTCAAAGGTAAATCGGTGCTTTACTTAGCTAATCATCAGGTTGGCGTTGAATCTATACTTTTTGGGTTTAGTCTGTCTGCACTCGCCGGATGTCCTATTAACGTAGTAGCGAAAGCAGAACATCGGGATAGTTGGATTAGTCAATTGTTGGCTCATCTTTATTCCTATCCCACGCTCAAAAACCCTGAATTGATGTTCTACTTTGATCGTGACGATCAACTCTCTATGCTCAAACTGCTTGGCAACATCAAGGAAGTTATGATAGAACAAGGGCGTTCCCTGCTGATCCATGTCGAAGGCACTCGCGCCCTCAGTTGTCGGCAACCCGTAAAACGTTTGAGTGCTGTTTTTATTGATTTGGCAATAGAACTCGATATTCCCATCGTACCGGTAGGCTTTGTGGGTGGGCTACCGATTGAACCGTTAGAAACGCGCTTAGAGTTTCCGGTTGGCTATACCCGCCAAAATTATCACTTAGGCGCGGCGATTTATCCAGAAGCTCTAAAAAAACGGCCCAATGCAGAACGAAAAACCTTGATTTTGGATCGTTTGAACCAATTGGCTGAAACAACAAACTCATTTCCTCACGCACCCGATCATAATTTTGAGCAAGCAGTGCGTCTGTGGATGAAACAGACAAGCGTTTCTGAGGTACAGGCGGTGCTGTACAAAGTACTAGAAGAAGTATCTGCTCCCAATTCTGAAATTCGCGCCCTGCTCCGGGGTATTCAGGAGTCCAAACTTTAGTTTGGCAACTGGAGTCCAAACTTGAGTTTGGCAGCCTCCGTCCAAACTAACGTTTGGCAAAAAAAGCTCTCACTCAACACCCGACGCAGGTACTTATTAACCTATATTTTTAGGGTTATTTAGACTATCTATTTTGAGGGCCATGAAACACTTTGGATGCGTTCAAATTAAGTTATGGCCCTCTATCGCGCTTACAGGGGCAAGAAAGCGAAAGTAGAAAGACCACATCAGCCAACGGCTAAAGCCGTTGGCTAAAAGCTAAAGTAGGCTAAAGCCTACTAACTGTCTGGTAGTGCCCTTTAGGGTATAATAGCTCTTCAGACAAACGGTTTCCATACCACCCCAATGCCAACGGCTAAAGCCGTTGTCTAAAAGCTAAAGTAGGCTAAAGCCTACTAACTGTCTGGTAGTGCCCTTTAGGGTACAATAGCATTTAGACTATCTATTTTGAGGGCCATGAAATTTGGATGCGTTCAAATTAAGTTATGGCCCTCTATCGCGCTTACAGGGGCTTTGCACGTGGGATTGCCCCTACAGCCTAGTATATTATTTGGGAGTTGCCTTAAGTTTAGTAGGCCTAATTCGTTTATCCGCGTAATTCCTTGTACTAAGTCTAGCGGGCCTAATTCGTTTATCCGCGTAATTCGTTGTTGTGCCTAATTCGTTTATCCGCGTAATTAGTTGTACTAAGTCTAGCGGGCCTAATTCGTTTATCCGCGTAATTAGTTGTACTAAGTCCAGTAGGCCTAATTCGTTTATCCGCGTAATTCGTTGTACTAAGTATAGTGTGCCTAATTCGTTTATCCGCGTAATTAGTTGCCTTAAGTCTAGCGGGCCTAATTCGTTTATCCGCGTAATTAGTTGTACTAAGTCTAGCGGGCCTAATTCGTTTATCCGCGTAATTAGTTGTACTAAGTCTAGTGTGCCTAATTCTTACCACAAAACACATACACCAAACTTTTATGGGGTTGATACAGCATAAAAAAAATAACATGGAAAAAATAGCAATCATCGGTCTTTCTTGCCTACTTCCCGGGGCAGAAACCTCGGAACAATATTGGCAAAACCTGATTGACCAAAAAGAGTTGACTTCAAAGGCAACCGCCGAGCAAATGGGCGTAGATGCCGAATTTTTTTATGATCCCATCAAGGGCAAAACCGATAAATACTATTGTCTAAAGGGTGGCTATATTCGAGATTTTCAGTTTGAGGCCAGCGGCTATCAAATTTCCTCGGAATTGCTGACAAAATTAGACAAAATTTATCAATGGTCACTCTATGTCTCAAAACAAGCTTTACTGGACAGTGGTTATTTAGGGAATACCGCTGCACTGGCTCAATGTGGTGTGATTTTAGGGAATCTCTCTTTTCCCACCCGGCGCTCTCAGCATTTATTTGCGCCCATTTATCAGAAAACACTGGAATCAGCCATTCAGACACTATTACAGCACGACACTTTCAGCTTGAAAAGCGTAGAAAATGACGTTTCACCCCTAAATGCGATGATATCAGGATATCCAGCCGCCATCATTGCTCAGAGCTTATCTTTATCGGGGCCTCGTTTTTCCTTAGATGCCGCCTGTGCGTCTTCGCTTTACGCGGTCAAACTGGCTTGTCAATATTTATTATCAGGCAAAGCCGACTTGATGTTAGCCGGTGCCGTCAGCGGTGCAGATCCTTTATTTATCAATATGGGGTTTTCCATTTTCCAAGCCTATCCCGAAAACAACATTGCTTGCCCCTTAAATAAGTCATCAAGTGGACTCGTTGCCGGGGAAGGTGCCGGCATGTTGGTTTTAAAACGCTATAGTGACGCGATCCAAGATGGCGATAATATTTATGCCAGTATCAGCGGAATGGGCTTATCAAATGATGGTAAAGGGAAATTTGTCCTCAATCCCAATCAAAAAGGGCAAATTCTCGCCTTGGAACGAGCCTACACCGATGCGGGTATTAATCCAAACAGCATTGATTATATTGAGTGTCATGCGACTGGCACACCGGTTGGCGATATTACCGAACTCAACTCAATGGAGGTTTTTTTTGGCAAGCATCAAGCCACACCCTTGCTTGGCTCAGTCAAATCCAATTTGGGTCACTTGCTCACCGCAGCCGGCATGGCAAGTCTGATTAAAGTCATTTTAAGCATGAATAAAGGGATTATTCCAGCCACGATTAATCTGACTGAGCCACTGAGTTCAAATAAGGGCGTGTTTTCCGCTGAACAAATGGTCAGAACGACTACGCCTTGGCTTCCTCAACAAATCCACACCAAACGCGCAGCCGTCAGTGCCTTTGGTTTTGGTGGCACCAATGCCCATATTATTTTAGAAGATTTAGCCCTTCAAAAGTCCAAGTCCAATTCACCATTCACCATTAAATTGGCTATCGTGGGCATGGATGCTTTTTTTGGAGGCTGTCACGGATTAGATGCTTTTGATCGTAGCATTTATGACGGCACTCAACATTTTATTCCCGTTCCTTCGCAAAGATGGCAAGGCATTGACGCGCAAAACGAATTGCTCAAACACTACGGGTTTGAAAAGGGCGAAGCGCCGTTGGGGGCCTATATCCAAGATTTTGAAATGGACTTTCTGCATTTTAAAATCCCACCCCGTGAGGAAGATCAACTCATTCCTCAACAACTGTTGATGCTCAAAGTGGCTGACAACGCGATCAAAGATGCGGGATTAGTTGAAGGCGGGAACGTTGCCGTTATCGTGGCGATGGGAACAGAATTAGCTTTACACCAGTTTTTAGGACGATGTGATTTGTCTTGGCAAATCAAAGAAAGTTTGGCACAAGCCAATATTGTTTTGTCTCCTGACAAAACTGAAGAATTAGAAGCGATTGCCAAAAATAGTCTTTTTCCACCGGCGCAACTCAATCAATATACAAGCTTCATCGGTAACATCATGGCTACCCGTGTTGCGACACAATGGAATTTTAGTGGCCCTGCTTTTACCATTTCGGCTGAAGAAAATTCCGTGTTTAGCGCGTTGGAAGTTGCCCAACAGTTTCTTGCAGCAGGCGAAGTTGACGCGGTTGTGGTGGGAGCCGTTGATCTAGCGGGTGGATTTGAGCATGTGCTATTACGCCATCAGTTAGCGCCTATCAACAGCGGTGTCAATACTCTCAGCTATGATGAAAAAGCCAATGGTTGGATGGTGGGTGAAGGTGCGGGCGCGGTGGTTTTAAAACGCGTTGACACTGCACAAGCGGCGCAAGATCGTATTTATGCCATAATTGATGCCATTAGCTTAATGCCAAATAATGCTAACAACGATTCTTTGGGGCACTTACCAAAAACACCCACTGCTCAATCAGTTAATCAATCTTGCCAGCAAGCTTTTGAGATAGCAGGACTCAAACCCACTGAGATTGGCTATCTGGAAGTTTTTGGTAGCGGAGTCGCACAAGAAGACGAGGCCGAAATCAAAGGCTTAACCAAAGCCTATCAATTGGCAACGGAAAATGATCCACTGATAACGGCAATAGGCAGTGTGAAGGCGAATATTGGTCATACTTATGCCGCTTCGGGGATGGCGAGTTTAATTAAAACGGCATTGTGCCTCTATCATCGCTATATTCCCGCGGTTCCTCAATGGGAAAGTCCGAAAAAGCCAGAACAATGGCAAGGCAGTCCCTTTTATGTCGCCACAAAATCAAAAACCTGGTTTTTAGAAGAGGGTGTGTCTAAAAGAGTTGCCGCGATCAACAGTATTGGGCTAGACGACACTGATGCACATTTAATTTTGTCCGAAGACAGGAATTCAAAGCGGAGCGAAGCCGAGCTTTGTCAGTACCTACAACAAACGCCATTCTATCTATTTCCTCTCGCGGCTGATCATCAATCGGCGTTGCTCAAACAACTTAACGAATTACAGAATCGCATTGAAAATGATGATAGCCTTGGCATAATTGCGAGCCAAAGCTTTATTGCTTTTCAGACTTGCCCCCAAGCAACTTATGCCTTATCTATTGTTGGGCACAATAAAAACGAATTGCGCCAACAAATTGGTTTTGCGATGCAAGGCATCAAAAAAGCCTTTGAAACCGGAGAAGAATGGAAAACGCCGTTAGGCAGCTATTTTACCGCAAAGCCTTTGGAGAAAGTGGCGTTTGTTTATCCGGCGATGGGCACGACTTATATTGGTTTGGGACGGGAACTATTCAGATTGTATCCGAAACTTTATGACACATCGCCACTGGGCAATCTGATCAATACGCTACTGCATGAGAAATTGCTCTATCCTCGGAGCTTGGAAAAACGCCCGTCACAACAAGAGATTGAAGCACAATTGCACAGTAGTGGCGTAGCTATGTGCCAAATAGGCATCAGTTTTGACGTGCTACACACTGCTATTCTCAGACAGTATTTCCAAATTCAACCCCAAGCCGCCTTTGGATATAGCCAAGGAGAATTGAGCGGTATTATGTATGCGCTGGGTGTTTGGCGTGATAATAAAATGTTAAGTGAAGGCTTGGCCTCATCACCTCTTTATCAAACGCAATTAACCGGCCCCTGTTTAGCGGCACGTCAATTTTGTGGACTGCCCCTTAATCGGCCCACAAAAGACGTTTGGCGTTCTTATGTACTCAAAGCCTCGGCGACTGCCGTCAAAGATATTCTCAAACATGAAAAATGTGTCTATTTGACGTTTATTAGCACACCTGAAGAAGTCACTATCGCCGGTGATCCAAAAGCTTGTTTGAGAGTGATTAAAACGCTTAAGTGCAAGCATTTTATCATCCCGTTTGACAACGCTTCACACTGTGAAGTCGCACAATCTGAATATGAGGCACTGGTTCAAATACATCTCCAGAAAGTGCATAAAGTACCAGATATTACGTTTTATTCAGCCGTTGATTGTGCGCCGTTGCTTCTCGACAGCCATTATATTGCCCATAACTCGGCCAAACTGAGCTGTCAGACAGTTGATTTTCCAGCCATCATTAATCGTGTTTACAAAGATGGGGCGAGAATATTCATTGAACTTGGAGCGGGAAACAATTGCGCTCAATGGATTGCTGAAACATTGAAAGGCAAACAGCATGTTGCCATGTCTATCAACAGCAAAGGTGTTGATGATCATACCGGTATTGTTAGACTGTTGGCAAAACTGGTGAGCCATCGCGTTTCGGTGGATTTATCACCGCTTTATCCAACGCTGGAAAAGGATTCCAAACATTCCAAAAAACGTAAATCACTGATTAAAAAAATCACATTAGGTGGAAAACCTATTCATACCACAATCTTGACTGATGAAAATCGGAAAAGCTTTGAAAATAAAATGATATCTCATAGTCCAATGTTAAAGATAATTCAGTTGCAAATAGCGGGAACAATGCCAAGTTCCCCAGCCAAAGCGTTGACGCCACGCGATGACGTGATTTGGGATGAGGCCGATTTGCTGGAATTTGCCGAAGGCAAAATTGCCAACGTTTTCGGCCCAGAATATGCCATTATCGACTCATACTCTCGGCGGGTGCAATTGCCCCTACCGCCTTATCTGTTAGTCAGTCGCGTCACCAAACTCAATGCTGAAAAGGGTAGTTTTAAACCTTGCACGCTTACCACCGAATATGATATTCCCCACAATATGTGGTATTCGGTGGATGGTCAAATTCCTTGGGCGGTTTCCGTCGAATCGGGGCAGTGCGATTTGTTATTAATCAGTTATTTAGGCATAGATTTTGAGAATAAAGGTATTCTTGTCTATCGCCTACTTGATTGCACGATGACTTTTTTGGAGGATATACCCACAGAAGGAGATACCCTGCGTTACGACATTTCCATGATGGACGGTGGTTGTGCTGGTTTTTTTACTGATGATGAACTGGATAAAGGTAAGGGTGTTGTCTATTCCAAAAAAGAATTGCTAGAACGCGATAAAATCCAAAAACAACAGTTTGAACCCTTGCTGATCTGCCAAAAATCCTATTTTGACCAAAAAGATATGATACATCTGACTGAGGGTAACATTGCCGCTTGTTTTGGTGAGCATTATTGGCAAGCCGGATTAAATCCTTCTTTGCGAGTTCCCCCAAAAGAAATTTTGATGATTGATCAGGTAACTTCAGTTGATTTCAATGGTGGCGCGTATGGCTTGGGTTTGATCATCGGTGAAAAAGTGCTTGAACCAGAGCATTGGTATTTTCCTTGCCACTTCAAAGATGATCAAGTGATGGCGGGTTCATTAATGGCTGAAGGTTGCGGGCAACTGTTACAATTTTATCTGTTGTATTTGGGTTTTCAGACTTGCACCACCGATGCGCGTTTTCAACCGATTCCAAACTTGCGACAAGTCGTCCGTTGCCGGGGACAAGTGACACCGATTTCTGCCACCTTGATTTATCGGCTGGAAATCACTGAACTGGGTTTAACGCCAAAACCTTATGCCAAAGGTGACGTAGAAATCATCTTGAATGGCAAAATCGTGGTGCATTTTAAAGATGTGGGGGTGCAACTCTCGGAAAAAAATAAGACTCTTCCCGTTGGAGATAGCAACGAACCGCTGGCTCGTTTAGTCTGATATTTATGACACTGGGGAAGTCACTGCGTCACGGATGCCCAATACGCACCTGAATTTCGTGCATCGCGTATTAGAAGTTAAAGGTGAACGACATAAATTCACTCCAAAATCAACGATTATAACGGAATATGACGCGCCAGTAGACACTTGGTATTACCGTCATAATTCCTCAGATACAATCCCTTACTCCGTTTTGATGGAAATTGCCCTGCAACCTTGTGGTTTTCTGTCTGCTTATTTAGGCACCACTTTGCTTTATCCTAATGAGAGTTTATACTTTCGCAATTTGGATGGACAAGGGCGCATTCTCAAAAACGTGGACATTCGCGGCAAGACGGTGACAAACACAGCGCGATTGCTTTCGCAATCTAACATTCAGGGCATGATCATTCAACGTTTTGATTTTGAAATGGTTTATGATGGCGAACCGTTTTATCAAGGCGATGCCAGCTTTGGCTTTTTTAGTTCAAACGCGTTGGCTAATCAAGTAGGGTTAGATAGAGGCAAAGATGTCCGCCCTTGGATTGAAACGGAAAATAGCACCGGATTGCCGATAACAACCATTGATTTGAGGCTCCAAAAAAACCGCGCCCAATTTTATCACCTCAACGCGGAGCAGCCTCATTATCGTGCCAGCCAACATCAGTTAGACTTGCTCAATGAAGTGAAACTGATTGAAGGCGGTGGGCGTTATCAGCAAGGCTATATCTATGCAAAAAAACAAGTCAAGCCTACTGACTGGTATTTTAAATGCCACTTTCATCAAGATCCGGTGATGCCTGGCTCGTTAGGCGTTGAAGCCATTTTGCAAGCGATGCAAGTTTATGCCCTCCAGCTTGATTTGGGCAAACACTTGAAATCGCCTCGTTTTGGACAACTCCTCAACCACGAAATCGTTTGGAAATATCGCGGACAGATTCCGCAACCAAATGATCAGACAGAGATGTATTTAGAAGTGCATATGTCTAAAGTGGAAATCGGCAATGACAAAGTCACTCTTATTGGTGATGCGAGTTTGTGGAAGCCTAACCTGAGAATTTATGAAGTGAAAAATGTGGCGGTTTGTTTGTTGGAATCTACACAACAATAACTACAAGGATTGTATATAATAACGGATTGGTTCATTGATTCATTCTCGCTTATCAGTCCTCCGGAGTCCAAATCGTCAGTCCTCCGGAGTCCAAACTTGAGTTTGGCAGTCGCCGCAGAAGTCGACGTTTTTAGAGTATCGAATTTGAGGGCCATAAAATACTTTGGAGGCTTTCAAATTAAGTTATGGCCCCCTATCGCGCTTACCGGGGCAACTAACAAATCCCAAACCGCACTTGATTATAGTACAACGGATACTCGAAATAAACGGATAACTCAAAAAATCATAATGTTACAATGATATCTCAGTGTTGAAAAAAGTTATGATCACGTTGGGTATACTTAGAGTTTGGAATCCAGCCTTAAATAATATATAATGCCCACCTTTTTTTAGATTAGTTCTGATTCAAACGACTCAAACCCAAACACCGCCACGATCTAATCCGTTATTATAACTAATCCCTGTAGTTGCTGTAGTTGCTTTTACCAAACACCAGCACGATCTAATCCTTTATTATAACGAATCCTTGTAGTTGCTGGTTATTAAGGATAAAAAGGCCGTGGTTAGGATTTATCTGGCGAGGCCTACTAAGTCATAACAAACGTCCGGAGTTTGGCAACTGGAGTCCAAACTTGAGTTTGGCAGTCGCCGAAGTCGACGTTTTTAGAGTATCGAATTTGATGGCCATAAACGATTTTGGATGCTTTCAAATTAAGTTATGGCCCCCTGTCGCGCTTACCGGGGCAACTAACAAATCCCAAACCGCACTTGATTATAGTACAACGGATACTCGAAATAAACGGATAACCAAACACTGCCACGAGATAATCCGTTATTATAACTAATCCTTGTAGAGGACATGATGAAAAAACTCACCCTATTATTAATACTACTAGCGCCCCCAATGGTGGCTGCCAATGATTCCTGTCATCCCAAAACGGGTACCTACCAGGATTGTATTGCATATCTCGGCCAACAAATTGGAGCACTCAAAAAGCAAAACCTCGCGCAACGGGCCAATATCAAACAACAGATTGGGCGACTTGAAACGGAAAATCAAGCGCAACTCAGCAAACTGGAAAGAATCCAAGCGCAGCTCGCCAAACTCAAACCGATGGCGGCCGATGATCCCTGTAATCTGAAAGATTTCGGCACCTTTGAATGCATCCTGAGTATCACCCACCGGATTGCACAACTTGAAAAGAAAACCCAAACACAACAAGCCCAAATCCAGCGACTCACCGCCAACAATCAAGCCCAACAAGCCCAAATCCAGCGACTCACCACCGACAATCAAGCCCAACAAGCGGAGATTCAGCGACTCACCAAAGTGGACAACAACCAAGCCGAAACGGCCGACAAGTTGTCCAAGCGACTCAACAACCAAGCCGAAACGGTAGGCGAATTGTCCAAACAACTCACCAAAGTGGACAACAAACACGTCCAAACGGCCGACAAGTTGTCCAAACGAATCACCGCCGTGGACAACAAACATGTCCAACGGGCCGATGGATTGTCCAAACGACTCACCGCCGTGGACAACAAACAAGCCCAAACGGCCGGCGAGTTGTCCAAACGACTCAACAAACAGGCCGAAACGGTAGGCGAATTGTCCAAACGACTCACCGCCGTGGACAACAAACATGTCCAACGGGCCGATGGATTGTCCAAACGAGTCACCGCCCTAGATAATAAACAGGCCGAAATGGCCGCCGAGTTGTGCATGCCATTTGCCAAACAGAGGGCGGTGGTTATAGTAACGAACAACCCGTCCATGAAGTCTCTATCAAACGCGTTGCGATAGGCCGTTATGAAGTGACTTTCGCCGAATATGACAAGTTTGCCGAAGCAACGGGTAGAGCAAAGCCTTCTGATAGTGGCTACGGACGTGGCAACCGTCCAGTGATTAACGTGTCTTGGGATGATGCCACCGCCTACGCCAACTGGCTGACTAAACAAACCGGCCATCATTACCGTTTGCCCACCGAAGCCGAATGGGAATATACCGCTCGTGCTGGTACCGAGACCAAATACTGGTGGGGCAATGACATTGGTTCCAATAGAGCCAATTGTTCTAACACTCATTGTGGCGACAGTTTTAAATACACGGCCCCAGTTGGTTCCTTTGCCGCCAATCCGTTTGGGCTGTTTGACACCGCGGGCAACGTCTATGAGTGGACTTGCTCCGAGTATCAGGACAAGTAC
>NBMI01000065.1 GCA_002085445.1 Candidatus Parabeggiatoa sp. nov. 2
AGTTGCTAGAGCAAAGCTATCAACAAAGTTGCTATCGTTTCCTTGCTACCTATCCGTTTTTTATAACTCATTGAATATAAAGTACAACGAAACTTGCGTTTAGCTAACGCCAATGACGGGGATAACCGAATTATCCGGCAGCGACACTTGTAAATACAACGTTTTAAGGATAAGCGAATTTTGATAAGAGAGGAGCGTGAAAATAATATACCCATAGAGAAACAAAGTTTTTTTAACTTTGTTATTTTCATTTTGTGTGGGTATTTTATTTAGCCACAACTTCCTTAGTAGTGTAGTGTTTGTAGTGTTTATAGTAGGCTTGTAATCGTCTTAACGAGATTAAGTCGCTAAAGCGACTACTACAAACAAGATTCAAACAAGATTTAGTCGCTAAAGCGATTACTACAAACAAGATTAGCCGCAACTCCCTAAGTACAACCCATTACGGATTTTTCCGTTGGACAATTCGTTTATCCGCGTAATTCGTTGTACTATGCTATGACAAGTGGTATCGTTTTTGGTTTCATTTTTCATTTCAAAGCTCACGCCCCACTGCTTGTGTAATACTCTGCAATTCTCCCATCAACTCTTTCAACTCATCGGGAGCAAGGGCTTGATCTGCATCACACCACGCTTCACACGGCGTTGGGTGCATTTCGATTAATAAACCGTCAGCCCCCGCCGCAATAGCAGCTTTTGACAACGCTGGCACTAACCAGGCTTTACCACCGGCATGACTTGGATCGACAATGACGGGCAAATGCGTTTCTTTCTTCAGCATCGGAACTGCCGTGACATCCAACATATTGCGGTAAGCTTTTTCAAAACTACGCACTCCGCGCTCACACAAAATAATATTATGATTGCCACCCGCAGCGATATATTCGGCCGACATCAGCCATTCTGAAATCGTCGCGCATAAACCGCGTTTGAGTATCACTGGCGTATGAGTTTTTCCAACTTCTTTCAGTAAATCAAAGTTTTGCATATTACGGGTGCCGATTTGTATCACCTCAACGCCATATTCTAAAAAAGTGTCAAGGTGACGCACGTCCATTAATTCCGTGACAATGGGCAAATTTTGTTTATCGGCGGCTTGACGAAATATCTTTAAGCCTTCCACACCCTTGCCTTGAAAACTGTAAGGACTGGTGCGTGGTTTGAATGCGCCACCGCGCATTAAACGGCAACCGGCATGAGCAACGTTTTGTGCGGCTAAATCCATTTGTGGCTGCGTTTCAACGGAACAAGGCCCCCCAATCACTTGTATGGTTTTACCGCCTAGCGGAATCCCTTTGATATCTACAATAGTATCGGCGTCGTGCCATTCCCGCGCAACAATCTTGTACGGTTTGACAACGCGCATCACATCTTCAACGCCGGGCAACGCTTGCAAACTTTCTTTGTGGATTTTGCGTTCATCGCCGATGGCGCCGATAATGGTTCTCTCAACGCCGCGTGAAATGTTCGCTTCTAAGCCTAGCGATTTGAGTTTAGCTTCGACACCGTGAATTTCGTCATCGGTGACGTGGGGACGCATAATGATGATCATGTTTAATCCTTTTAATAGTTCTCTGTGATCTGTGATCATTTTTCAGTGATCAGTGCTCAAATTCAAAGTCTTTAGTAACGTGAGTTCGACTTTTCAATAAGTTATATAAATTTTCTATGAATCAATTGTTTGAAAATAATTAATTGATTAAAAAAAATTGACGATTAAACCCTTAACATTAATACGTTAATAGCCTGAAAATTGTGGGCCATAGAGTGAAATGAGTCAGTAAAGCTTAAAGTCGAACTCACGTTAGTAAAGATGTTTATTAACTAAAGTTTGGACGACGGCCATTAGTTAGTTTGGACGACTGCCAAACACGACGGCCATTAGTTAGTTTGGACGACGGCAAACTAAAGGGCGGATTGTAGAGCGCGACGAATCAAAACTTCACTGCTTAAACCTTCTTCGGCTACGGCATGTACCCAACGACTGGCATCTGCCGGTTTGTAGCCCAATGCAATCAAGGCACTGATGGCATCTTCAACGGGGCTGGTGAGGCCTTGTGTGAGCGTGGAAGTGGGGGTGACAGGTGAAGGTGTTGTGTTAGTGCCCCAACTCTTCAAGCGATCACGCATTTCTACCACTAACCGTTCAGCCATCTTTTTACCCACGCCTGGGATGCGCGTGAGGCGGGCAGTGTCATTGTTATTGACACACTGTACAAAAGTCGGTAATTCCATCGAAGACAGAATGCTTAATGCCAGTTTGGGGCCTATACCGCTGACACGAATGAGATCACGAAACAGCCCCCGCTCCGATTCGTTGAGAAAACCGTAAAGTACATGGGCATCTTCACGCACAGTGAAATGGGTTAATAAACTGACTTCAGTGTTTACTTCTGGCAAGTTATAAAAAGTAGACATGGGTGCGAAGACTTCGTAGCCCACGCCTTGGATATCAATGACTAACAAGGGCGGCTGTTTTTCGATTAACAAGCCACGTAAACGACTAATCATTTTTCTATTGCGAATGGTGAATGGCGAATGGATGTCAAGTTGGCATTATAAGGACAATGCAGAAAATAATATACGCAAACATTAGCGGCGCGGTGTTGGGTTGTGATTATCAATGAGCAATTACTACCGTTTGAACACGTCTATTGGTTTGTAGGGACTACCGAGTTTTGGATCAATCGGCACCCTGATGAAAGGGGGAAGATATGGAAGGGTGTCTTTTGAGACACGTAGGCTATAATCGTACCTTGGTTTAGTATTGGTACCTAAATTTTTGTCATTATTTTTTATGTAAAACAACATGTTAGTGATTTTAAAATAATAACACGAAAAATATATAACCCCCGTAAATTTTCTAACAAACGCCTTATTAATCTTATTAAAATGGCTATCTATTATATATAATCAATAAAAGCGCTTATTTTAAATAAAATACGCCAAAAATACGCCGTGAACGGCCTTCGTTAGAGCCGCGTATTTTGGTTTTAACCTTTATTAAAGTATGGTTTAGTAGAATAGCGACTATTAGTTAAAATAATCAGATAGGCACTATTTATTAAAAATACTTAAATTAAAGCTTATAAAACAATCACTTATATTTTAGTAGTACACAAAAAAGTTTTGAGACGTTTTGTCTCCCATGGAACGGAGACCACTGCAAAATTTCTCTAAATATTATCGTGAGTATTGCGTATTTTTGGCGACTGCTTCTGATTATGAATAATCATCAAGTTGAATAGACTGATATAGGTGGTACTGTGCCGTTTATTTTTAAAAAACTCACTCACATAAAATGTTTTTTAGAATTGAGTTGTTCCTAAATAACTCAAACCTACGGGGCCTTAGAAAACCCCGCTTATGCAGGTGGGGTTTTCGATACCCCACCGGTCTTTTCTATACTTTGCACCGTCAAAAATTGCGCTTTTGTCATTTCGAGTCCCTTTGATCCCTTTGATCGGCTTGTCCCTTTGATCGGAGGGAACTTGAACTTGAACTTGAACTTGAACTTGAGAAATCTTTCGCCCGTCCAATATCGAGTTCTCAGATTTCTCCTAACGTCGAAATGACAAAAAAGCTCAGTTTATGGCGATGCTCAGTATATTTGTTGACCGTGAATAAATGTTTAAAAGGGAACAACTCTGATGACGGTGCCAGGTGGGGAAGTCAACCAAATACACGACACTCGCGGCGAATGTCGCTATTCGCCATTACCAATTACCAATTACCAATTCACCATTCGTTTTTGCAACCTTTAAAAAGGAACCACTCTATTATTTATTTTGTGTGATTTCTAAGACTTTATTTTCCAAAGACTGCCCTCGGCTCATCTCAAGGAAATAAATACCGGCCTGATGCAAGACTTGCATAATCCGGATATGGGCCGCCTTGTCGGCCGATTCATGGTAGTGAATGAGCAACTGTTGCTTAGCAACCGAGCCTATTTCAACTTTGGTGACTTCTGGCAACTTCTGGAAAATGACTTCCACCTCTTTTTCAGGGGGTTTTTCCAGTCTAAAAGTAAGACAAGTGGTACGTGCCACGAGATCTGATATCGTTTTGTATTCTGTGAGCTGGCCTCGATTCAAGATTAACACGCTGCCACAGATGTCTTCAATTTCACTGAGATTATGGGAACTAACGATAAATGTTCGGTCTTTTGCCGTCGTGCGGATTAACTCACGAATTTGGCCCGCCGTGGCTGGATCCAGCCCCGCGGTTGGTTCATCCAACAACACCAACTCAGTGTTACCAATAAAAGCCTGTGCTATCGCGGCCCGCTTTAACATTCCATGACTGAGTAAGTCTGGTGATTTATGGCCTGATTGATGGAGATTGACACATTCCAACACACGCTGAGCTTCTTGACGGGCTTTTTTCCGAGTAAAACCTTGTAACTGGGCCAAAAAAGTCAGTTGAGTAACGATTGGTACAGTCTTAATCAAGGCAGCATCCTGCGGAAGAATGGCAATACGTCCATGTAAGGCTTTATGTAACGGCGGATGCCCCAAGACTCGGACGGTTCCCGAAGTGGGGTGTATAAATCCGCACAGAAGAGAAAAAAGGGTCGTCTTTCCCGCCCCATTTGGCCCCACGAGTCCAATAGGTTGCCCCCGTTCTAAGGAGACGGTGATCCGATGCAGGGCGCGAGCGGCACCATAAGTCTTTGAAAGTTCTTGAATTTCAATAATTGGCATCATTACAGGTCCCGAACACGAAAGATATACCAGCCAACCCAAAAGTAGATGAATAGATACATCACGAGAGCGGCTAAGGCTAATAAGATAAGGGAGCCATCAGGGCTGATAAGTTGTGTCTTCAGTGCATTCGGCAAGAGATAGCCGATCCAAGTACTCTCCGGCCAGCGAATGGTGAGAACTCCCATAACCATAGCGAAGACAAAGTATATACTCATCGCAACGAGTACAGCTAAACCTGCGGAGGCCGTCCATGCGGAAAAAATTGCCATAAAAGCAATGTACGGAAGACTATAGGCAATCACTATACTATTGACATGAAGCGCATAAACAAGCACCGTTGCGATATCCATGTTATCTATTTGGACAGAAATAAGCGTAGCAATAGTGCCTACCACAATTTCTGGTAAGGTGATAAGCAATACCGCACCCAAAAACCGGCCCAGATAAATCTCAAAACGTCCGCATCGCGGAATGAGAAAGCGCAGATGCCGTGATTTAATATCGGTTGCCGTCTGACTGCTCGCGCCCCATATGACGAATGCCGGTACCATCGCCATAGCAATGAGAAAATAGGCCGACAAAGTGGCGGGGCGCTCAAGGAATAGGGCCCGTGCCAGTTCCTTTTCAAGTATCCATGAAGCCATGAGATTGCCTTCTGGCTCTGCCAGCCATGTAGCCATGCCTTCGCCCAGTTTCCATAGCAACCAAAACCAGAAAAGGCCATAAAACACCAAGAATAAAAGCCTTGTAGCACTACGCACTATATACAAAAGATCATAGCGCACCAACACTCCAACATGTTGCCAATTCATTAGATTAATCTTTCTGCTTTATTGGGAATAGCGTTGTTAAAAGTTAATTTATCCAATTAAAACATCTATTTACAAAATTGACACGTTCAGTTTTTGCTTCGTTTGGACCCCTGCCAAACGTTAGTTTGGACGACTGCCAAACGACTCCTGCCAAACTAAAGTTTGGACGACTGCGTGAGAGTTAAAATGGAAAAACGGTTACTGGAGAACAACTCTAATGACGATAAAATTCCTACTGAGGTTTGTAATAAAATAAGCTATCACGGGCCCTAGAATGGCGAGTAGGCCGGCGACATAAATGAAACCGGGTTTTCTACCCTGAAATAGAAACACTGCTCCAGCAATGAGTATGCCGGCGGACACAAGTAGAAAAATACCAAAGGCCATTGCTCCGCTACCCATTACGGTTCCTACCGCCTGAAGGTCTTCCAGTTCTTTCCGTTCCTCGGCAGTCAGTTCCTTGCCCTCTTCTTTAGCCGATTCTTCGGCAATCTCAGGTTTTAATTGGCTAACACCTGTGACAAGGGCACCGCCGAGTAGGTAGCCAAGTGACCCGAAAAAAAAGATTACGGCAACAATAATAAGAATAACACCACTCGCTGTACGCATATTGACATCCTCATGGTCATCTACGAAAAATTTTATGGCAAACTACACAAAGTCACAAACTCAACTTTTTCGCGGTTGCAGGTTGCAGAATAGCGAACGGTTACTATACTTTTTAATATTCGCATTTCGCGCCATTCGCAGGCTCTCTAAAATATATACTAGACACCGAAGAAGTTTTTTGTCATGTCTCATCCCGACGATAGGAGGGAACTTTATATCTTGTTCATGAAAACAAGATTTCTCCTACTGTCGAAATGACTTTCAGCGCAATTTGTGATCGAGGCAAAGTATAATTTATGATCACGTTGAGTATAACCCATTGAAAAAATTTAAGGGCACTGCCAAACTAAAGTTTGGACTCCTGCCAAACTAAAGTTTGGACGACTACCAAACTAAAGTTTGGACTTCTGCCAAACTAAAGTTTGGACTTCTGCCAAACTAAAGTTTGGACTCCTGCCAAACTAAAGTTTGGACGACTGCGTGAGAGTTAAAATGGAAAAACGGTTACTGGAGAACAACTCTAATGACGATAAAATTCCTACTGAGGTTTGTTTTGTGCAGCCTTGCTAATCAGGCGTGCTGAGATAATAGCCATTACCCCGCCAATCACTTCAAACACTCTTACACCAGCGACGACACCACCGACGATGCCACCGACGATGCCTGTTGTTATAAAATAAGCTATCACGGGCCCTAAAATGGCAAGAAAGCCGGCGACATAAATGAAACCGGGCTTTCTACCCTGAAAAAGAAACACTGCCCCAGCGAAGAGTATGCCAGCGGACACAAGTAGAAAAACGCCAAAGGCCATTGCTTCACTACCCATTGCGGTTCCAGCCGCCAGAAGAACTTTCAGTTCTTTCAGTACCTTGGCAATCAGTTCCTTGCCTTCTTCTTGAGCCGATGAATCAATGACAGCTTCAGGAAGCTCATTGCCCTCTTCTTCAATCGCTTGTTCGACCGTTTCAGAAAGTTTCTTGCCCTCTTCTTCAATCGCTTGTTCGAGCGCTTTTGAATCTAATTGGCTAACACCTGTGACAACGGCACCGCCGAGTAGGTAACCAAGTGAACCGAAAAAACAGATTATGGCAACAAAAATAAGAATAACACCACTCGCTGTACGCATTTTTAAAGCCTCAGTTCCTTCTATAGGCGTTTGTGCAGCCTTGCTAATCAGGCGTGCTGAGATAATAGCCATTACCCCGCCAATCACTTCAAACACTCTTACAGCAGCGACGATACCAGCGACGACACCACCGACGACACCAGTTGTTATAAAATAAGCTATCACGGGCCCTAGAATGGCAAGAAAGCCGGCTACATAAATGAAACCGGGTTTCCAGCCCTGAAAAATAAACACAGCCCCGGCGAAGAGTATGCATGCGGACACCAGTAGAAAAACGCCAAAGACCATTGCTTCACTACCCATTGCGGTTCCAGCCGCCAGAAGGTTTTTCAGTTCTTTCAGTACCTTGGCAATCAGCTCCTTGCCTTCTTCTTGAGCCGATGAATCAATGACAGCTTCAGGAAGCTCATTGCCCTCTTCTTCAATCGCTTGTTCGACCGTTTCAGACAGTTTCTTGCCCTCTTCTTCAATCGCTTGTTCGAGTGCTTTTGAATCTAATTGGCTAACACCTGTGACAACGGCACCGCCGAATAGGTAGCCAAGTGAACCGAAAAAAAAGATTATGGCAACAAAAATAAGAATAACACCACTAGCTGTACGCATATTGACATCCTCATAGTCATCGACGAAAACTTTTATTGAAAAATAATTATACGACACAAAGTCACAAACTCAACTTTTTCGCGGTTGCTGGTTCTGGTTGCCGAATAGCGAACCGTTACTAGACTTTTTAATATTCGCATTTCGCGCCATTCGCATGCTCTCTAAAGTCTAATTTATGATCACGTTGAGTATAACCCATTGAAAAAAGATTTAATTGGAAACGGTTACCTGATGAACGGATGATTTACCGTTTTTTATGATAATGCAGTATGTTAAAACATACAAGCCAATCATCTATAGTTTTTCACAAAAAATCAGTCCAAACTTTAGTTTGTACGGCCATTACTAAAGTTGAAACGAAGCCAAAATATTTATCTGAACAGCTATCGCTTTTCATAAAATATCCGTACCAACTTTAGTTTGTACAGTCCAAACTAAAGTTTGGACGGAGTGACAATATTTATCTGAAAAGCTATATAGCATTTTTCGCTGATGTGAAATACAAAAAAGGGCAAACACGCAGGTTAAGGGCAAACACGCAGGTTTGCCCCTACGAGTGATGTCGTTTACGCAAAAGAAAAATGCTATAACACCATTCGGCCTAATCTGTTAATTGTACTGGTTAGTGTGGGCGTGACAGAGAGCAACGGCTAAGGCATCCGCTGCATCCACTTGCGGAGTATTGGAAAGAGACAACAACACTTTAACCATCTGCTGTACTTGTATTTTATCGGCACGGCCTGTGCCGACAACGGCTTGCTTGATTTTAGTGGGGGCGTATTCATGCACCGCCGAGCCGTGCTGTACAGCGGCGACGATGGCAGCGCCCCGTGCTTGGCCTAATTTGAGAGCCGACGCAACATTGCGATGCACAAAAACTTGTTCAATCGCTGACACGGTGGGTTGATATTCTTCAATAATCTGACTGATACCCGTGTAGATTTCCTGTAAGCGTAACGGCAGAGAGTCTGATTGCATGCGTATGCAGCCACAGGTGATATACACAGATTGTTGCCGACAGACTTCAATGACTCCAAACCCCGTAAGCCGTGAACCTGGGTCTATGCCCAAAATGCGTGTTACCACAAATCCCTCCTAACCCCCCTAATTAATATTAATAATTAATCGTTAATCATTAATCATTAATTAATTCAATCACTTAAGTTCAAAGTGAGTCAGTTATTAACCACTGACACATTGATAATTTTCAATAATATACTGAGTTGTGGGTAAAAATTAGTTTATCAAAGGGGGGAAATTCCAACCGATTAAGCACCGAGTTTATTGTTTCGTTCATGACGGAGGAATTCCCGAAACAGTTAGCAATGGCGGGTGTAATTATTTTTTTATGCGTGTGTCCCACTTGTCCTTTTTGAAGTTTTTATCGATAGGGCCATCAATCAAATCAAGAAACTTTGGTTTATCAATTCGCCAACCTGGCCCTTTAAAAATGAAAAATGAAAAATGAAAAATGCAAGCTAGGAATTTAATTTTTAGTTCCTACAAGTCATTTTCACCGATTATCGTTACGTTCCGTCTAAAAAAACCGCCAGGTTTTAGACACCTTGGTTTGTTATGGTAAGCCATTAACAAAAGCTATTAACATCAAGAAAGAAAACCGGGCCCTCAAAAGAAACCTTACCAATTGAGCGGCAAGACAACTCAAAGTCTGTAGGATAAGTACCCGTGCAAAAGTTTGTCGGTATTTCGACGACGAAAACGTTTATTTTTTAAAAATCTATGCACGGGTACTTAAGTGGGACACACCCTAGCTCCCTTACGCTAATTGTGCCACGATCTCATCACTGATGTCGGCATTAGAATAAATTTGTTGAACATCGTCTAAATCTTCCAACCGCTCTAATAAATTGACCATTTTTTGAGCATTGGCCAAATCAAGAACTGTATTGGTTGAAGCCCGCATTGTCACTTCTGATTGTGTTGGTATTAGCTTGGCCTTTTCCATGGCCTCTTTGACGGTGTAAAAATCATTGGGTGCGGCCTGCACATCAACCGAATCATCCTCATTACGCACCACATCCTGAGCACCGGCTTCTAAAGCAACTTCCATGATTTGGTCTTCATCACTGCCGGCGGGAAAACTGAGAAGCCCAACTTTTTCAAATAAATAGGCCACCGAGCCCTCAGTACCTAAGTTACCGCCAAATTTACTGAAAGCATGACGCACCTCAGCCACAGTGCGATTACGGTTATCCGTCATACAATCAACCATCACCGCAACGCCGCCAGGCCCATAGCCTTCATAACGAACTTCTTCGTAGTTATCGCCGTCGGCGGCCCCCGCACCGCGTTTTATCGCACGGTCTATCGTATCCTTGGTCATATTACCGGCCAAGGCTTTGTCGATAGCGGCACGTAGACGTGGGTTAGAAGCAGCATCGCCACCACCCATACGCGCCGAGACGGTAATTTCACGAATCAGTTTAGTAAATAATTTGCCTCGTTTTGCATCCTGAGCACCTTTACGGTGTTGGATGTTTGCCCATTTACTATGTCCAGCCATATCAGTTATCAGTGTTTCAGTTTTCAGTTATCAGTTATCAGTTATCAGTGATCAGATTTCAGTGATCAGTTTTCAGTGATCACTAATCACTGTAATCACTGAAATCACTGATCAATGACAGCCAAACGCTTTTTGACTGCCCACGTCCTTGGTAACTAATTTATCCCCCTCAAAAGACACCCTTTTTCCCTCTAATGATACATCACTGCTCGTCGTCACCGGTGACAGACATTTTGGGGAAGTAATAGGCTCAGGCGGAGCCAGCGCCGTCACTTTCCATGCGTTGCTATTGGTTGCCAAAATGACATAGCCATCAATATGCCATGTCGCATTCATCGGTTCATCAACGTCCATCGTTTGGGAATCGAACAAACTTAAATTGTTCGCATGTAAAAATTCCACCGTCACTTTGCCACACGCCGGACTGTAGATATATGCCAATTGCTGACCATCCGGTGACGGAATCACGGTATGCTGGACTCGTGCCGGCTTTGGCATTTTTGGTGAGGTGGGTTCTTTATCTCGACACCCTTGGTGTTCAGTATCGGGCGTTTCGATTATTAAAATTTCATTGCCATTTAAAGCAATTTTATCAAAGCGCCGTGCGCCATTCCCCAACAGCGACTCTACCACAAAATAGCCGGCTTGTTTCATATAAAATATCTGACCATTTTGATAATCGCGCCATTCAGTAATGGTACGTCGCTTATCTTCGCCAAGGTTTTGTACCAAAATTCGATGTTTAAAATGGCGTTTATCCGTTGTACCACTTGGCAAACTGCCTCGTTTTTCCTCAAAACGGTGTACCACCACGGCCACCTCTGAACCATCGTCAGCCCAGACCACTTTGTTATTTGGTTGTGTAGGTGTGGCCGGCTTTTTTGGAACAGAGCCAGAGCATCCATGCAATATCAGCCCACTCAGCAAAATCGAATAAATCAAATAAATAGGATTGTTCATTTCATAAGTTCAGGCTTTTTGGCCTATTTTATTCTCTTTACCTGTCAATAAACTACGGATATTGGAACGATGCCGCCAAATCAGAAAACCACTCATAATGAGGCTCATAAGAGTGTACTCCCACACACCCGTAAACCAAAACATATACGCCGGTGTGAACAGGGCGGCTGTGAGGGATGCCAATGATGAATAACGTGACAAAAAAGCCATCAATAGCCACGTTGCTAATGCCGTTAAACTAACAGGCCATGCCAACACTGACAACGCGCCAAAGGCCGTCGCCACGCCCTTGCCACCGCGAAACTGAAAGAAAATGGGATACAAATGTCCCAAAAACACGGCCAAGGTGACGGCGGCTAATGCCACAGCCCCACTGGCGAGAAATTTGGCAACCAATACCGCTATCACACCTTTAAACACATCCAGGCACAGGGTAATCAGTGCCGCTTTTTTGCCGCTGGAGCGTAGCATATTAGTCGCCCCCGGATTACCTGAACCCTGTGAGCGTGGATCAGGCAAACCCATTAACTGCATGACAATCAAGGCTCCAGAGACTGAGCCTAGCAAATAGGCCAAGACTATTAATAAGCTGTCAATAAGCATCTCATTTATTATTTTAGACTGCAAACGGTTAGGATTTGGACTTTTCACACAGTTAAAAGTCCCGTTTTTAGCCGTGCAAAGCATAAGTACATGGACATTAATTAAATCGGGTGGTAAAAAACCCATACGTGTTAAGCTAAAAAAAATGTCTCTAAAATCAAAGATTTCAAAAAATGAAATCACAAGAGATAATTCATTCCCATCCTATCGGGCTGAATTATTCGAGATAAAATCATTCCCAATCGTTCCGAGTTGTAATTATAACGTATTGATTCTCAGTCTATTTTTTCTTAGCTTAACACCTATGGGTAAAAAACCCCATTCAAAAAGAAACGGGGTTTCTAGTTTCTAAATGCTCAGGAACTTGATTCTTTGGATCAGTCATTGGCATAAGTAATTGCCCATTCTCAATTAGCTTCGCTAAGCTTCGATTCACAATGAAGAATTCCCATTTCCCCTTAAAACAATTGATCTTCAATCACGGTAGACTTTTTGGGGCTACTGCGGCTACTGCGGCTACTGCGGCTACTGCGGCTACTGCGGCTACTAGGGCTACTGCGGCTACTGCGGCTACTGCGGCTACTGCGGCTACTGCGGCTACTGCTACTACTGCGGCTACTGCGGCTACTGCTACTACTGCGGCTACTGCGGCTACTGCGGCTACTGCGGCTACTGCGGCTACTGCGGCTACTGCTACTACTGCGGCTACTGCGGCTACTGCGGCTACTGCTACTATTCCTTTTGCTGGTGCCTCGACGTGGTTTGCGACTTCTTTGAGAAGAAGACTTTTTAGAAGCACGACGCTTCTTCTTATTCGCACGGCTCGAAGATGCCTTTGTTTTTGAGAAAGAATTCAATCGGCGAGTGCTTTTGTTACTTTTCGAGCGACTAGGCTTTTTTTGAGCCACATAATCATACTCAAAAGGTTCTGATTTCACCGCTTTACCTCTTAACGCGGCCCTCATAAAGTCAATCCACATGGGTAGCGCGGTGTCCCCCCCCGTCTCCTTATAACCGAGAGATCGAGGCTTGTCAAAACCAACCCAAACGGTAGCTACCATGTCACGATTATAGCCCGCAAACCACGCATCGCGTTGATTATTAGTCGTGCCCGTTTTACCGGCAAGATCGCGACGCCGAAGTTTACGCGCCCGACGAGCCGTACCAATGCGAACCACATCTTTAAGCATAGAATTCATTGTCTGGGCATTGTAAGAGCTTATGGCCCGCGGCGCGTAGCGAGGTGTCTGTGTACAAACGGTATGAGGAACAAGGATATCGGACGGGGTATCCTTTGAGGCCTTCAAAATCTCCGAGGGACATTTGCGACAAATTTTCAATGGATTAGCTGAAAAAACCACTGTTCCTTTAATATCTTCAATGCGATCAATAAAATAAGGCTCAATCCGAAACCCCCTATTCGCAAAGACTGCAAAGCCTTCTGCCAACTCCAGAGGAGTCACCTCACCCGTCCCCAAAGCGATGGTTAGATTTTTCGGAATTCTCTTTCGCTCAAAGCCAAACTTCGTCACATGATTAATCGCATAACCCACTCCCACCTTATCCAACAACCGCACGGCAGACACATTATGGGAATACGCCAACGCTTTTTTAAGAGTCGTCCAGCCGTAATATTTATGGCTATAATTACGAGGACGCCACCTTCCCCCACCGACTCTAAAAACTATCGGCGCATCATTGATGGGGCTATACTGCCTATAACCTCTTTTGAGTGCCGCAGAATAAATAAAGGGTTTAAAAGCAGAACCCGGCTGCCTTTGGGCTTGAGTCACCCGATTAAACTTACTCTTGTAAAAATCAAACCCCCCCGCCAGAGCGATAATCGCCCCATCGTTAGGATTCAGCACCACCAAAGCCCCTTCAACCTCCGGCACTTGAGACAAACTCCAGCGCACATTTTTGAATTTGGAAGATCGAGAACCCACCTTTCGAGAGGGCTGTTCCTTGTAGACCGCTTTTTGCAGCTGCCCCTTTTTCCGCTTTTTGCGCTTCAAATAGGGACGAGCCATTATAATATTCCCTCGCCTAACCACACTTCTCGCGCTTCTTGGATATCGGCCACGTCTATTCTCACTAATGTGGCGACGTGCCCAAGAAATATCCCGCCAAGCAATTTTAAAGTGCCCGGCCCTTTGATTATAAGCAAGGATGCTTTTACGCCTCGTTCCAAACACAATACTGGGCACCAAGGGCCCTATGACGGGATATTTTTGCAAAGTCTTGTCAGCCCATTTCTCCAATTGCTTCATCTTCATTCTTTTGGGTATCACAACATGGTCAACCACACCCCTAAACCCATGCCGTCTATCATAACGGAATAAGTTTCTGCGTAAAGCCCAAGTCGCCTTCTCTTGTCTGCGACTATCAATGGTCGTGAAAACCTTATAACCATTGGTATAGGTGGCCTTCTCACCAAACTTTTTCAGCAAAAAAGAACGAACCATTTCAGCAACGTATGAAGCCTCAATCTCCGGGATTGGTTTATGAAACTTTGCCGTCAAAGGGGCTTTTACGCCCTTATCAGACTCATCTTTACTGATATAAGAAAGAGCTAACATACGCCCAAGGATATAATTTCTACGTTCCAAGGCACGCTTAGGATTAGTCAACGGATTGTTCGCAGACGGTGCTTTAGGTAAACCGGCCAACATCGCCCATTGAGCCAATGTCAAATCAGAGATATTTTTACCATAATAGACTTGAGCAGCCGCACCAACCCCATAAGCGCGATGTCCAAAGTAAATTTTATTCAAATATAATTCGAGGATATCTTCCTTCGACAACTCATCCTCAATTTTCAAAGCCAGCAAAATCTCATCAAATTTACGCTTTAAGGTTTTATCGCGTGTTAAAAAAAAGTTACGGGCCACCTGCATAGTGATGGTACTACCGCCTTGCCGCTTTTCACCCGTTTTCAGCAAACTGACTGTCGCCCGAAATAAACTCTTCAGGTCAACCCCCGGATGTTCGTAAAATCTATCATCCTCGGCCGCCAGCACCGCTTTAATCAAAAGCTCTGGTATCGATTTCACCGCCAGCGGTATGCGACGCTGCTTGCTATATTCCGCGATAAAAACGTTGTCTTTAGTGTACAGTTGAAGTGGAACTTGCAAGGGGATATCTTTAAGCCTTTCAGTCGAAGGCAACTCAGGGATAAAATACCACTGGATGGCCGCGGCTCCCACTGCCGCTAACAGGCAAAGCAACAAACCCATCAACAAAGTCACATGCAAGGTCTTGTAAAAATAATATCTCACAGTCATTAAGGGTATACTCGCTAAAAAAAATGGATTACAATCGCCTATAATTGTAGTGGTCAACAACCGGTTGTAGTCAATAACGTTGAAGAAGTTTTTCCCCAATTTGGTCACTGCGAATTTTGATCTTTGATCTTTGAGTGGTCAACCCCATAACCCCTTGAAGTAAAATGGGTTATTCAAATAAATTTTGGTAGGTGACGGAGAGGTGATGCCACCGGCGTGAAATTCGCACCTCAAAATTCGCACCTCAAAATTCGCCATTTCAACTTTTTCTTGATCATTACAACAAAAGCCTATAATAATAATACTATAGATATTAAAAAATCCGATGTCTTTAAGACATCGGATTTTTATCCTATCAATCTCTAAAACACGCACGCTTGTATTTTACGTCAGTCTTGATATAGTTATACTCGATGATCAAGTTTTTGATGGTTAGCCTGAAGCTTGGGGATAAATCCTTAAGAAAAAAGCGAAAGTCTGCTAAAGCAGACTAACCCCCCCCCGGCGTGGGTAGTGCCTTTTAGAGTACCCCCGCTTTTAGCCATGAGCCCCCGCTCATGGCGTTCGTTCCAAACTTGATCATCAAGTTATATAATATAGAGTTTTTCAGATAAATATTTGGGGGGTTTTAAACCAATGAGCGTTGCAAGAGTTTTGAATTGCCCCACGGATTGTTCTGAACAACGCCAGTTAATAGATATTATAACGATTTAATATAAGCGATTGATTCATAAGAAATCACTATTTTGCACCAACTAATAAAATCAAACATACATTAATCGGTATAAAGTCTAATGTCTAGTCGGCCCAAAAAGATTGATAATTGTTGACAGGCAGAATATTATCTGTGTATAGTCCAAAGCAATTGTAATTCCCTTCTTGAATTTTTTAATCCAACCCCAAGGTTCACTGTCGTGGGGTGCGTTCTAACCTAAAATCATTGCTAGGTAAAATGAAAGTGTGTCAGTTAGTTAGTCTGTTAAAACTTGGACACTCTCTTTGGAGAGATGGGAACCTTTATGAATTCCTGACATCGTTTGACTAACTAAAGTAAGTAACCCGTTGCGAACATTCGGCGAGGGGATAAAGGGCTGATTCTCCAGAGTGAGCAATGTTGAAAGGTTTACCTCATTTTTTACCCGAAGTCAATAGTTGTCAATGAAATTGTTACTAGAGCGAGCTATTTAAGCACTTGTGCATAAAGTCGGGCCACATAAATATTTTAACCTTTTTGGTGATGCCGTTGTGTATTGTTCATAGTAGGAGCAAAAGCGATTTGAACCACAAAATGTTAATAAACTTTTTTTGACCGACTTACCTGTCCGTTTCTCCCTTAAATGGGGGAGGATTTTCAGTATGATGACTGACGCACTTTTGCAAATAACTTTCGAGGCTAACGTTTTTTTTAAGATTTTATTGACATCACGCCGGTTGGCAACGGCATTTTGTATATATACTTAACACCGTTACAAACTTATATCGCTTCGCTCGTGTTCGTAAGTTTCGTTATCTCGCACTGCGAAGTACGATGTTTTAAAGCTACGCGAGATAATAGCTCTTGACACAGCCCAGCCCCTTCGATCCGGGGTGTAAGTCCCCTTACGTCAGAGGATGAACGGGGTGTGTGACGGTTCTCAAACGACGGATCGAAGCTTAAGCGAGTGAACGATAGCGGTGCTGAGTATAATTAACTGAATATGAAATGAATTTTAATTTTCACTCACAAAGGCAAGTATTTCAGGCTAACGTTTTTTTTTATTTTGTTTTTGTTCACTGTTCACTGAAAACTGTTCACTGAAAACTGTTCACTGAAAGATTATGAGCCTATTCAGTTTAAAGCCAGACCCGTTAGTAGGGATAGACATTAGCTCAACCGCCGTCAAATTGCTTGAACTCAGCCGAGCCGGTAAAGGGTACAAAGTTGAAAGCTATGCCATGGAACCCTTACCAGAAAAAGCCGTAGAAGACAAGAACATCGTTGAAATGGAAATCGTCGGCGAGACCATTAACCGCGTTGTCAAACGAGCCAAACCCAGCGCTCAATATGCGGCGGTCGCGGTGGCAGGGCCTTCTGTCATCACCAAAATCATCACCATGGATGGAGGCATGTCCGATGAAGACATGAAAGAACAAATTGAAAATGATCCCGCCCAATATCTTGGACAGGAGATTGAGGAGATCAATCTCGATTTCCAAGTAATAGGCCCCAATGAAAAAGAACCGGAGCGTGTTGATATCTCACTAGCGGCCTGTCACGTTGAAACGCTAGAACAACGTGTAACTGTCCTCGAACTCTGTGGCTTGAAGGCCAAAGTTGTGGAGATAGAAAAATATGCTTTGGAAAATGCCTTTGTATTGCATGCACAAAACGATCCAGAAATTGCTGACGATGAAACCCTTGCCTTAATTGAAGTGGGTGCGACCACCACCACAATGAATGTGTTGGGCGATCAAAAAATCGTCTACGTGCACGAGGAAATGTTCGGGGGCAAACAACTGACCGAACAAATTCAATCCCATTATAGTCTCAGCTATGAAGAGGCCAATCTTGCCAAACGCTCCGGCGGCCTCCCTGACGACTTTGAAACCCAAATACTTGAACCCTTTAAGGCCGATATGGCGATGCAAATCAGCCGGATGGTGCAATATTACTACGCTCAATCGAGCTATGGCAAACTGTCGCATATTTTAATCGCCGGTGGCTGTGCAACTATCCCCGGTATTATAGAACATATCACCAACAAAGTGGGTGGACATGTCACGATAGTCAATCCTTTTGCCCAAATGTCTGTGGCCTCACGAGTCAGCAAAAAGGCTTTGATGGATGATGCCCCGGCATTAATGATTGCTTGTGGGCTGGCCCTACGAACTTTTGACGAGTATTGAACCATGCCACGTATTAACCTATTGCCTTGGCGCGAGACACTTAAAAAAGAACGCGAAATTCGCTTTGGGATTATCACCGGGGCCTCGCTGGTCTTCACCGGGCTTGTGGTGCTGTCCGCGCATCTGTACATGGGAAGTCTGATTGATCACCAACAACGCCGCAATAATTATTTGAATGCTGAGATTAAAAAGGCCGAAGCTCAAATCAGCGAAATTGACAAGTTAAAGGAGGACAAAGAACGCTTGATTAAGCGCATGGACGTTATCCAAGTTCTCGAAGAAAGTCGTCCTCAGGTGGTGCATTTATTTGATGAACTTGTCAAACAAGCACCAGATGGTGTGTATTTTAGCAGCATCAAACAAAAGGGTGACAAAATCACCCTTGAAGGCGTTGCCCAATCGAATGCGCGTGTGTCCTCGCTGATGAAAAATATCGAAAGGTCTCAATGGCTGAGTAATCCCAAGATTATTTTCATTAAAACTCAAAAAAATAACAAACGATCTCGTGCAAGAAGTAATGTTAGCCGCTTTAAGTTGGAAGTGATGCAAACCGCGCCTAAGAGGGAGGTATCCCCATGAATATGGAAGATTTCAGTAACTTAGACCCGAAAAACTTTGGCAACTGGCCTATTCCGGTCAAAGCATTGATAATTCTTGTGCTGTGTGCGGGTGCACTGTTTGCCGGCTATTGGTTTGACACCCAAATTCAAATAGCTGAGTTAGGTGATGTTAAAGCAAAGGAAGGGGAACTGAAAAAAGAGTTTAAAACAAAGCAATTGAAAGCGGCTACTTTGGATAAACTTAAGGAACAATTGGCGCAAATTCAAACCATTCTCAAAGAACTGCTACAGAAATTGCCCGATGATGCCAAAGTTTCGGAGTTGATTCGAGAGATTTCTCAAACGGTGCTGGCGAATGGTTTAAAACAAGAGTTATTTAAACCGCAATACGGCCGAGAAGAATCAAAAGAAGACCTCTATGTCGCATTACCAATTAAATTGCGTGCTAGTGGTAATTATCATGCTTTTGGAAAATTTGTCAGTGATGTCGCGGCCATGAATCGCATCGTCACCCAGCATAATGTTTCCATCAAAACGAAAAAAGGTAATAAAAAACACTCATTAACCATAGAAATGATGGCGAAAGTTTATTACCAAAAACAAGTTGAGGAAGATAAAAAATCTAAAAAATAACGGTGGTTATAACGGATTTTGGGGAGACCCATCGAAAAGGGTTGACACGTAGGTCAACCCCGACATGATTCCACCAGTTCTTGTAGGGGCAAACCTGCGTGTTTGCCCTTGTTATACTGCACACCGTCATAAGTTGCGCTTTTTTTGTGCCGTAACACACCCCTTACATCCCTCTACTTCAGGGGACTTACCACCGTTTTACACCCCTCTTGAGAGGGATAGGGGGGTGTGTCAGGGACGCAAAATTGTAACGGTGCTAAGTATATGACTGAAAAACCCATCATTTTTGCTATCCCCCAAATCCATTACAATCCGTTTTTATCCTTAGCCCTATTGAGTGTTCTAAAGTTTGAGGTGCAGCGTCTAGCACAAAATTTCTTAGTTACCTCTAACCACTCTTGCCTAATTTGAGCAAAAAATTGAGATTGAAAAATATCAGGCTTGACATTTTTTTTTAAGTCTATATGTTTATAATATTTCCGATTAACCATTAAACAAAAGAAATCGACAACAAAACCTAAAAATGAAAAAAGCTAAAAAAGTTGTTACTAGAATAGCGTACAGTGAAGATATTAATCAAACTAAATATGATACGCTAAATGAAATTGCCAAACGGTGCGGAACAATTCGCACTGAAGTCTGGCGCTGCTATGGTTCTATTGGTGGACTTGGTGCCAAATTCCGTCCGGTGCGTGATGGGTGGATTGCTGATGAGCAGGTCAAAAATTTACCGCAACGGCTCTGGCGTGCCACTTTATCTGATACGTTAGATGATGTAAAAGCCAATCGAGAAGCCGCTAAAGAAAAAGTTATTCGTCATATTTTCAGAAATGTGAATGATAAGGATAAACGTAAGGAGTTATTTAAAAAGCTAAAAAATGATTCTGTTTGGATTAATAACTCGTATTTGCGCCGATTAATGCGTAAGTATTGGAAACATGGTAAAAATCACACTTTTAATCAAATTATATTAGAACCTGGCGTGTTTTTCGCATCATGGCAAAAATTATATTGAAGTCATTAGCTTGAAAAGAGGATCGCTCCTTGCCATTCCTGTCGGAACCAATTATTCCATAACGGGACAAATTAGATTAATTTTGCGCGGTGGTCAAGTAGAAATTCATTATACGATAGATAATACCGATGAGAGAACTTGCGGTACGCTCGAACTTGGTATCGATAAAGGTTATACAGAAGCTTTGGTTGATTCTGAAGGTGAGTTTTATGGTAAAGGATTAGGTACTATTTTATCAAAAGAATCAGATTCCTTGAAGAAAAAATACCAAAAACGTAATAAGATTAAAACAGTTTTGGATCAAGTTGAACAAAAGAATCCTAAAAAAGCTAAAAGAATACGGAAAAACAATCTTGGCCGAAAGAAGCTTAATAGGCGAAAAAAGAAGCATCAAGC
>NBMI01000066.1 GCA_002085445.1 Candidatus Parabeggiatoa sp. nov. 2
GGCTTTGCACGTGGGATTGCCCCTACAAACCGTTATGTAATGTAGGGGCAATCCTTTATGGTTGCCCTCACCCAAAAGCGGTACGATATGGCATTGAGGCTAAAGCCTACTAACCCAAGCCATAAGTACCGGTGCCGGTATTTTAAAACAATAAATCTCACAAAAACGGTTGCTTTTTTATCCATAAACCTTTCAAACTCTTGCACGGAGACTTAGTACCCTTTAGGGTACTTTAGCTGTTAGACAACTGCTTTAGCTGTTGGCTTTAAGTTTTTAAATTATTTATATGAAAATCTATAGTCTATACGGAACGTACTTTAAATCTGTGAAAATGACGAAAGGCTAACTTGTCATTAAATTTCATGTAAAATTATATATGATCACTCTGATAACTGATCCTGACAACTGATCACTGACAACTGATAATGAAAATAGGTATTCTTTCCGACAGTCACGACAATATTTCATTGCTATGTGCGGCGGTAGCAGATGCCAAACAGCGTGGAGCGGAGGCCGTTTTGCATTGTGGCGATATCGTGGCACCGAGTACACTGCAAAAATTGCAAGTTTATGGTTTGCCCGTTCACGCGATTCACGGCAATAACACTGGCGATCTCTACACATTGTCAAAACTCTCCCATGCGCCCGATAGCGTGATTCACTACTACGGGCAAGATGCCGCGCTTATATTGGATGGACGACATATTTTTTTAGTCCACTATCCCCATTACGCAGAGGCGATGGCTGTCACCGGTGACTATGATTTGGTTTGTTATGGGCATACTCATTTTGCACTCGTTGAACGCCAGGCGAATATCAAAGGAACACAAACGGTTTTGTGTAATCCGGGCACTGTAGGCGATGTGGGCGCACCAGCAACGTACGTATTTGGCGATCTTCAGACGATGGCTTTTGAGATACTGCCGGTTAATGAAAAATTAAAAATGAAGACTGAAAAATGAAGAATACTAAGGTGTCTTGAATAAGCGGTTTTTTTGAAGGCCAGGTTGGCGAAATAAATGAAACCTGAAACATGAAAATTTATAAGTCTTTGTTCATTCTTCATTCTTCATTCTTCATTCTTCATTCTTCATTTTTTGAGGGCCAGGTTGGCGAATTTATTCACTTGGAAAACACATCCGATGTTTGCTAAACATCGGATGTGTTAATAACGGGTGAGGGAATTTAATAAAGGAGAATATTTTTATGACTACCGAAAACCGTCCCAAACTCACGCTAGGATTAAAGAAAAAATCGAAGCAACCTCAAGATGACGCTCAAACTCAGCAAAAAAGCGCCAAACTCTCGCTTGGATTGCGGAAAAAGCCCGCGTTACTTCAACCTCAAGATGGAGCGGGAGATGCTCAAGAAAGAAGCTCAAGGCTCACGCTTGGCTCAAGGAAAAAGCAAGAATTTATTCCTCAAAGCGTGGCAAAATCACAAAGACCGTTCGTACCTCGACCATCCCCCGTTAGGATGCCAAAAACACCGGGAAGACTGGAAGTTAATATTAAAATTACCGAACTGCCTAACTGGGTGGAAACCATCAAACGTGGCTGGCGACGGTTTTGTGTCAATGTCGAAGGACAGGTAGTCGAAATTAAGGTACGTCCTAAAGCGTGGGAGAAGCTACTCAAAGCTAATGAAGAATATCCGATGTGGATGGCTTCCATTACTGGAAAAATGGGAACCCGCATCAAAAATGGGTTCGCGCTACTTGAGCCGGCGGTACAAGTCTATGAGAGAAAACCCAAAGCACCTAAAGAACCCGAAGCTGAGGAGTAACCCATTTGGTAATGGGTAATTGGCGATTTACTTGGAAAACACCTCCGATGTTTGCTAAACATCGGATGTGTTAATGCGAATTAAGAATGAAAAATTAAAAATGTAGAATTTCAGGCTAAAGTTTCGCTCCGCGAAACTTTAGCCTGAAAAAGATTTATAAAATAACTTATCTGAAATACGGTTTTATAATTCATTGATTTCATAATATTCAATTCAACCCTTAATTCGCATTTTAATAACCATTAATCAAAATCCATGTTATGGTTTGCCTTATGATGGTATTTATTGGAACATTGGGAGTCGTTTATAAAATGGGTTTCAATCCAGAATTGGTATAAAACAGTCCATTACCCATTACCCATTTTTCATTTTCATTATTCATTTTTCATTCTCAAAACAGCGCCCCTTGTGGGCGAGACAATATACTAAATTGACTCGCCAAGATGCCATGCACCATCTCATTTTCACGGAATTGTTCAGATTTACGTTCTGGAACGCCAAAAATAAAGACATCACTGTCATCGGCATAAAAGGCATAAACACCGCTATCCCGGATGGGCTTATATTCAATCTCATTTTCGGAGATTCCCAGCCCATTAATCACATCTCTCCAAGTGATATTGTCACAGTCTTTGACACGATCAACACGGCCATTTTTGTGGATTTTGAAGATGAATTTATCGCTAGACATTGGTAGAGTCTCCTTATGTAAAAAATATCTAAAATTTAGCGATTTTATATGGAACGTACTTGAAAAAGGTGTTCTGGAAATAAAGGATTGAATTAGCAAGCCTTATGATTTTAAACTCAAATATTAAACTTAAAAAATCCGTTTATTCCTAAAAGAAGTTGTACTTTCACTATAGTCGCTCGATCAAGCCTCTTTTGCCATCTTCTGACGCAAGTATTTGGCGCGTTGCCTACACCGATTTGAACAATATTTAGCTTGTTTCAAAGCCACAATTTCCCTACCACAAACCGCGCAGTTTTTCTTAACGCGCTTACGTTGGGCGGCTAACTCCTTACCCGCATGAGTGGATACTGCATTCATATCAACTTCTCTTCACATTAAGCTTATTTGTAGTCTTACACAGTAACGCTACTGTGTCAATTTTATAGGCCGTCATTGGTAAATGCTAATTGCTAATTGGTAATTGCTAAATGCTAATTGGTAATTTTTTTTCACTGATAAGTACCCGTGCAAAAGTTTGTCGGTATTTTGACGACGAAAACGACTGAAATTCTAAACGGACTTTTGTCCGATGCACAGATAACCAAGCACAAATCCCGGCTTATATTCAATCGAAGTAGTTATTTGGACTCCTAAAGACCATTAATTTTGTATGGCTATTGGCACCGGTTTGAGGGCCATAAAACAGATTTCAAAGTTATTTGGAGGCCTAAAGACCATTATTTTTGTATGGCTATTGGCACTGGTTTGAGGGCCATAAAACAGATTTCAAAGTAGATACCTCCTCACGATCCGCCGATGGTGGAAAGTGTGCTATTGTTAACTTTTGTTAACATAAATGTATCGGAAAGCCAAAATGTAGGCCTTTGCTCGCCGCCCAATTAAGTTCATCATCAGGCGAATTATCTCCCATCCAATCGCGCCCATTATCGGTAAACCACAACTCCCCCGTCTGTGGATGCCAATCAAGCCCCACACTATTACGCACGCCATGAGCAAAAATTTCCAAACCACTACCATCAGGATTCATGCGGACAATGCTGGCATACAAAGGATTGGCCTTTTTACAAACATTGCAGGGCGCACCTATTTGTAAATACAACTTGTCATCAGGCCCAAAAGCGATAAACTTCCAACCATGATGACGATCATGCGGCAAACTGTCATTGACAACAACTGGCGGCGGTGGCGAATTAAGTTGAGATTCAATATTATCAAAGCGCAAAATACGATTGACTTCCGCCACAAATAGCGCACCCTGTCGCCAAGCAACGCCGTTAGGCATATTCAAACCTTTCGCTAACACGCGCACCTTATCCGCCCTACCATCGCGGTTAAAATCTTCCAACGCATACACTTTACCGGCGCGGCGGCTGCCGACAAATAACGTCCCGTTATCTCCCAATACCATTGAACGCGCATTAGGCACATTATCGGCATAAAGGCTAATACTAAAGCCGGGCGGCAGACTAATCTCTCAAGCGGCAAAGAGTTCGCTTGCTCAAAACAGCCAATACAACTTATTGTAATTATTAAAAATAAGGCCAATAAACGGCACTTGATAGATAGTAATTTTATGTACATATAAATTTCTCTACGGTAGATTACCTAATAAAATTTTAAGTCGATTATGATATTATTGAATTGAAAAAAGAAATAAATAAGATTTTTTTGAAAAATCGGATTTCTTAATCGCTAGAAATCCGTTTGGAAAAATCGGATTTCTTTGGCTATAGAAAAGAATAGCCTTGAAATTTATTTCAAAGCTATTATTTCAATATCTGTCACCTATAGATATTCAGATAATTATTTAGTCCCCTTTAGGGGACGAAAGCTTTCAGACAGGCTGTTTTGAAATTATTTTTCTGAAAATCTATAGATAAATATAAATCAAGAGGAAATATATGGCTGAAACATCCAACATGATGCCGTTAGGCACGATTGCACCCGATTTGACTCTACCCAACCCCGTCACGGGCGAAACGGCAACACTTCAAGGCTTAAAATCTGACACTGCCACCGTGATCATGTTCATCTGCAATCACTGCCCTTACGTCAAACATCTGAATGGGGAAATAGTGAAACTCGCCAAAGACTATCAACCGAAAGGCGTTTCTGTCATTGCGATTAACTCCAACGATGTTAACAACTATCCCGAAGACGCCCCGGAAAAGATGAAAGAAGTCGCGCAACAAGTGGGCTATTCCTTCCCTTACTTGTACGACGAAACCCAAGAAGTTGCCAAAGCCTACCAAGCGGCCTGCACACCTGATTTTTATGTATTTGACAAAGACTTAAAGTGTGCTTACCGTGGCCGTTTGGATGGCGCGACACCCAAAAACAATGTTCCCGTCACTGGCGAAGAACTCCGCGCTGCTTTAGACGCGATCTTAGCAGGACAACCCGTTAATTCGGATCAAAAGCCCAGCATGGGCTGTAGTATTAAATGGAAATAAATTCAACGGTTCTCAACGATTCTTTCCGTCCAAGGCTTGCCTTAGACGATTCTTGGAATCCCAGTTCAAAACAACCTTGAACGCCACCGAGTCCCAACGATTGGAATCCAAGGCTTGCCTTGGACGATTGATTCTTTCCCTCCAAGGTTCGCCTTGGACTTTTTTCAAAAGGTATCTACTATGAAACGACACTGGTTCCTGATTTTACTCTTGTGTTTCCCCAACTTGCTCTATGCCGACGAAATTCTCGATAAGTTTTTACGTGGTTTACGCACCTTGCACGGTCAATTTGAGCAAAATCTCTACAATGAACAAAACAGTTTATTAGAAACCTCGCGAGGCAAAGTGTACATGCAACGCCCCAACCGATTTCGTTGGGAATATCAACACCCCTACGAGCAATGGATAGTTGCGGATGGAGAATATGTGTGGATATACGACAAGGATTTAGAACAAATCACGATGAAAAGCCTAGACAAGGCTTTGGGCAAAACCCCGGCTTTTTTACTGAGTCGCAAGCGCAAGATAGAAGAGGACTTTTTTGTCAATAAACTGCCCTCTCAACGGGGCAAAACGCGCTTTGAACTCCTTCCAAAAGACGCAGAAGCCTCATTTAAGCGTATGCGTATCAACTTGCGCGGGAGAACCTTACTCGGTTTTGATCTCGTGGATAATTTGGGACAAACCACCTACATCACTTTCACTCATCTCAGACAAAATCGAAGACTGGATAAAGGACTGTTTATATTCACGCCACCCGCGGGAGTGGATATTTTGAAGGAAAATTGAGGTTAAAGTAGAGGTAAAGAAATCCGATTTTTCTAAAAAATCGGATTTCTCATTAGAGGTAAAGAAAGAGGTAAAGAAATCTAGGATTTATCATGGATTTCTCATTCATAGGTTAAAGAAATAATATTTTTATAAATCGGATTTATCATTAGAGGTAAAGAAATCCGATTTTTATAAAAAATATGATTTCTCATAATAAAGATTTTGACTTTCAATCCCGCCATTACGCCAATAAAAAATCCGTTTATTTCGCGTATCCGTTGTACTATCAGTATAGAATTTGCGCCAACCCCGAAGGGGTTGAATATAAATAGCCACAAGTGAAACCTGTGGTAAAGTGAAGACATTTTTCATTTTTCATTAGTTTCTACCAAACAACCGTCGCAACCATCCTTTTCGTGGTTTCGCAGCCACCGACAACGGACGAACTAAAACCAAAGAAATATTATCTCTGCCACCTTTGGCATTTGCCGCATCAATCAATAATTGGGCAGCCTGTTCAAGCGTATCAGCATCACAGAGAATGCTGTGCATATCACTATCATTCAGCATGTCACTTAAACCATCAGAACACAACAAGTAAATATCCTGTGCTAAAACTCTCTCCTCTTGAACTTCAACATCAACCTGTTCACCAACGCCAAGTGCCCTTGTAACCAGATTTTTATTAGGAGAATTGCGAGCCTGTTCAGGCGTATAAAGTCCACAATCAATCAACTCTTGCCGTACTGAATGATCTTTAGTGATTTGGCGAAAATCGTTGCCGCGAAGCCGATACAAACGCGAATCGCCCACATGAGCTACACTCATCAAATGATTATGAAACAACACGGCTACCACCGTCGTGCCCATCCCTTGGTAGCGAGCTTGCTGTTCACCCATCTCGTAAATAGCCTGATTAGCTTTTAGCACCGCCTGTTCAAGTAGCACGGTAGCCGAATGATAACGATAGCTAGTACGACGCTTGGCATGCAGCAAGCTTTTGATAGACGCATATAATTGTTTTATAATTATTTTAACCGCCATTTCGCTCGCCACTTCACCGGCTTGATAGCCTCCCATCCCGTCGGCAAGTGCCACTAACCCCAAAGATTCATCACCGCCGAGGCAATCTTCGTTATGTTGACGGATTCGCCCCGTATCGGTGCGGCAAACCATTTCTATGCACATGCTAGATTTCTCCAAGCTTGTCACACTCACGCAGCACACTGGCAAATTCAGCACCGCTTTGATAACGAGCCAAAACATTTTTTTGCAAAGCAATATCCACCACACGCTTCAGACAAAGCGGTACATCGGCTCGCACCAACAGAATATCCGGGGGCGATTCATTCGCAATCTTAAACATCAATGTCGCCAGCGAATCGGTTTGAAACGGCAACGTACCCGCCAACAGTTGATACAACATCACGCCCAACGAATATAAATCAGTGCGCCCATCCACCGGTTTGCCAGCTAATTGTTCAGGAGACATATATGATGGAGTACCCAAAACAGTGCCCGTTTTAGTTTTATTAGAATCCGTGATGCGAGCAATACCAAAGTCAGTAATTTTAATTTTACCCGTTGCCGGATTGTACATGATATTAGCTGGCTTAATGTCACGATGCACGACACCTTGGCTATGGGCATAATCTAAAGCCTCCGCCACCAAAATAACTATCTCAACGACAGTGGGAATAGGCAATAAATTATCAGGTTTAGTATAAGGCACTAAATTACCGCCCTTAAAAAACTCCATAGAAATATAGGCTAAATCTTGCTCTTCCCCGGCTTCATAAATCGTGACAATATGTGGATGCGTTAAACGCCCGGCAGCGGAGGCTTCTCGAAAGAACCGTATAGTGGCTTCTTGCAACTCTTGAGACTCAAATTCCTGTGACAACGGAAGCGTTTTAATCGCCACCAAGCGATCCAATTTTGAATCTTTGCCCAAATACACCACGCCCATAGCGCCCTTACCCAAAGGTTTTTCTATCTGATAACGCCCTAAAACCGGCTTTTCGCTGCCATCTAAAAGTAGCCAATCAGTTAAACTGTTCCCCGATAACTTAGGTTTTCTAAAGCGGTGCAGCCGCTCCAGACGTTTTTCTACATCACGAAAATCGGGATGAAGACTGAGCATATAGCGATACACAGCGCCAGCGCGTCGGAATTGACGTTTCCGTTCATAATCTAACGCTAAGTTATAAAACAAACCCATGATAGCAGCATCGGGTGGACACAAACGAAATTTGTCAAACGCTAAATCTAAATGCCCTTGCCCTTGAAATGCCAGCCCCAATAAGCGATTACTTTCTACCGCATCGGGATGCAAGCGAAAAGCATCCTGATAAGCCACAACACCCCGTTTAATCTGCAAGCCAGTGTGTCCACACAGCACGAAGAAAATGGACTGCATCAACTGTACCAATAAACCTTGGTTAAGCAAACTAAAATACAACAAACCTAATACCACTACCCATCCACCGCTCACAGCAACGGCAACACGCCATTTCAACTGCGGCAACAAGAAACCAATATAAACAAGCGTGATAATAAATAAACTGATTTGTAACCCGATTGCCCAACTGGGTACTTTAATAAAATCCTCATTCAACAAGCTCGCCAACGTATGCGCTGAAACTAATACAGAAGGCTCGACAAATGAATCAACTCTCAATGACGACTGTTCAGTATCACGGTAAAAAAAAGGCCGCATGTACAAGGCCGCATCCGTATTCACCCGCAATTGCCCCATGCGTACCCCTTTGCCCAACTGGACTTCAAGATGACTATTCTCACCACCAAGACTTTTGGCAGCCACTAACAGCGGAAACGACGGAAAATAGGCATTTTTATATTTAATAACTAAAGGCATTCTGCGCGAATCGAAACGGGATGACTCGAAATTAATATAACCTATTCCTGACACACTGTTGGCAAAAATCAACAGCGGTGGTATCGCATTCACCCCCGACGGGGGTTGTGGTATTTTGCGAGGAGTGTCAAACGGCACTCTAATAGTTTTAAGGCGATGCTTTTGCACATAGTCGGGCAAATAGGGCGCTGCAATATCGTTGGCTTTGCCCAACAGAAATGGCATTCCCAGTACCACATTACCGGCGCGTTTAAAACTATTAGCCAATTGTTGATCACTATCGAGATCAATACCGGCAGCCTGTAATTTATCTTCAAGCGTCGTCACTGAATTAGGTAACTCATTCAAAAAGATAGATTTTTTATAAAAATCAACCAATTTTTTAAGACGTTTTCTATCCATTGAATACCGTCCTCTTACTTTACTAACCCTATTCATCAAGTTCTCCAATTGCTCCAATTGCTCATGCAGTACATTTAAAGGTTTAGAATTAGCATAAAATGTCACCAATTCGTCAATGTAAACTAGCCCCGGGTCTTTTTGCGGTTTAGCAAAGACGAGGCTAGCGCCAATGACTTGACTATTAGGTGCTAAAAAATCAATCACTTGCGCCAAAACGGCGCGCGACCAAGGCCACTCACCGAGTTGCGCCAAACTACGATCATCAATCGCAATGACGACCACTTTATCACCCGGATTGCGGCTCTGATATCGAATGCTCCAATCATAAGCCATTCGCTCTAACGGTTGTAACAGGTTTAATTGCGCCACCAACAATAAAATAATACCGACGCTCAAACCAATAAACCAATCACTACCCCAAATTTTTTCTGAGATGCTAAACATAATGGACTTAAATAGTTTATAAATATAAATAAACCAAAAACGAGTTCCCGCCTTTTTCAAAAGAGGGTTAGAAGGGATTTAACGGGCATGGATTGACTTGACGGCGAGCGCATGAAAACTTGCAAGAAAACAAACTAGCAGAATATATGCCAAGCTTGGCACAGTGTTGGGCGGATTACGCAGTTATCAGTTATCAGTTATCAGTTATCAGTTATCAGTCGTCCAAACCTGAGTTTGGAGTCCAAACCTTTAGGTTTGGCAATCGTCCAAACTTAAATTTGGAGTCCAAACCTTTAGGTTTGGCAATCGTCCAAACTAACGTTTGGCAGAATAGCGAGACGCGGCCCCCGGTTATTGACCTATTTTTTGACAGGTTTTTGGACGAGAGATTTTTCAGGCCATTTTGAGCCACGTCGGGCGAAACGCCGCACGTCATCCACCCACCAAAACCGTTGGCGTTGTTTACTGCACACGGTCAACTTTTCGTTTTTTTTTGGTACCGAGCTTGCCCGGGGTATGGCCCACAAACCTTATCTCGCATGTAGGGGCCATCCCTTGTGATTGCCCTCTTTAGTTTGTCGGGACTCTCGAAAATCAGAAATTTTGTCCGTTTGAAGTATAGCCACATCGGGTGGAACATAGCGCGTCATCCACCCGACAAAACCGTTAACACATTTTGAGCGTGGCTAAAAAGGGGGGGGAGCTTGTTGAGGAAAAGGGCCCTTGCGAGGATGACTCGTTAGATAAAATATAGTAAAATTCATCCGCCCAAACGGCCGATGAGATGGAGTCCAAACCTTCAGGTTTGGACAAAGCTTGGAATCCAACACTTTTATCGCCAAAGCTAAAGCTTTGGACTCCATCAGCGTCATTCGTTGTACTAAATTCGTTTATCGGCCCGTCATTCGTTGTACTAAATTCGTTTATCCGCGTAATTCGTTGTACTTAATTCGTTTATCGGCCCGTCATTCGTTGTACTCAATTCGTTTATCCGCGTAATTCGTTGTACTTAATTCGTTTTAGCTGTACTTAATTCGTTTATCCGCGTAATTCGTTGTACTTAATTCGTTTATCGGCCCGTCATTCGTTGTACTCAATTCGTTTATCCGCGTAATTCGTTGTACTTAATTCGTTTGTTGTACTTAATTCGTTTATCGGCCCGTCATTCGTTGTACTCAATTCGTTTATCCGCGTAATTAGCTGTACTTAATTCGTTTATCGGCCCGTCATTCGTTGTACTTTATCGCCAAAGCTAAAGCTTTGGACTCCATTTTTTTCCAAAGCTAAAGCTTTGGACTCCAACACCATTAATTTTTTTATTGTCAATATTAAAGGAATTGTTATGAACCTAGAACTAGAGTTGCACTTGGAAGAGGAACTTGAAAAACAAACAAGAAGATAAGTGATGTTATCTATTATTCCAGAAAAAACTTATGCCATTTTGATCGGGGTTAGTGAGTTTGAGTAGGATGAGAAATTGTTACCGCTCCCTGCCGTTAAAAACAATATCCCTGAATTGGAACGGTTATTCACTCATCAGACAGTCATGGGTATTCCCTCTGGCAATCTTACAAAAATAGTCAACGCGAAAGATGAGTCAAGGAAAAGAAACTTGCATATGCGCCATCAGGGAAAACTTACACAGCTTTTACCAATGAGCTTATACAGATACTTGTGAAAGGATTCCACAATAGGAGAAAAACACTAACGCTGGGGGACATTTATGGACACTTGAAAGAGCAACTGGTTAAAAAATGTTTCCTGAGCCAACACAAGTTAACTCCATGAAGGATGATGCGTTTAAGTTTAAAATTGCATATAATTGAGGGTATAGTAATGATGAGGAGAGTGATGAGGAGAGTTCCGATTCTGCTCAACCTTGGGAAACACGCTTGCCACCAGAGATTAGCAGAGTTATTCCAACAACTTGAAGCAATCTCTGAGCAACTTGATGCGACTTTGGATGATGCTGATAAGAGGGTTATTAAAAATAAAATGAGCGTCTTAGAGAAATAAATTAAAGAGACTGAAGAAGAATTAAATCACTATTTTCACGATAGCCCTTAGGCGGGCTTTCTTTTTGTAGCTGCTAACTAATGCTTATACTCCATTTTTATAATGTAAGCATATCAAACTTTCCTTGCCAAGAAAACCGAATTGCTTGAAAAGATATCCGCCGGGCGATTTCTGATGGAATCATCCGAGACAGAACTGGGAAGAGAGACGCATGAAGATGAAAAATAATATAAATTACCTTAAAATTCAACGACTTAATGGTCGTTACGGTTGCTTCGTTTTTTCCCCTTCCCCAAGTTTATCTCGCATAGCGAGTTACTGCGTTTTCTGCTATTCACATTCAACCCCTTCGGGGTTGGAGCCTAATTAATAATTAATCATTAATCATTAATCATTAATCATTAATCATTAATCATTAATCATTAATCATTATTTCCCCCTTCGAGGTTGGCGCCATTCACCTTAGCGAATGGCAGAAAACTTGATCATCGAACTATAGGATAACAGCTTGAAAACCAAAGAAAACAGAACCATTGAAATAATGGATACCACCCTGAGAGACGGGGAGCAAATGCAAAACGTCTCTTATACGCCGGAAGAAAAATTGACCATTTCCAAAATATTGCTGACAGAAGTCAAAGTTGATCGGCTAGAAGTCACATCAGCACGAGTCTCAGAAGGCGAACAAAAATCGGTCCTCAAAATGTTGGATTGGGCAACCGAAGCCCATCTCGTTGACAAATTTGAGATATTGAGTTTTGTCGACAAGAATAAATCGGTTGAATGGGCAAAATCTGTCGGCATCAAACGAGTCAACCTTTTAACAAAAGGCTCATGCAAACATTGCACAGAGCAATTGCGAAAAACACCTGAGCAACATGCTCAAGATATTCGAGAAACGGTGCTTTATGCCGCTGACAATGGGATTGAGGTTAATGTCTATTTGGAAGATTTCTCCAATGGCATTAAAACCTCTCCCGATTATGTTTACTCTATGATTGATGTTTTATTAACGCTGCCCGTCAAAAGAATTATGTTGCCCGACACATTGGGCATTTTTAATCCGTTCGAGACGTATGAATATGTGTCTGCCGTCGTCAACAGGTATCCTGACGTACATTTTGATTTTCATCCCCACAACGATTATGGATTCGGCACCGCCAATGCGATGGCGGCTGTAAAAGCCGGTGTCAAAGGCATTCATGCCACTGTCAATGGCATGGGCGAGCGTGCCGGGAATGCGCCGCTAGATGAAGTGGTGGTTAGCATTAAAGATTTTTTGTCCGTCAATTTCAATATTGATGAAAAGAAGCTCCATAAAATTTCCCGAACCGTTGAAATGTTTTCGGGGCAGCGGATGGCGACTAATAAAGCCATCTATGGCAAAAATGTTTTTACGCAAACGGCGGGGATTCATGCCGATGGCGACAAGAAGGGCAATTTATATGGCAACCAATTAGTGCCAGAACGTTTTGACAGAAAGCGAAAATACGCCCTCGGCAAACTGTCTGGCAAAGCCAACTTAGAAATGAGTTTAAAAGAACTCTCCATTGAGCTTGCAGACGAGGATAAGAAAGTTCTTTTACAGAAAATTATTGAGCTTGGCGACAAAAAAGAAGTCGTCACCACCGAAGACTTGCCTTATTTAATCAGCGATATTTTTGAAACACCCGAAGAGGTTCCATTTAAATTGGAACACTGCTCCATCAATTCGACTTATGAATTGAAATCGATGGCAGCGATAAAATGCGCCTATCAGGGCAAAACGATGAAGGCTTATGCACACGGCGATGGTGGCTATGATGCGTTTATGAATGCGCTACGGGACATTTTGAAGAGATTTCATCTTCCGGTTCCTCAATTGCTGGATTATGAAGTGACTATTCCGCCTGGCGGAAAAACAGACGCGCTGGTTCAAGCGGCGATTACTTGGCAAGTCGAGCAGAAAAAGACTGACAATACCAGGATTACCACGAGGGGAGTCAACTCTGATCAGAACATGGCAGCGATTGAGGCAACCGTTAAAATGATCAATTTTATTCTCTGAGAAGTTGCTAATTGCTAAATATGAGCTAATCATTCATTTACGTCACAATTCGCGGCTAAAGTCTTTAGCCGCGAACACAATTCACAATTATTTTATTCTCGGAGAGAGTCTGAGCTTAATCTGATGTGAGCCATTAAGAGGGCAACCACAAGGGATTGCCCCTACGAACCGGATTGTCTGCTAGGGGCAATCCTTTATGGTTGCCCTTAACTTAATGGCATTGAGGCAGAGCCGTCCAAAGCTTCAGCTTTGGACTCCAGCACACATCAAATTGTAAAAAATCCGTTTATTCCTAAAAGAAGTTGTAGTCTCACTATAAGTATCGCGTAGGCTGAGGCTCAGAGCGTGGTTTTCCTAACGGATCGTCTTTTTCGTCATCCACAACCAGTTTTTCAGGTTTTTCCACAATTTCATAATTAGGAGCCTTAAAAAATTCATGTTGAGGCCGATTCATATACGCTTCAATCAGCTTGCCCTGTGCATTCAATTCATAATCAAGTAACTCAAAAATTTTATCTATTAATTCAAACACTTGTTCTCTATTTTCAGGTAAATATTGTTGAGCCGGCAAATGTTGACTCCTCTGTTCTATATCTTGCCAAACAGGATTGTTTGAAGTATTGGAAGATCGCATAGCGAGAGGTTGTTTTTTCGTCACATTTTGTTTAGAGTAACTGATTTTTTTACTCATTTCATATAATTGTACGGCCTCTGCTTGCTGCTCGGGGCTGCCTTTTTGTATGACTTCCCGCAACATTTTCTGGACTATCTGTGCTTCATTTTCCGAAAGTATGGCCCTCACATTGTCAAGTTTTTCCGTCATTTCATCGCGCTTGACACTCTCCGTTGCCGTCAGAGTGGGCGCGTCAGAAGCGGAGGGAGAAACGGTGTTGTCAAGCTTAACCTCGTCATGCTGTGTATTGACGGCCGGCGTATTGGCCGGTAAGGGAATTTTTTCAAGAGGATCATCAGACATAAGATTTTTCTTGGCAACTGATTGATTGGTAGCAGACTTTTTGCGCCGGCGGCGGCCGATGAAAAGCATTAACAAGAGCAAAACTAATACTGCCAATAGCCCAATCATTCTCGGCAACGGTAACTGTGTTGTCGAAAGCCATGACAGCACCTCCTCCCAAGCAGACGACATGAAGGACAGAATGCTGCTTTTATCATCAGTGGCGTTTTGTACCTCGTTAGGCGCAGATGAATCCGTTGCTGTCGTTGCAGTGCCCAATGCGCCCTTGGTAACTTCGAGTTGAAGTTTTTCGGGATGGGCAGACGGCGGACAAACAATAGGCTGCCGGTGGCGGCGATAAGCTTTCCATTTCTTATTTTGCCGATTAAATTCTTTAACCGCCACTGCATGACTGAGTGCCAGCATCTCGGCGCGTGAGGGAATGTGCAAGGTTTGACCGATTTTTAAGGTATTCAGATTGCAAGCTATAGCAAAAGCGTGAGGATTGGCTTTGAGCAAAGCCAACATCGCTTGATAGTGGCTAATAGAGCCAGCGGGACGCACTTTCGCGGCAATATTCCAAAGCCTTTCACCGGCTTTAATGGGGCCGTAGGTATTGGCAATTGTTTGTGATATAACTATGCTTGTTGCAGCAACCATGCCTATCAAAACAAAAGCGAATAATAATATTAACTTTTTCATGGCTATTAGAACGATTTTTTATTTTCAATAAATATAGAGATTTTCAGATAATTATTTAGTCCCCTTTAGGGGACGAAAGCTTTCAGATGTTGGCTGCCAAAGATATGAAAGTCTATAGGACTTACGCATTGACAAAATAAATTTATTGAGTATTCAATCAGTTACGTCTAAAAGGTCTAGGCCGTTATTTGGAAAGTTTTAAAATAAAATCAATTGGTTACTTTGCAGAGTGCGTAACAGACGGAACGTACATCTACAGGCTTTTTAGAAATGCATAAGAAAGCGTCGAAAATCCGCCTAATTTATTTACCAAGGGCAGTCAAAAATGCCTATAAAAATCCGTTTATTCCTAAAAGAAGTTGTACTAAGTTATTTTTATTAATAAAATAATGCAGAGATTCTTATTTCCTGTCGTGTCTATTTTACAAAATTCAAGTACAATAAATAAAGTAAAATACGGCATGGCTTTAGCCAAACGCCAGCGTTTGGACGGAAGCTTTGGGCTGAAAAATAGGATTTACTTTGAGGACTATATATTATGCCACCCAATCCATTAGACACTCTTGCCACTTCTCACCACATTTGCGCCCTCGCACGGGCAAATCACCTGACGCACCGCGCCCTAGAGTACGCCCTGCGTCGGATTGGCACCGTCCCTGACATTCACGCTTGGCAGCGTTTTATCGACAATATGCTGTTATTGCTCGGTACCGCTTTGCTACTCGTCGGGATTATCTTTTTCTTCGCCTATAACTGGGCCGATATGAGTCATTTTACGAAATTCGGTGTGCTTGAAGCGGGTGTGCTGAGTGCGGCGCTGTTCGCATCGTGGCGAGGCTTGGAGCGCCTATCCGGCCAAGCGGCCTTATTGGCGGCGGCTGTGTTGCTGGGCGGATTGTTAGCCGTTTACGCTCAAGTTTACCAGACGGGCGCCGATGTTTTTGAGCTATTTCTCACTTGGGCCATTTTTATTATCCCTTGGGTATTGCTCGGTGCCTTTGCGCCCCTGTGGTTATTGTTACTGGTGCTGCTTAATCTCAGCCTTCTTCTGTACTGGGATCAAGTGATTAATCCATCCCACTCTGACCTGCATACTGACTTGTTTTTACGACTGTTTTTGCTAAATGGTGCCGCGATGCTTGCCTTCGAGTTTGTACAGACACGAGGCGTGGCTTGGTTACAAAATCACTGGATGAGGGTGATCATTTTCGGCGCGATTTTGACTGTTCTCATCATACCCACCTTGCAAGCCATCTTTGAAACCCGCGGTGGAGGGTCAAAATATCAGTTGCTGGCGGTGGCAGCGGTACTGTATATGGCGGTGACGGCTTTGAGTTTATGGTATTACCGTTACCGAAGACACGACTTATTGTTACAGGCGATGTGCCTATTGGGTGTACTGATAGTCGTCACGACGCTTGTCGGTAAGTTACTCCCGCTGGATGCGGCAATTAGTTGGTTAATTTTGGCTATTGTGATTATCGGGCAAGCGGCTTTAGCGACAAAATGGTTATTGCAAACTGCGAAAACATGGCAAGAGGAGGCCAATAATGACTGAACATTTAACGCAACACTTAACGCTACGCACAGTGGTTGAGGAATGGGTGGCGCGACGGCTGTTGCCGCCCGAGGCATCGGCACAGATTGCCGAGACTTTAACACACCCTTCAGAGGACTCACCGACACCTTGGTTTGTCAGCGCCCTGATTGGTGTGGGCGCTTGGCTGTCTGTCATACCGTTTATCGCTTTTCTCGTCGTCATAAAGCTAATTGATTCGCCAGCAGCGGCTATTGTCGCCGGGCTTATCTTAATAATTGGCACCGTTTTTTGGCATCGTTTTAAAAGAAACGGCTTATTTCTCAATCAATTAGCCTTGGCTTTAAATTTTACCGGTCAAATCTTGTTCATTGTTGGCATTGCTTTTGAGAAAAACGAAGCGACGACAGTGGCGTTAGCAACATGGTTCCTGGAAATCGTGCTGATTAGCGTTTATCGGGATAACATCCTTCGCTTTATAGCTGTCTTGATAGCCATGGTGGCGACACTGGTGCTACTTAATGAATTTGAGATTCCCCAAGGTGTCCACATTCTGATTGTTCTGCTGGCGGTGGGCGCGGCGTGGTACTGGATAGCGGAGGCTCGCCACTTGACGGATAATATGATGAAAACGTTGTATCAGCCCTTGGGATACGGTTTTGTGGTTGCTTTGCAGACGGTGTTGCTCCTATCCATTTTACCGGATATGAAAGAAATACCGCCCGTGACTTGGTGGTATTCCACCTTGGGCTTAACGGTGCTACTACTGGCACTGGAATATTATATTATGCACACCAACAATGTCATTGTTCTCTCTCCAAGGAACTATGCCATTTTTGGCGGCACTCTTTTGATTGCCTTATTGCTCTATCAAAGCCCCGGCATTATGGCAGCCGTCATTGTACTGTTATTGGGTTTTCAACGGGGCAACCGCGTTTTGATGGGACTCGCCCTCGTTTTTCTCACCGTGTTTTTGATAGCGTTTTACTATCATTTGAATATCACTCTATTGATGAAGTCGATTGCATTAATGGGTGCCGGGCTGGCGTTGTTGATTCTGCGTTTTATGTTGAAATATGTTTTTCCACAGCACGAAGGAGGGGCATAACATGCGTCGTATATTAGTATTCGCTATAGCAATCGTGGTACTGGGCGTGGTGAATTTTGAAATTTATCATAAAGAACAATTACTTGCTGAAGGCACGACGGTTTTGTTGGAACTCGTTCCCCGTGATCCCCGCTCCATACTACAGGGAGATTATATGGTACTGCGCTACAAGATTACCAGTCTACCGGAGTTAAGCAAAGCCGAAAAGGACGGCTATTTGGTGATAGAACGGGATGAAACCCAAGTGGCTCATTTCAAACGGATTTATGAAGATGACACACCGTTACAGGCAAACGAGCTTTTGCTGCGCTTTCGCAAACGGGGCGGTAAAATTAAGCTAGGGGCAGAATCCTTTTTCTTTCAAGAAGGACATGCCAAACACTACAACAATGCCCGTTACGGAGAATTGCGAGTTGTGCCTTCTGGGGAAAGTGTTTTAGTTGGGTTGCGCGATGCACAACGGAATCCTTTGAAGCCGCCGGTTGATAATTAAAAGCGTGCCTACAGGGATTCGTTATAATAACGGATTGGATCGTGGCGGTATTTGGGCTTTATCCTTAAAAGCTTTTTTATCCTTTCTTATAACGAATCCTTGTAGTTGCTTTTTAAACGAATCCTTGTAGTTTTCTTATCCTTTCTTATAACGAATCCTTGTAGTTGCTTTTTAAACGAATCCTTGTAGTTTTCTTATCCTTTATTATAACGAATCCTTTGCTTTTTAAACGAATCCTTGTAGTTTTCTTATCCTTTATTATAACGAATCCTTTTTCTTATAACGAATCCTTGTAGTTTTCTTATCCTTTCTTATAACGAATCCTTGTAGTTGCTTTTTAAACGAATCCTTGTAGTTTTCTTATCCTTTCTTATAACGAATCGGCCTGTAGTTGTTTTTTTTCAAGATTCATAACCAAGACCAAGTTCAAACCAATCCACTCAACAACTCACTGGAACTAATGACAATGACTACTTTACGGAAACGCACCGTTATCGGTGCTATTGGGACACTACTATATATATCGTCTCAGACACACGCCGCGACGCTTTATGTCAAACACGCCGCCACCGGCAATAATAACGGTACCTCGTGGACAAACGCTTATACCGATTTACAAACCGCCCTGACAAACGCAACCAGCGGCGACGAAATCTGGGTAGCGGCCGGGATATACAAACCCACAACCGGAACGGATCGCACGGCCACATTCCAACTCAAAACTGGCGTTGCCCTTTACGGGGGATTTACCGGCACCGAAACGACTCTCAAACAACGCGATTGGGAAACCAATCAAACCGTGCTTAGTGGTGATATTGACAACAACGACACCACCAATGCCAATGGCATTCTTACGAAGAACGACAATATCACTGGCAATAATGCACAAACCGTCGTCACCGGCAGTGGCACGGACAACACGGCCATTTTAGACGGTTTTGTGATTACGGCGGGATTAGCCAATGGCAGTAGTGACTCTTCAAATCCAGAGGGTTGTGGGGCCGGCATGTTCAACAATGAGGCTAATCCAACGTTAGCCAACTTGACTTTTATTGGCAATTTAGCCAGCGGTACTGTTGATAATTTGGGCATTGGTGGCGGGATGTACAACGACAAGAGCAGCCCCACCTTAACCAACGTCACCTTCAGCAATAACTTGGCTGGAAGCGGCGGTGGAATGTCCAATAATAACAGCAGCCCCACCTTAACCAACGTCACCTTCAACGGCAACTCGGCCTCATCAGGTGGCGGGATGTACAACACGGATAACAGTAGCCCAGCCTTGACCAATGTCACTTTTTACGACAACATTGCTCAGAGCGGTAAAGAGTTATACAACGACGGGGGCAGCAGCATCACCATGAATAATGTTATCTTGTCGAATAAATCATCAGTTGAGGCGATTACTAATGATGATAGTACGATAAGCATCAATTATAGTTTAATACCAGGCGGTTGCTCTCAAATAGCAGGGGCCAATTGTGGCGGAGGTAATCTTGATGCGAATCCATTATTTGTTGATGCCCAAAATGACGATTTGCGTCTAAATGTCGGTTCCCCGGCCATTGAAGCCGGGAATAATGCCGTCGTCTCCGTCTCGACTGACTTAAAAGGCCATGTACGTCTGTCGGATGGCAACTGTGATGGCACGGCCCGCGTCGATATGGGTGCGTATGAATATCCCTCTGATTCTTATCCATACACATGCCAAACCACGACAAAAGTCGGTAAAACTTACCGTTTTACGCCCACTCACAATGAAATAGAGGGCAACAATTTAACGTTTTCCATCACGAACCCACCCAGTTGGGCCAGTTTTGACAGCAACACCGGTACCTTGACGGGGACACCAACCAATAGCGATATAGGGACAACCAACACGATTGAAATTCATGTTGACAACGGTTCAACAACCGTCAAATTGACCACGTTAGATTTAACGGTGGTAGAACCCAGTACCCCAAACATCACTGGCGCACCGGCCGCCGAGGCAGAGCCCGGCTCTTTTTATAGTTTCACGCCGGTTGCTAATGATACCGATGGCGATATCCTCGTATTTTCTATTAACCAGAAGCCAACCTGGGCCAGCTTTGACACCCAAATTGGCGCACTCACAGGCACACCAACCTTCGACGATTTAGGGACTACAACCCGCAATATCGAAATCAATGTTTCAGACGGTTCACAAACCGTGAGTTTGCCGCCTTTTGACTTAACAATTATTTTAAACCGGGCACCCAGTGTGGCCTTATTTTGGAAACGCAGTAGCACCAATAATCCCTTCGATGACGTAAACGTAGGCATGAATAGCATTCCAGCTTTGGCAGATATTGACAATGATGGCGATTTAGATGCCGTCATTGGAGAAGAAGAGGAGGGCAGTCTCAAATACTATGAAAACACCGGGACTGCTTTGGTGGCGAAAACGGGGGATGCCAATCCTTTTCAGACTGTGTATAGTGGTAATAACAGCAGTCCCGCTTTGGTTGATATTGACAGCGATGGGGATTTAGATGTGTTTTTAGGCAGTCACCGCTCCAACAGCATTGCTTTCCACAAAAATACCGGTACCTTAAGTCAGCCCCATTTTGAGAACCAAATAGACTCAACCAATCCTTTTGATAGCGTGGAGGTGGGGGCCTATAGTACACCGACTTTCGTTGATATTGACCAAGATGGTGATTTTGATGCGTTCATTGGAGAGAACGAAGGCATCATTTCTTACTATGAAAATAGCGGTACGGCCAATAGCCCCCGTTTTGTAAAACGAACTGGTGCGGCCAATCCTTTTAACGGCGTAGATGTTGGCGATAAAAGCCATCCGGCTTTGATTGATATTGACCATGATGGCGATTTAGATGCTGTCATTGGAGAAAACCAGGGCTTTATCCATTACTATGAAAACGTCGGGACGGCCCGGCAACCTGAATTTATATCACAAGTGAATCCGTTTGCCAATGTAGATGTAGGAGAACAAAGCGCACCCACGTTGGTTGACTGGGATAAGGATGGTGATTGGGACGCTGTCATCGGAGAACAGAATGGCGTTATCAATTACTATGAAAATATCGCGCCCGTCACCGGGCACCGCTTTATCAATCAAGAACGGGTTTTTAAAGGTATTAATGTTGGCAACCGAAGTGTGCCCTTTTTGGTTGACATTGACCAAGATGGCGATTTGGATGCCTTCGTTGGCGAAGAACAAGGCCCGATTAATTACTATAAAAATATAGGCACGGTCAACCGTCCAGTCTTTGAGGAACAAACGGGTGAAGCCAATCCTTTTAAGGACATGGCTGCATATCATAATATATCTCCCACGTTGGTTGACATCGATGCGGATGGAGATTCAGATGCCTTTATTGGAAATAGGGAGGGTACGGTCAAATACTATCAAAACATCGGTACCGCAACCAGTCCAACGTTTGAGGAGCAAACCGGTACCGCTAATCCTCTTAATGAAGTCAATTTTGGAAGCAATGGCGTCAGTCAACCCACTTTGGTTGATATTGACCAAGATGGCGATTGGGATGCGTTTTTTGGGGCCGCTGATGGTCAAGTGTATTACTATAGAAACGACGGTACTGCAAAAAGCCCTGTTTTTGTGGCGCAAAATGGGGCCGATAACTTTTTTAATCAGGTGGATGTTGGAGAGACCAGTACTGTGTTTTTTGTGGATATGGACAAGGATGGCGATTTTGATGCCGTCCTTGGACAATTGCACAGCATCATTAATTACTTTGAGAACACCGGTACCGCCAACAGCCCAACGTTTGTAGAAAGAATGGGCGTAGCCAATCCTTTTGAGGGTATAAAAATCGGGGAGCATAGCGTTCCATTTTTGGCGGATATTGACAATGACGGCCATTTAGATGCCATCATTGGAGAGAAAGATGGAACCCTCCAGCACTACGAAGACATTTCTATTAGCCATGCTTTACCACGCGGGGGGAACTATAACTTTGTGCCACCCGTTTATCTCAAGTGTACGCACTGTGATGGGTTTTATTACACCTTAGATGGAACCACGCCAACCACTTCCGGGGCGCAGTATGATAACCCCATTGCCATCGAGGCGGATACCACCACAATCCTTAAATTTATCTCGGTGACTGATGGGGTTGCAAGCAATGTCAGCACGGAAACGTACTTGATTGATACACAAGCCCCGACAGTCACCCTCACGATGCCCGAAGATCAGAATGAATTAGCCAGCCTTGCCGCCATCCAAGGCACCGCGGCTGACAGCAGCGGTGGCATCGGCCTGGATTACGTTGAACTTCAAATCACCAATGGTAGCATGTATATTGCCGAAGATGGGAGTTCGCTCTTGGAACCAACTTGGGTGAAGGCCACCGGCACTAATAACTGGACTTTTGATACCAGTGGTATTTCTTTCTCGCCAGGCGATTACACGATCACGGCCCGTGCGGTTGACCAACTGGAAAATTTCAGTGAAGAACAAAGTATCACCGTTGGTATTGGCAAAGCTTTTAGCGAGCTTGATCTGGAAAGCGGCGCGGCCACGATTATCAACAACGATACGCTTGATATTGTTGGAAAGCTCAACCGTTACCCGTCAACGGATGAAGACTTATCCGGCAAGGAGATTGTGCTGACGATTACGGCCCCAGACAACAGCAGCACGCGCCAAGAAACGACCACCACCAACCAAACCGGCCAATTCTTCTTCACCGAATTGACCGGCTTCACACAAGAAGGGGCTTATGGTTTCCAAGCGACTTTTGCCGGCTCCAACCAACTCATCGGCGCAGAATCAGCACAAGAAGCGGTGCTAGTCGGGGCCTCGGCCGGCTATGCCATCCTTGTCCAAGGCAAAATTGCCAATGAAGAAGGCTTAGCGGCCCACAACAAAACCATTCACCGCATTTACTTAAAGCTCAAAGAACGTGGTTTTGAAGACGACAATATCAAGTACTTCAACTACAACACTGCCCAAGAAGGCGTAGACGGCTTACCGCTGAAATCCGATATTGCCGCGGCCTTTACTGATGATGAACTCAAAGGACTTAAAGGTCGTTTTTCTAGTAACCCGGCCCCGTTCTATGTCATCATGATTGATCACGGTGGCAGCGACGGCAGCTTTCACATTTATAACGGCAATAACGATGCGTTTGACGATGTGATTACACCCACCGACTTAGCCGGTTGGATGGATAACCTAGAGGACGGCCTGTCGGCCAATGCGTTAGCCAAACGGCGTCTTATCATTATAGGTGCTTGTTATTCTGGCAGTTTTATCCCCGAACTCTCTGGGGAAGGCCGCATTATCATCACCAGTGCCACCGCGTCGGAAGAATCCTACAAAGGCCCCGAAGAACCGGACGGCATTCGTAGCGGAGAATACTTCATGGAAGAATTCTTTTGGCGCTTAGGCAAAGGTGACAACGTCAAGGCCGCGTTTGAATGGGCCACCGAACGCACCGAACTGTTGACTCGGCGTGGCGATGGTTCAACCAACACCACCAACCGTTTTCACGATGAAGCGGTTCAACACCCGCTGCTCGACGACAATGGGGATGGCAAGGGTAGTAATAGCCTCGCCACTGACGGCGATGGCCTCAAAGCGGCCGAGGTGTTATTAGGAGTCGGCCTCAACTATGACACCAATGCGGCCGGCAACCCGGCCGAGATTCTGAGTGTCAGCAACACCCTCTATTTAAAGGCGGACGACGAAGCGGCCACACTGACGGCTTTAGTCAACGATGCCAACCGCGTCTCAACGGCCGTGGTAGACATTCGGCCACCGTCGATCCAACTCAGTTCAACCGCTGCCGAACAAAGCGAACAACTCGAAATTCCCGACTTACAGCGAGTGTTTATGGGTTGCGACGGCCAAACCAACCGTTGTGCCACCTACACTGACGATTTCACTGAGCCGGGCAAATACGAAGCCTTTTATTTCGTGCGCGATACCCAAACCAAGGATATTTCGACCCTCAAACGCTCGGTGATCTACAAGAACAAACAAACTAATACGCCGCCCGATGCCTTTGATTTGCGCTTACCAGCCAACGACAGCGAACCAAAAACCGTCTTGCTGTTTGATTGGGAAACCACTACCGAGCCAGAAAGTCAGGCGGTGACTTACAACCTGATTCTGTCGGAAAAGGAAGACTTCAGTACGGTCGCTTACAAGCAAGAAGAACTCACCACGTCCATGATTTACCTTGACCAAACGGCGGTGATGACAGATGGCACATCGGGCTTAAAAGACACTACCACTTACTATTGGAAAGTCGAAGCGGTTGATCCCTTTGGTGCGATAACCGCGAGTCGTTCGGTGTTTTCGTTTACCACCAATAACACCAATAAGCCGCCTTCTATTGTGAACCTAAGCGTTGAGAATCAGACCGACTCTCAACCGGTGTCCAATGTCGAAATTGAGTATTTCCAAAATGAGACAATCGTTGAGCCGGCCGCTTATGTTCAAGACCAAGGCAATACCCTGACGCAAATTGAGAGTGGTCTTTACACAGTCAATGTCCAAGCGGATGGATATAACTCACAAGAATTTCAGGTGGATACCCGCACCGGTTCGGTCAACACCACCGTGGCTCTTACGCCCACCAATTCTATTCTCAATTATGGGCAACTGCAATTTGCGGTGGACTTTTACCGTGTTGGAGAAAATCAAGGCACGGTGCCTATCTTGGTAAAACGTGTGGGAGGCAGCGACGCTCAAGTCTCGGTGAGCTATGCCACCGCCGACGGTAGCGCGACCGCTGGGAGTGACTATGTTACCCAAAGCGGCATCTTGACTTGGAGTGCCTACGACGAAGGGGCCAAACAGATTAATCTACCTCTCACGGATGATCAAGAGTATGAAGGCGATGAAACCTTCACCTTGACAGTTTACAATCCCACGGGTGGGGCCACGCTAGGAACCATAAGCCAGTTATCGGTGACTCTTGTGGAAAACGACCAACCCAAACCAGGTGTACTGCAATTCTCAGCCCAGACGGTGACGGCCAATGAAGGCGACAGCACACTGAACTTGACGGTTACTCGTACCGAAGGCCGATATGGCGAAGTCTCGGTACAATATCTCGCCAATGGGACGGCCACGGTAGGAACTGACTACTTGGGTGAAAGTGGGACGTTGACTTGGGCCTCCGGTGATGACACGCCTAAGTCTTTGAATCTCCAACTGATTGATGATACCGAAGTGGAAACCGTTGAAACCCTGAATTTGAGATTGATCGAGGCGACTGGTGATGCTACCTTGGGTAGCCAAACTCAAGCAACGTTGTCTATTACCGACAATGATGTGCCACTGCAACCGGGCACGTTGCAATTCAGCGAACCAACTTATACGGCCGGTGAAGGCGACGGCGAGTTGAGCCTCACTGTGACTCGCACGGGCGGAAGTGATGGTGCTGTCTCGGTACAATACTTGGCGACGGGCGGAAGCACCGCGACGGCTGGTAATGATTATATCGGTGGGAGTGGAACGTTAACATGGCCGGCTGCTGATACCACGGCTCAGGTGATAAAGATCACCCTAACAGATGATCATGAGGTTGAACAAACCGAAACCGTCAAATTCACCCTGAATAACACGACCGGCGGTGCCACCTTGGGTAGTCCGGCTCAGGCAACCTTGTCCATTACCGACAATGACGTAGCAGCAACAGCCGGCACGTTGCAATTTGCCGAATCCACGTATACGGCCGGCGAAGGCGACGGCGAATTGAGCCTTACCGTGACTCGTTTGGGTGGAAGTGATGGCGAAGTCACGGTGCAATACTTGGCAACGGGTGGGAGCACGGCTTTGGTGAACAGTGACTATACGGGTGGGAGTGGAACGTTGACATGGCCCTCCGCTGACAGTAGTCCCAAACCATTGCCAATCACGCTCATTGATGATTCTGCTCATGAACCGACCGAAACGATTCAATTCACCCTGAACAATTCTACGGGCGGTGCTACTTTGGGTAATCCGGCTCAGGCAACGTTGTCTATTATTGATAATGAGACGGCCCCACCCGTTCTGAAGCCAGGTGTCTTACAATTTGCCGAAGCCACCTACACCGCCAACGAATCAGACGGCGAACTGAATCTCACCGTCATTCGCACCGGCGGTAGTGATGGACAAGTCACGGTGGATTACAACACCACCAATTCCAGCACCGCCACCGTAGACAGTGACTATACTGGCCGCCAAGGCACGTTGACTTGGGCTGCCGGTGACATGACGGCTAAGTCATTAACCCTTAATATTATTAATGATAGTCAAGTTGAAGGAACCGAAATCATCCTCTTTAGCCTGAGCAATCCGAGTGGTGGTGCGACGTTGGGCAACGTCGCTTATACCACCGTGACTCTGGCCGATAACGATTTCTCAACGCCAGTGACACCGCCTGATACCACAACACCTGAATCTCAGCCGGGCGTACTGCAATTTGCGGCGACCACCTACTCGGCCAACGAATCAGACGGCGAATTGACTAACATCACGGTTACTCGTACCGGAGGAAGCGATGGTTCTGTCACCGTGGAATACCTAGCAACGGTCGAAGGAAGTGCGAAGCCGAATCAGGACTACACGGGTACCAGTGGTACGCTAACATGGCCCCAAGGTGACACGAGTGCCAAGTCATTAAACCTCAAGCTCATTGATGACAATGAGGTCGAAAAAACTGAAACCGTCAAATTCACGCTGAGCAATCCGACGGGCGGTGCGACTTTGGGTAACCAGACAACGGCGGCGTTGTCCATCACCGACAATGATACGGCAGTGCCGGTTTCACCGGCCGGTGTACTACAGTTTTCGGCCCCAACCTATCTCGTCAAAGAAAACGAGGGCGAATTGAATAAGATTAGAGTGACTCGCCGCGGCGGAAGTTCTGGTTCCGTGTCGGTGGAATACTTGGCGACGGCCGAAGGGAGTGCAACGATTGGCAGTGACTACACCAATGCCAGCGGCACCTTAACTTGGGCTGATGGCGACAGCGAACCCAAGCCTGTAACAGTCACGCTCCTAGATGACGACGAGCTAGAACCGGCCGAAACGGTGTATCTCAAACTCTTCGCCACTGGCGAAGCTGAATTGGGTAGCCCAGCACAAGCTCAGTTAGTGATTGTGGACAATGAAGGCGATCCATTAGCAACCTTAGGGCAAGGCCTCGCGATGGGTTGTCCAAACGAGGCTTGTTCGGTGACAACCCTCTTTAGAGGTGGCAGTACCAGAGAGGCCGGCCCTGATTATCAGGCAACCCTGTCAATCTCACCGTCTCAACCTGTTTTAGTCCGAGGCGAGATGGACGTAGATGCAGCCCATGTAGGCCAAAAGGCCGATTTGTTGGTCGTTATCTATTCTCTGCCTTTGGAAGAGTCACAGACGGATCAATTCTTAATGGTTGATCCAGAGCTTCAGTTGCAGGAATGGGCATTCCTGAAGGACGGCGATATCAATATCGCTGCACTGGTAGCCGCTTATCAAGAAGTGACATTGACCGAAAACCAACCGGTAGCCCTGTACCAAGGCGTGCTAAGTACCCAGAAAGCGCACTTGTGGATATACTTTGGTTACCGCCTCCAAGACGGCCAGATCGTCTTCAACGGCGAGCAGCCTATCATCGTGCGAATCGGATTGGACAACGAGTTGCCCAGTTTAGGCCAAGGTACTGCCGCCTTCTGTCCAAATGACGACTGTCCACCACTGACGACGGCCTTTTCCGGCGGTGCCTCAGTCAATGAGCAAGACAATCAGAGTACGCTCACTCTGTCACCAACCCAATTGGTCAAGATTCTGGGCCAAATCGACGTTGATGCCGCTCATGTTGACCAAAAAGCCGAGATTCTGGTGGTAGCTGGATTAACCCTGGCTGGAGAGGAATCGACCGGTGAACTGTTCTTTATGCTGGACAACCAAAAATTACCGCTGCTGTGGGATGGCGATCCACAAAAACTCGTGGCCGCACTTTCTGACACCACACTGGCCGCCAAGATGCCGGTAGAAATCTACCAAGGTGGACTGATTGAAGGCCAGATACGAGTATTCTTTGGCTACCGCCTCGAAAATGGGATGGTGGTGTTTAACAGTGAACAAACCATCAACCTGCGGGTACAACGGCACTACCAAGAAATCCTATTTTTTAAAAAATCGGATTTATCCTTATTTATCAATAAATAACCTTTTAAATGGGAGAATTATGATGCCGGCTCTACTAGAAAAAACGGATATCCCCCAAAGGGAGCCACCATTTGGGCCTAAAAAAACTTTGCCCTCCACATACAATTTACCCGGTGAATATCCGAAGGTAACTCAATCGAAAATGAGGCAACGTATTGGGTTCATTGAACAGAATTCCACCCAGGTACCTTTACTTCCAACCCAAAATGACTTACCTTGTGATGACGGAGTACCGATGGAAACTGAACGACACAAAAAGCAAATGGATTTACTGGTTTATTCGCTAGAGCCTTGGTTGGGCGAGCGTGGTTATGTTGGCGGTAACATGTTTGTGTATTTTAGTTTAAAACAGCTCAAAAATCAGGATTTTAAAGGCCCTGATGTGTTTGTCACCGTTGGCGTGTCCAATGAAGAACGTAAAAGTTGGGTGGTTTGGGAAGAGGGCAAAAGCCCTGATGTTGTGATTGAGTTGTTATCTGAAAGCACCGCCAATGAAGATAAGAGTCGAAAAAAACAGATTTACCAAAACCAACTGAAAGTGGCCGAGTATTTTTGGTTTGATCCGTTTAATCCTTCCGATTGGAAGGGCTTTAGACTAAACGGGGGAGTTTATGAAGAATTGCCGTTGAAAAATGAAGGTTTTACAAGTCAACAATTGGGATTAACCCTCGTACTTTGGCGTGGGAGTTACAAAAACGTGGAGGCGGTGTGGCTACGTTGGGCCACCATCAAAGGGAATTTACTGTTACTTCCGGAAGAAATCGAAGCTCAACGCGCCCAAGCTGAGGCCCAACGCGCCCACGCGGCCGAACAACGCGCTGAAGTCGCTTATGAAAAGGGTGAACAAAACCAAGCCATCGAAACCGCCTGCAAAATGTTAGCCGATGGCCTCGATTCCACCACCATTATGAAATACACGGGCCTTTCCCCCAATGACTTAGCGGCTTTATCCAAAAACAACCAATGACATTAAATATGCGGTAGTGCTGCAATGTGGGTGATAAGCCTTGAAATCTTGTCCGGCAAAGAAATCCTATTTTTCCAAAAAATCGGATTTCTCCCGATTTCTACGGGTGGTGTTCAACGGCGAACAAACCATCAACCTGCGGATAGTACAACGAATTACGCGAGTACAACGAATTACGCGGATAAACGAATGAACGAATAAATCTACCAAGGTGGACTGGTTACTACCAAGAAATCCGATTTTTAAAAAAATCTGATTTCTGCGGATTTCTCTCAAGTTCAACTCAGAACCAACCATCAACCGGCGGATAGTACAACGAATTACGCGGATAAACGAATTAGATGCTTTGTTGAAAAGAGGCGATAAATCGCCTACTACAAACTACAAACGAACGGCGTTGTTCCCCACCTTTTAAAACAACTGCGGTGGTACTACGTCTTGATTGGCAACTTTGCCTTCCCTTTTGCAGCCGCTTGCCAACATAATAACAGGTTTCACCGACACTTTTCCGGGCGTTTTCTCGACATAGCCGCCGGTTTGACGGCCCTTAGCGCGGCTCGTTTGAGCCGGTTTGTCAAAAAATCGGCCGGGTAAATTGCTGGCTTTCCAATCGGAGGGAGAGGAGCGCCTTCCTACATAAGGAATAACCACCAATTGGCTTTTGTTTTCAACGACTGCCTCGCAAGGACTTTCAAGCAGTGTACTTGCATCAAAAAAAGCCGCCGGCAATATCACTATGTCTTCAAAGACATTCTTATCGGGCGAATTAACGACAACTATCCCATCAACACCGTATTTTGACGAAGCATTGATGACCTCCTCTACCGGCTCTCCAGTAAAGTTATAAATCCCGGTCGTGGTGATGTTGATATTGCCACCGGGGCCACCGTAGGCTTGGGCAATAATTTGACTGCCATCTAACACGATAAATTCCGGTTGAAGCGTCATATTGCCGCCACCGCCTTCTCCACTGCCCACACTGGTGGTGATTTCGCTGTCGATCAGATAGAAGTAATTGGGGACGGTGATTTCGATATTGCCACCATCGGCACTGGTGGCTGAGGTTCGTATAGAACCGTCCTGCATTTGTAGCGTCTCTCCTAAAACGAGGACAAGATTACCCGCATTGCCTTGGCCCACGCTACTGGTCGAAATACCACCCCCTTCAGTCAGTTCGAGTTGACGGGCTTGGATTTCCACATTGCCGCCTTGTCCAGAACCCTGAGTACTAGCAATTATTCTTGAATCCCCTCGCACTTGTAATGTCTCTCCTAAAATCACTACAAGACTGCCAGCATCGCCCTCACCAAAACTGCTCGCTGAGAGACTACTCCTTTCAGTCAATTGGAGTTGACGGGCTTGGATTTCCAGATTGCCACCTTGTCCAGAACCATGAGTGCTAGCCACTATTGCTGAACCATCCCCTCGCACTTGTAGTGTCTCTGCTAAAATCAGTACGAGACTGCCAGCATCACCCTCACCAAGACTGTTTGTTATGATGAAACCCTTTTCAGTCACTTGGAGTTGACGGGCTTGGATTTCCAGATTGCCACCTTGTCCAGAACCCTGAGTGCTAGCCGTTATTCCTGAACCCGCTCCTCGCACTTGTAATGTCTCTGCTAAAATCAGTACGATACTGCCAGCATCGCCCTCACCAAGACTATTCGTTATGATGTAACCCTTTTCAGTCAGTTGGAGTTGACGCGCTTGAATTTTCATAAGGCCGCCGGTTCCTGAGCCACCCGTGATAGCCGTTCCATCATGCCCAGCCACCGCTTGAATGCTTCCACCGGTCGTTATTGTCACAATCGGTGCTGAAACTTCAATCGCGCCCCCCGAACCAGAGCCACCCGTGTTAGAGGTTATCGCGGCGCTTTCACCTTTAATCAGGACGGCCTGATGGCATCTATCAAGAAGTGGTGCCCGTTGGCGCTGACACGTTGGGGCGGACAGTGCATCAATTTCGTGCCAATCTGCAAACACGTCATAAAAATAAGTTCATTATCCAAGCACGAAAGCTTTATGACTGGCTAATCGCACCGCTTTCTGCCGTTTTGACAACACAAGACATTGACACGCTGGTGATTGTACCCGATGGCCCCCTACGCACTGTGCCGCTGGCGGCCTTATTTAACAAACGTAAAAAGCGGTTTTTAATTGAAGACTTTGCTATAGCCACCACCCCCGGTTTCAATCTGACCGATCCGCGTCCTCTGTCTAGGCAGAATATCAGTATTCTGCTCAATGGTTTGTCTGTCAAAGTGGCACACGCAAATAAATTTAATGCACTCACCAATGTCACGGAAGAAATTCAGAGTATCAAGTCACTGTTTGACAACAGCAAGGTATTACTTAACTCTCAGTTTACGCTTGAGGGTGTCGGCGAAGCGCTGCAAAAAAGGCCCTACTCAATTGTGCATGTTGCGTCGCATGGTCAATTTCAACGTGATCCAAAAGATACCTTTCTGCTGGCTTACGACGACAAGCTGACGATGGATATACTCGAAAATTATCTGAAATTCAATGAGTTAAACTACTCAGTTGAATTACTCACCCTAAGTGCTTGCCAGACAGCGGTAGGAGATGAACGGGCCGCACTGGGACTGGCCGGTGTCGCCATCAAAGCGGGCGCGAAAAGTGCTTTAGCAAGCTTATGGTTTGTGGTAGATGAAGCAACCTCTAAACTGATGAGCGAATTTTACCAACAACTCATCAACAATCCCGATTTTTCCAAGGCTCAGGCGCTCCAAGCCGCGCAGAAAAAACTGATCGCGCATAAAAAGTTTCGACATCCGGCGTATTGGTCACCGTTTCTGTTGATTGGAAACTGGCTGTAACTCAGTGAATAGCCCCAGGTTACACCTCAATGCCATATCGTACCGCTTTTGGGTGAGGGCAACCATAAAGGATTGCCCCTACATTACATGACGGTTTGTAGGGGCAATCCCTTGTGGTTGCCCTACTTGTGGTTGCCCTACTTGTGGTTGCCCTACTTGTGGTTGCCCTACTTGTGGTTGCCCTACTTGTGGTTGCCCTACTTGTGGTTGCCCTCCCTACTTGTGGTTGCCCTACTTGTGGTTGCCCGACACGATATGGCATTGAGGTGGAACCTGGGGGGGGACAAGCTTTGTTAACATACATTATAGAACGGAAAAAGCCATGACTGAAAAACGAGAAATCCCTGATTGGGAAGAACTCTACCAGAAGGAACCGGTGGAAAAATTGCCTTGGTTTTATGAGGAAATTGACCATGATTTTGCCAAGGCCTTAACTCAATGGAACATAACCGCCGGTCATATTTTAGATATTGGCACCGGCCCGGGAACGCAGGCAATCGCCTTAGCTAAAATGGGGTTTACGGTCACCGCCACCGATATATCAGAAACAGCAATTGAGAAAGCATTGCTAAGAAGCCAAGAAATGGATTGTCAAGTTGACTTTATCAAAGATGACATTCTCAACACTCAACTTGATAAAACGTTCAATCTCGTCCTTGATCGCGGCTGCTTTCATACCATGCACTCGGAACAGAGACAAGATTTTATCAAGGCGGTGTACAATCTCATTGAACCCAAAGGCTATTTGTTCCTGAAATGCTTTAGCCATTTAGAGACAAGGGAAGAAGGGCCTTATCGTTTTACGCCCGAAGAGATAACCAGTTACTTTGCTTCCCAATTCAAAATTCACTCCATTTCCCAAAGTGTCTTTCATGGAACGCATGAAGACTTTCCAAAGGCCTTGTTTTGTGTGATGGAAAAAGTTTAAATTCCCCCTAAATAATTGGCTGTTGACAATTAATTATTAATTATTAAAACTCAGCAAAGTGAGTCCGTCATTGACGGCTCACTATAGAATTTCAGAAAAATCATTTCAAAACCGCCAACAACTAAAACCGTTATCTCGCTCGCGGAAATGACTGCGTTTTTAGATAAGCTTTCGTCCCCTAAAGAGGACTAAATAATTATTATAAAATCTATAGAACCGGTTAAAAATTTATTATTTTTAATAACATACTACTTATAGTGGATAAAAATTAGTTGTAAAACTGGGGAACGCCACCAAATTACTGATTAATTCTTAATAATTCTTAATTAACTATTAATTATTTTAATGATGAGTTCAATTTTTTATAACGATCAAAAAGCTGGACAGGAGTCCAAACTTTAGTTTGGCAAGCCTGAAATTCATGACGTTTTAGCACCAATCATTCACTATGAAACTCTACGCTATCAGTGACTTACATATAGATCATAAAATCAACTCGCAGGCCCTTGAAGCTTTGCCCGCTTTTCCAGAAGACTGGTTAATCCTTGCTGGAGATACTTGCAGTAACATAAAACATTTACGCTTAGCCTTATCCCATTTAACAAAACGCTTTGCCCAAGTGTTATGGGTGCCGGGCAATCATGATCTATGGACAGGCGTTGGTGGTATAAAAGAACAGGGAGAAGAAAAGTATCAAAAACAGGTTTCAGTTTGCCGTGACTTTGGCGTTTTAACGCCAGAAGACCCTTATCCATTATGGCAGGGTGAAGGTGGAGACCATATTCTTGCGCCGCTTTTTATTTTGTATGACTATAGTTTTCGGCCGGCTGACATCTCGCTCAATTCGGCCGTCGCCTGGGCTGCCGAGACGGGCATTATGTGTACTGATGAATATTACCTCGCTCCAACACCCTATCCTTCTCGACAAGCTTGGTGTTTTGCGCGGTGTGACTATTCCGAGCAAAGATTGCGTAAAATACCTTCAGACACGCCGCTGGTTTTGATTAACCACTATCCTTTGCGAGAAGATTTAGTCCGATTGGTCAAAATTCCTCGTTTTTCCATTTGGTGTGGTACGCGGCGTACTGAAAATTGGCATCGTCGCTTTAATGTCTCGGTGGTGGTTTCTGGTCATTTGCATATCCGTGCCACCGATTATCGAGATGGTGTCCGTTTTGAAGAAGTTTCTTTGGGATACCCAAGAAACTGGAATCAAAGCAAAGGAATTCAAGCCTATCTTCGCCAAATTTTACCCGCGCCAAATATAATGCCCGCAAAAGATGCTGGGCCTTATTGGCACTTTTAAAAGTAAAACAAACTTTAGTTTGACAGGAGTCCAAACCGGAAGGAGTCCAAACTTTAGTTTGGCAGTCGGAGTCCAAACTGGAGTCCAAACTTTAGTTTGGCAAACGTTTAGACGACTGATAACTGATAACTGATCACAGATTAGAGACAGCCCATGTTAAAACTTAACTCTGATGAAATTCATTTATGGTTCGCTTTTTCTGATGAAATACAAAATGTTGAGCTTCTCTCGGCTTATGAAAAGCTGATGACTCCAGAAGAGCGGGCGCAGCAGCAACGTTTTCGTTTTGCTAAGCATCGACACCAGTATCTTGTGACGCGAGCCTTAGTGAGGACAACGTTGTCTCGCTATACCAACATCGAACCCGGCGATTGGCGCTTTTCTAAAAATGATTATGGTAAGCCTGAGATTATGGCTTCTGAAGGAATGCCACCGCTTCGCTTTAATCTGTCGCATACGGAGAAGCTCATTATTTGTGGTGTGGTTTTGAAACAGGATATTGGGGTAGATGTTGAATACCTGGCTCGAAAAGGGGCTAGTGTGGACATTGCCGATAGATTTTTTTCTCCTCAAGAAGTGAAAGATTTGTATGCCGTCGCAGAAAAAGAGAGACGGGCCCGTTTTTTTGATTATTGGACTCTGAAAGAATCTTATATTAAAGCGCGTGGTATGGGGCTATCGTTGCCGCTGGAACTGTTTACTTTCCATATTTCAGAACATGAGCCGCTACGCATTTCTTTTGATGCTAAATTGCGTGATGATCCAAGTCGGTGGCAATTTTGGTTGCTACAACCCACGCCGCATCATAAGGTCGCTATCTCGGTTTGTCGAGAAGCTAATAAACACTATCAACTGGTTATGAAAAAAGTTGTTCCATTAAGGGAAGAGCAAGTTTTTGTAGGTGGGCAAGCGGGTGGTAGGATTCGGAATAATGTTTGATAGCCCAATAAATCCGTAAAGAAATCCGATTTTTTTGAAAAATCGGATTTCTCATTCTCATCATCCAAACCGTTTGTGCATAAACGCATAGTACATCACTGGAATAACTACCAATGTTAATAAGGTAGAGACCAAAATGCCAAAAATCAGCGAAATGGCTAAGCCACTGAAAATAGGATCATCTAAAATAAATAAGGCACCTAACATTGCCGCTAAACCCGTCAATATAATCGGTTTAGCGCGAACAGCCCCAGAGTTCACCACCGCATCTTGAAAAGGCATGCCTTCTTCAACTTGTTGATTTATAAAGTCAACCAATAAAATCGAGTTGCGGACAATAATCCCCGCTAACGCAATCATGCCAATCATAGAAGTGGCCGTAAATTGGGCTCCCATTAAAGTATGTCCGGGCAATACGCCGATAATCGTCAACGGAATCGGTGCCATAATAATAATAGGTACCAAATATGAGCGAAATTGGGCCACTACCAGCAAGTAAATCAAAATCATCCCCACCGCGTAAGCAATCCCCATGTCACGAAACGTTTCATAAGTGACTTGCCATTCGCCGTCCCATTTGATGCTATAACGGTAAGGATTATCGGGTTGGCTGATTAAGTATTGTTGCAACTGGTATTGTCCTTCAACCACTAACTCTGTTAAAGCCATGTAAATGTCAAACATGCCATACAACGGGCTGTCTAAGTCGCCCGCCATGTCGCCTGTCACATAAGTTATCGCCAACAAGTCTTTATGATAAATAGGCTGTTCTCTCGTGGATTCTGTGATTTCCACAAATTCTGATAAAGGCACTAACGCACCGCCTTGACTGCGAATACGCATACTTTTAAGCGTGTCAATATCCGCCTTATCTGCCACCGACAATTCTAAACGAATCGCAATCGGATATTTCACATGAGCATCATGCAAATAGCTAACATCTTCTGTTCCTAAAAATCGACTCAAAACGATTGATATGTAATTCGCTCTCTGTTGACAACTATTCTGAGTTGCAACTAGAGTCCTGGTTGAGCAGTCCCAACCGTAGTCGCTCAGTCCGTTCTAACAAGATGGATTTGACCTTTTGCCAAGGTGTCCAACGATCTATCTCCTGATCGTGAAGTCTTGCTAAAACGTTTTGCGCCGCATTCTCATCAGCTTGTAACACCACCCCGTCGAAACCGTGAAATGAATCTCCGCGACGTTTTCCTAAAAGGATTCCGTGACGGCTATCCATTTGCATCGTTCCCGCGCTATTGACAAGAATGACCGAAGAACCTCTTCGGCGAGAAATCGTGTCTAAAGCCGTTGCTATCACGCCTTTTGTCCTTGTGTCCTTAATTTGAGATTGAGCTTTCTCATTTTGGCGATTAAGCTTTTTTCGGCCTAAATTATTTTCAATAATATTTTGTTTCTTATGAGTTTTTTTATTTGCAATCGCCCGAATCTTATTTCTGGCTTGATATTTTCTCTTAAGTTTATCGCTGTGCTTAGTCAGTAATTTACCCAAACCTTTGCCATAATGTCCGCCATCAGAATCAACAAAAACTTCAGTATAACCTTTATCTATTCCAATCGTTGCTTTACCACAATTCTGAGTTTCAGCAACTTCTATTGTGTAGTGAACCTCAACTTCACCGTCTTTTAAAACCAATCGCAAAGTGCCGGTCGGTTCAACCGTTGTGTTTAATGGGATCGCTATTCTTTTACCTCTTTGTAAACCGGGTATTTTTATCCAAGCACATCCGCCTAGTTGGAACGTCGTATAATTATCAGAACGCACGACTATTTGATTCACCGTGTGATTACGTCCGTGTTTCCAATGTTTACGCATCAAACGCCTTAAATATTCATCAGAAGTCCAGTTATCAGACTTTAGTTTTTTATAAAGTTCAAGACGTTTTTTCTCATCAGAGACTTGTTTATAAACGACCTTTCTGACTTTTTCCTTGGCGGATTCCCGATTTGCTTTAATGTCACCAAAAGCATCCCGTAAAGTTTCTTTCCAAGCATTCGCGGACACCTCAAACGGACGTTTTTCCTTAAGCCATTGATTACGGATTGTCCTATCGCTTTTGACAGATACACCATTGATTGAACCATAGCGGTGCCAAACTTCTGAACGGACATGACCTAATCGTTTGGCTTGTTCTTCTAATTGTTCGTATTTGCCACGATTTAGGTTTTTGCTTTTTAAAACTCTAGTTACGATCATCCGTAATTGCCTTCTTTATATCTTTCTTATATTTTCTTAAACCATACAAGCGGCAAGAAAAGGTGTGAATAATCGCCATTAAATCTTCTACGACTTCTTGTTGAGGACTTAATGATTTTTGATTAACAACGACAATTTCACAACCATTTGTAATGGCTAAATGTTCAAAATAGTCAAAACCAAATCTAACTAACCTATCTTTATGAGCAATTAACAATTTTGATACCTCGCCATTTTGGATGGCATCCATGATTTTTAAAAACGTTTTTCTTTTAAAATTCATACCACCGCCTATCTCAGACACCCATTCATCAACGGCAATACCTGATGACAAACAAAATTGTTCCATCGCTGCTACCTGAGATTTCAAATCATCCTTTTGATTCTGACTGGAAACCCGACAAACAACAACCGTTTTTCTCTCATTGGTCTTAATACCCAATAATCGTTTGACATCAGATTCATTATAATACCTGTGTCCTTGATATGTTTTTTGGCGACAAATTCACCCCCAGCATCCCATCTTCTGAGCGTTGATATTGATCTACCAACTCGTTTTGCAAATTGACATAAGCGATATATTCTACTCATTTGTACAGTTTTGCACAGATTTAGGTAGAAATCAAGAAACAGTTTTTATCTCCTTTTAAAGCCGTGTTGATAGCGGCTACCACTGTCTGTTGAGAAACCCCTAATAGGGCCGCCTTTTTCTGATCAACATGGACAATCAATTTAGGCGCGGGAGCCTCTACACTGTCATCAGTATCGATAATATCTTGAGTCTGTTTAAAGACTTCCTGAACTTGCTTAGCAATGCGTGATTGGGCCTCATAATCTAACCCATAGATTTCGGCCACTAACGGCGCTTGCACTGGGGGGCCGGGCGGCACTTCAACCACTTTGACATTCGCGCCTAAACGTTCACCGATTTCTTGTAAGGGTTTACGCACCGCCAGTGCAACTTCATGGCTTTTTCGTTCCCGATCATGGTGATCAATGAGATTCACTTGAATATCACCCACGTTGGCACCTTGGCGTAAATAATATTGCCGCACCAAGCCGTTGAAATTAATGGGCGAAGCCACGCCTGCATAAACTTGATAATCGCTGACTTCTGGCACCGTGGCAATATAGCGGCCCAATTCACCCAACACCCGCGCCGTTTGTTCAACGCTCGTGCCTTCTGGCATATCGACAACAATTTGAAATTCGGACTTATTATCAAAAGGCAACATTTTCAGCACCACGTCCTTAGACACGACCAATGACACGGAAGCGGCAATCAGGCCTAATATGAGCAACGTCAAGAACCAACGTAATACGGCCCAGCGTAAAAAAGGCCGCATAAACAAGTTAAACAGGCGGAAAGTAAAAGTCTTGTTTGGTTCAGAAGCATGCGCCTGTCCTTCAGCATGAGCGCGTTTTTCGACTACGCGGTGTAACACTTTATAAGTTAACCAAGGCGTAAACACAAAAGCGACTACCAGCGAGATAACCATGCCAAAACTGGCATTAATGGGAATAGGACTCATATAAGGCCCCATTAAACCAGAAACAAAGGCCATCGGTAACAAGGCCGCAATCACCGTAAACGTCGCAAGAATGGTAGGGCCGCCCACTTCATCCACCGCAATAGGAATTGCTTCAAGGAAATTCTTGGCCCCTAAGTGGATATGGCGATGAATGTTTTCTACCACCACAATCGCATCATCCACCAAAATACCAATCGAAAAAATCAGCGCAAACAAGGAGACACGATTCAGCGTAAATCCCCACGCCCAAGAAGCAAATAGCGTAATAACGAGCGTCACTGTGACGGCTAACCCAACAATAATCGCCTCGCGCCAACCGAGCGCCAGTAATACTAACAAGACGACAAAAGCAGTGGCAAACGTCAGTTTGCCGATCAGTTTCTTCGCTTTCGCATCAGCGGTTGCGCCATAGTCGCGAGTAATAGTGACATTGATGCCATCCGGTACAAACACCCCGCGCATCTGTTCAAATTGCTCAATCACTTGATTAGCGACTTCTACCGCATTAACGCCTGGCTGTTTGGCGATGGCTACCGTAACGGCCGGAAATTCTCCTTGTATTTCAATATCTTTGGTAGCACTCTCCGGCCCCGTGCCAAACCAAGCATAACTTTCCGCTTGATCAGGCCCCAACTCAATTGTGGCGACATCATGCAAATACACCGGATTGCCTTTGTGCATTCCCACAACCAACTCTGCAATCTCATCAACGCGAGACAAAAAAGTCCCTGCTTGCACCTGCACTTCTAAATTATCTTTGACAAAAGCCCCAGTATCATCAGTGAAATTACTGGCCTGTAACGCACGCCGTAAATCATCAATCGCCACCCCATAACCGGCTAAACGGATCGGATCGAGTACAACATGTACCACTCTGTCAACGCCGCCGACAGTATAAATATCCCGTGTGCCTTTCACCCGTTTTAATTCAGCCTCAACCGTATGAGCCACTTCTTGCAGTGCATAAGTGCCTTGACTGTCATCCTCACTCCACAAAGTTAAGGTGACAATCGGCACATCATCAATGCCTTTAGGTTTAATCAAGGGCTGTGCGACACCGAGATTGCGTGGCAGCCAGTCTTGATTAGAAAATATCTTATTGTACAAACGCACGACAGCCGCAGTACGATCCTCACCGACTTTAAATTCGATAGTTAAAATAGCTAACCCAGGGCGCGAAACAGAATAAACATGGTTTACGCCTTTAATTTCCGTCAATTTCTGTTCTGCGGGCGTACTGACAATTTGTTCAACTTCGACAGCAGAAGCCCCCGGAAAAGCAATAAACACATTAGCAAATGTCACATTGATTTGAGGCTCCTCTTCGCGTGGCGTGACGATAATGGCAAACACACCTAACAAAAAACCGACTAATGCGAGTAACGGCGTGATTTCGGTCGTTAAAAACTGTTTGGCAACACGCCCAGAAATGCCTAAACGTGGTTCTTCTTGTAATTGAGTCATTTTTTGCAATCCAAATCATGCGAATATCGATCTAATAACCACAAGGATTGTATATAATAAAGGATTTTAGAAACGAGTATCAAATCACGTTAGTCAATCTTCTCAAAAGCATTTGCTGATTGAATAGCTTTCTTCGGAACGATTTGATTTCATGCCGCAAAGAATTTCTTCATTCTCTTGCTTGTCTAAGCGAAGAAATCCTTTTTTATATAGAATCCTTGTACGGATATCTATCCAATTCGTTTATCCCCGTCATCCGTTGTACTATTTCATTACTTATTCCGCTGCGTTTTCAACACAATGGTGGCATCCACCGGATTCTTGGCGATTTTTTCACCGCTGTCTAAGCCAGCGAGTATTTCGATCTTGTCCGAATATCTCCTGCCAAGACGTACTTGGCGCATGGATACCCGCCCCTTTTTGTCAACAATATACACGGCTCGGACTTCACCACGATAAACGACTGTTTTTGCCGGAACCATCAAACGCCGTTCTTGTCCAACAACAAACGCGACTTTAGTAAACATACCGGGATAGACACCCTTGACTTTCTTGGGAAAGTCTATTCGTACTTTAAAAGTATGGGTTTGGGCATCCGCATACGGTGCGATGGTGAGTTTTCCGCCCTTAAAACGGCGTTGTTTGGGTTTGCTATCCAAAACAATCTGCGCTTTTCGATATCGACGTATTGCACCAATCTGGCTCTGTGGAACCGTTGCAACGGCTCGCAACGCATCAAGCGAAAAGCCCGTCATAATCGGTTGTCCAAGTGAAGCAACTTCACCCGGTTCAATATGTCGCTGTAGAACTATCCCGCTATAAGGGGCTTTAATGGTGGTGTACTCGATGCCTTGACTCGCCTGACGAACATCCGCACGCGCGGCGTTGAGTCGTGCCCTGGCCGCTTCTACATCGGCTAAGGCTTTATCCAAGCCTGCTGCTGAGGCAACTCTTTTGGCACGCAGTTGTTTAACGCGCTTATATCCCTTTCGGGCCGCGTTGAGATACGCTTCGGCCTCTGCTACTCGCGCTTTCACTTGATTGAGCGAGGCCTTTTGCTCAATGCTCTTAAGACGGACTAACACCGTGCCTTTTTTAACAAAATCATCCACATCAAAGTTCACCACCAACACTTGCCCAGAGGTTTGAGCGGCGATTTGGGCTTGATTAATTGCCTCTACCACGCCATCGACAATATATTCTCGGTCAATTTGTCGATGGGTGGCAGATACAACACTTAATGAACTTTTTGGTGCGGCTAAGCCGGTGTTAAAACTGGCGCTGGTAAGACAAATCAAGAAAGTTAGCCAATATCTGGACGGATGATATTTCATTGTTATGTGTTCCTTGGGCTTACAATATTCAATAAATCAATAATAAAACTACAAGGATTGTATATAATAAGGGATTTTTGTTTAGAGCATCAAATCATGTCAGTCAACTTGTTGTTTAATTAAGCATTTGCTGATTGAATAGCTACTCGATGCTCAAGTTTTGTCGTGTGCCCAATAACTACAAGGATTGTATATAAAAAAGGATTTCTTATTGTAAAGGAAATCGCAATGAACGAATTCGATAAAATTGAAGCTTAAAGCCTGAAATCAAATCGCCATTAATTAACTATTTTTTTGTCATTGCTGTATTTCAAAAAGTTAGTTGACTGAGGTGCTTTGAGGCTTAGAATAAAATCCCTAAAAGGATTTATTATTGTAAAGGAAATCGCAATGAACGAATTCGATAAAATTGAAGCTTAAAGCCTGAAATCAAATCGCCATTAATTAGCTATTCCCTTGTCATTGCTGTATTTCAAAAAGTTAGTTGACTGAGTGATTTGAGGCTTAGAATAAAATTCCTTATTATATACAATCCTTGTAGTTATTTATCCTTGGGCGTTTGGGCGTTTGATAAAACGCGATATTGAAAAGTCGAACTCACGTTAATAAAAACTCTTTGTTCAAAGCTGAAGTTTTGGAGTCCAACTGCCAAAGCTGAAGTTTTGGACTCCAGTCTTAAAATTTGATTCCCCAACTCAGTATAATTTCGTACTGATCCATTTCTATAGTTCCCGTTTGTTGCCCTGGATTCAGAGTGCCGTCGATTTTTTCGGTGGGGGCATACGTGAATGCGACGTTGAATTCCACTTGTTCTGAAAGTGGGGTGCTTAAGCCAAAGGTGTAATGGCTTGTGGTGACGACTGGGGTAAGAACGTTAAACAAAGCTTGCGTGTTTGGGAAGGGATTATTGGCGCGACTGTAGCCGGCACGGAGTGTGAGATTGGGACTATATTCCCATTGTAGTCCGACTTTAAAAATATCCATATCGTCCCAACCAAAACCGAGTCCATCGTCTGTACCCAATAATGTTTTGCCGGGCACAAACAGGAGATCGGAAGCGTTAGACATGGTATTGATGCTACCATATTCAATGCGCTGATAGTCAAAAGCCAAAGTCAGTTTTGGTGTCGCCTTAAAAGCCAAACCAACGTTATAGTTAGCCGGTATGTCAAAATGGCCTTTTTCAGGTAACAAGCCTTTATACTCCTGAAACGGGCTCATCCACAATTTGGATTGATAAGATGCGCCCAAAGTGAGATTATCGGTGATTTTTCCCAACCAACCAATTCGCACACCACCCCCAAAAGAGATATCATAGCCATTATTCGTCACCTTGTCAGGATAAAGCGAAAAGGGCTTAAAAGGTTGCAAGCCTTCGATTTCAATGGCTTGAACCGCCAACAGGGGGGTAATACCAACGGAATGTCGCTCTGTGAGTTTTCTTGAGTATGTTATCCCCATCGACACTTGTATTAGATCTATCCCTGTTGGCGAAAATGCCAGCGTACTTGGCTCCAACGGATTGCTAAAATTCCTAAAGACGGCACTGTCGTACTCCGTATTCATTTCCCGATTGGTGCCAACGAAGACGCCAATGGAATTGCGCTCGTCCAACATGCGGTTATAGCTCCAGTAAGGGATCAGAAACCAATCGTTGATGTCTTCGTAACTGCCGGGCGTTATAGAGGTTGGCGAGGCATCTTCATTAGCAGTAAATCCTCGCGAAGGCATAAACAACGCAAACCCATAATCCAGACGGTTGCCCATCACCACAAGCGATGCTGGATTAGTGGTGGCACCACAGGCGGCATCGAATACCATTGCCACACAAGCGCCCGCCATTGATTTCGATTTCGCACCGTAGCCGTGTGAAAAATAGCCGTTTGTGGCGTAAACGCTTGAAGATAAAGCGATTGTGAGAATGCTCGGTAAGAGTGTTTTGTGTGTTTTCATTTTTTTCACCTGTGATCAGTTTTCTGTGATCAAATTTGGTACTTTGTCAATGTTCTAGTGATGGGTAACAGGAGTCGGCTAGTTTTGATTTGGCATTGTAAAATATTCTCTGGCACTGCCAAACTAAAGTTTGGACTCCTGATAACTGATAACTGATAACTGATAACTAATATGCGTCCTGCTGAAATAAGTATTGTATTAGATCGTGAATTTTTAAGTACACACCAAGGCCATCACACCCCGGTAATGTTATGGGGGCCGCCCGGTGTCGGTAAATCCCAAATTGTCACGCAAGTCGCGGCAAAGCATAATGCGCCGGTGATTGATATTCGCCTTTCGCAAATGGAGCCGAGTGATTTACGTGGTATTCCGTTTCGAGTGGGTAATCGTGTCGAATGGGCCATTCCGGCGATTTTGCCAGATGTTGAACGTCATGGTACCACTGGTATTTTATTTTTAGATGAAATTACTTCCGCACCGCCCAGCGTTTCTGCGGCCGCTTATCAATTAATTTTAGATCGTCGCTTGGGGGAATACCAAGTGCCTGACGGGTGGGCCATTATCGCGGCCGGTAATCGTCAAGGTGATAGGGGTGTAACTTACACTATGCCGGCACCGTTAGCAAACCGCTTTTCTCATTTTGACTTTGAAGTTTACCTCGACGATTGGGTGGCGTGGGCTTATAAAAACGGTGTTGATGAAAGAGTTATTGCCTTTTTGAGATTTCGCCCGGAATTGCTTTTTGATTTTGATCCAGCCCACAATCCGGTCGCTTTTCCGTCACCCCGTTCATGGGAATTCGCGCACCGCGCGTTGCAAAAATTTAGCGAGCATTCCGAACTACTTTTGGGTACTTTGCAAGCCTGTGTAGGGCCAGCGGCTGGGATTGAATTAAATGCGTTTATCGCTAATTTGGACAATATGCCTGATTTAGATGCGATTTTACGGGGCGAGGATGTACCGATACCTGATGAGATTGATTTGCAGTATGCCATTGCAGCGGCCCTCGTTGGACGAGGCATTCGTGCTAAAGATGGCCCCTTTGCTACGGAAGTTTATGGACATATTCTCAATTTTGCGGGCAAATTTAAACCTCGTGAAATGGGCGTTATGTTAGTTTCTGATATGCAGCGTGCAATTGGGCCTACAATATTTAGTGTACCAGAGTTTGCTCAGTGGGCGCAGGCAATTGGTGATATCTTGCTCTACGAATAAAGGAGAAGGTGTTAATTGTGAATTGTGAATTGTGGCAGGAGTCCAAACTTTAGTTTGGCAGGACTGCTCTGTATTTCACGACGGTGGGTTACGCTCAATGCCATTAAGTGTTATTTACCTATAATTTTTAGGGTTAATTAGGCTATCTGATTTGAGGGCCATAAAATAGTTTGGATGCTTTCAAATTAGGTTATGGCCCCCTGTCGCGCTTCAAATTCGCTTATCCGCGTAATTCGTTGTACTCTATTATTACAAATTCGCTTATCCGCGCAACGGTTAAAAGGAGAACCCCATGCGACTTATTATAATATTACTAACGGGCGGCCCATATTGAGCGACTCATTGTCAAATATGATGCGGCACTCAAAACCGCTACGCAAGACATGGCTGAGAAATACAAGGCGCGGCTAAAACAACTGGAGGCCAAACATGCCAAAACCGAGGCGGCACTCAAAACCGCTACGCAAGAGATGGAGGATAAATACAAGGCGCAGATCGAACAACTCAAGGCCGATCATGCCAAAATCAAGGCGGCTTATCTGAAAAGACTAGAAGCGACGGCCGAATTAGCGGACTATCATTATCAATCGGCCAAAAAAACCGACGTGCAAATCAAATTACTGCTAACGCAATTGGGCATGTCGGCCGAACAAGTCCTCAAGCTGACGGAGGCGAATTTGGCATTGCAACGGGAAGTCAAGCGCAACCGCGAGGAAATGGAGCGCAACCGCAAGGAAATGGATGCCATCCAAAGTTTACACGCCTTCCAAAGTTCACACCCCCTCTGGACTTCCCAAGGGCATACCAGTTATGTTTGGTCAGTGGCCTTTTCCCCAGACGGCCGCTACGCGCTGTCGGGTTCAAATGACAAAACGCTCAAGTTATGGGACGTGTCAAGCGGACAAGCCGTCAGAACTTTCCAAGGACATACCAGCGCTGTTTACTCAGTGGCCTTTTCCCCAGACGGCCGCTACGCGCTGTCGGGTTCAGGTGACAAAACGCTCAAGTTATGGGACGTGTCAAGCGGACAAGCCGTCAGAACTTTCCAAGGACATAGCCATGTTTACTCAGTGGCCTTTTCCCCAGACGGCCGCTACGCGTTGTCGGGTTCAGGTGACAAGACGCTCAAGCTATGGGACGTGTTGAGCGGACAAGCCGTCAGAACTTGGAAAGGACATACCAGCGCAGTTTACTCAGTGGCCTTTTCCCCAGACGGCCGCTACGCGCTGTCGGGTTCTTCTGATCAGACGTTCAAGTTATGGGACATGTATAGTTGGCTATTGCTGCTGTTGGCTGAATAACTATAACTACAAGGATTAGCTCCGCTGAACTTCGTTTCGTTATAATAACGGATTATATCTTGACAGGTTTTGGGCTTTATCCGCTTAAATAACTACAAGGATTCGTTATAATAACGGATTATATCTTGACAGGTTTTGGGCTTTATCCGCTTAAATAACTACAAGGATTCGTTATAATAACGGATTTGTTTTTGAGAAGTTTTGGCTTTGAACCTATCAAACAAATAACTACAAGGATTCGTTATAATAACGGATTTTCTTTTGAGAAGTTTTGGGCCGCTTTATCCTCTCAAACAAATAACTACAAGGATTCGTTATAATAACGGATTTTCTTTTGAGAATATTATTACAAATTCGCTTATCCGCGTAATTCGTTGTACTATCCGCACAATTCGTTGAACTATCCGCATAAATAGTTGAACTATCCGCACTTGCGTAATTGTACACACTTACAAATTCGCTTATCCGCGTAATCAGGAGTCGGCCAACTTTAGTTTGGCAGGACTGCTGTAATTGACGGATAATTTTCACGACGGTGGGTTACGCTCAATGCCCTTAAGTGTTATTGACCTATATTTTTAGGGTTATTTGACTATTTGGTTTGAGGGCCATAGAATACTTTGAATGTTTTCAAAATAAGTTATGGCCCCCTATTCGTTTTAAAAAATCCGATGTCTTAAAGACATCGGATTTTTAACGGTTATTTAGACTATCTGATTTGAGGGCCATAAAATAGTTACGTCGGCAAAAGTACAGCGAAGCGAAACTTTTGCCGACGTTGGGTGTTTTCAAATTAAGTTATGGCCCCCTCGTTGTACTATCCACCAATTAGTTGTATCGTTTTGGCTTTGAACCTATCAAACAAATAACTACAAGGATTCGTTATAATAACGGATTTTATTTTGATAAGTTTTGGCTTTGAGCCTATCAAACAAATAAGTTATTGTTTATTAATCCGTATCGATTAACGAATCCCTGTAGTTATTATCCGTACACCCACCTAAAAACAATGAAACTATGTACCTTAAAAAAATCGTCTTAAAAAATATCAAGTGTTTCAATGAATTAACGTTAGATTTTACCGACACGCCGTTGTGGAAGGTTTTATTAGGACAAAACGGCCTCGGAAAAAGCACTTTATTGCAAGCAATCGGTGTTGTTTTAGCCGGCCCTGAGGCGTTAAGGGAATTGTTACCGGTTGCCGACGGTTGGGTACGCCAAGGCCAAGCTTATGGTGAAATAGAAGCAGAATTAATCTGGACTAAAGGCGATACTTTACTTTCAGGCCCACCCAAAAAATCTTATCAAGTCCGCTACCTTGTCACGGGCAAGGAGCCTGTCAGTTTGCCAGAGAGTTTTTTAGAATACCATACGATTCCAACGATTACCCCTTGGGCTGGCCTAGATGAGGCCCGCGAGCAATTCATAACCGATATGAAGTTTCTAACTAAAACCGCTTATGCCGAAGGCCAAACCGGCTGGTTGGGATGTGGTTATGGGCCATTTCGTCGCTTGAGTGGTGGTGGGCGAGAAGCCGATCATATTCTTTATGGCAAACGCAAGTCGGCCCGTTTTATCACCTTGTTTCGTGAAGATGCGGCTTTGACTTCTGCTCAAAGTTGGTTAATTGAGCTTTATAATACCGCCAGAGAAGGTGGAGCCAGAGAAGCGCGAGCCTTAGAGCAGGTTAAAGCGGCCTTAGCGGATCATTTATTTCCTCAGCCTACTCAACTTCATCTCAATGCGCGTGAAGCTTGGTTGCAGATTGGTGATAAGGCACCCGTCCACTTTCAGGATTTAAGTGATGGTTATCGGAGTATGCTCAGCACTGCCATTGATTTGTTATACTGGTTAATAAAGGCTTTTCCTGACGAACCTGAACCCATGAAATGTCCGGGCGTGGTTTTAATTGATGAACTGGACGCACACACGCATCCAGGATGGCAACGACATCAGGGAAATTGGCTTCGCGCCAAATTTCCCAACATTCAATTTATTGTCGCTACACATAGTCCTTTTCTGGCACAAGTTGCTGAGCATGGTGAAGATAATATTGTGTTAGAAGATCGGGGTAGCCTTGGTGTGCTGCCACGTACTAATGTAGAAGCCGTTGAAACCTGGCGCGTTGATCAAATTTTGACCGATTTATTCGATTTACCTTCCACCTATCATCCTGAAGTGGAGGCGCGGCTCAAACGTCATCAACAATTACACCAAGCGCGGCAACAAGCACGGTCCTTGTCTCCGTCAGATGAGCAAGAATATCAAAGATTAACCTTGTGGCGCGTGAATCAGATTCCGCCCGCCATAGAGGAACCAGAACAACGTCGGGCTGCTCTAGCACTTATAAAGGCGGTAGATAAGCATCAGGCGGAACTGAAGGAATTATTATGATTCAAGTCAAGCGGGGAACCAAACCAGAAGGGTTAAATAAAGAGGCGGCTAGGTGGCTTGACGAACAACAAACTCAGCCAATCACCGCCGCGCAATTTTGGTCAAAAGTGAGCAAACGTCAAGCAATGCAAAGTTATGCTCGGCAACTTCATCAAGCTTTTCAGTATAAATGTGCCTTTTGCGAATCAAAACCGGCAGCCACGAATGCTTTACAGGTAGAACATTATCGCCCCAAAGGGAATCCGCAATTTGAAAGGCTGATGTTTGACTGGGATAATTGGTTAACCTCGTGTGGTTGCTGCAATAGTAAAAAATGGCGACACTTTCCTGATTGTGAGGGAGAACCCTGTTTGATTGATCCATGCGCTGACGATCCTAAAAAACATATAGAATTTTTAATGGAAAATGTCCTTGGTAAAACCCAGCGCGGTGAAGAAACGATTAAGCTAATTGGTTTAGAACGTTCTCCGTTAAAGGAAGAACGCGCCAAATGGTTACTTCAAATCAATAGTTTGTTATTACTCTGCCTAACCTCGGCACGTTCTACCGCACGGCAGTTACTCATTTGGGCTATGCAGCCAGACGCGCCCTATTCGGCTATGACTTATTGCTATTTGAGTGAAAAAACGCCAAAGTTGGCTAATCCAGAAATACCGCATCCTCATGTTAAGTTTGACGCTCCAACCAAGCGTATTGCGGAACTCATTGAAAATAATGACGAGTTTTTAATGCGTTTAGCTTGAAAGCGTTTGAGTGGTACCATCTTGAGTCCAAACTTTAGTTTAGCAGGAGTCCAAACTTTAGTTTGGCAGAACTTGCTGTAATTGACGGATAATTTTCACGACGGTGGGTTACGCTCAATGCCCTTAAGACTATCTGATTTGAGGGCCATAAAATAGTTACGTCGGCAAAAGTACAGCGAAGCGAAACTTTTGCCGACGTTGGGTGTTTTCAAATTAAGTTATGGCCCCCTTACTGCAAATTCGCTTATCCGCGTAATTAGCTGTACTCTATTATTATAAATTCGCTTATCCGCGTAATTCGTTGTACTCTATTAACTATTACAAATTCGCTTATCCGCGTAATTCGTTGTACTCTATTAACTATTACAAATTCGCTTATCCGCGTAATTAGTTGTACTCTATTACAAATTCGCTTATCCGCGTAATTAGTTGTACTCTATTAAAAATTCGCTTATCCGCGTAATTAGATGTACTCTATTATTATAAATTCGCTTATCCGCGTAATTCGTTGTACTCTATTAACTATTACAAATTCGCTTATCCGCGTAATTAGTTGTACTCTATTATTACAAATTCGCTTATCCGCGTAATTAGCTGTACTCTATTATTACAAATTCGCTTATCCGCGTAATTAGCTGTACTCTCTTAAAAATTCGCTTATCCGCGTAATTCGTTGTACTATCCGCACAATTCGTTGAATGTAGTTAGTTGTTGTTTATTAATCCGTTATTATAAGGAATCCTTGTAGTTATTATCCGTTATTATAACGAATCCTTGTAGTTATCCTTTATTATAACGAAACGAAGTTCAGCGGCTCTAATCCCTGTCGTTTGCAAATGAAGCTTTGAATTCCAAGAGGTACAAATCATGCGATCATTCAAAACTAACCAATGGCGGATTCTCATCAGTTTGGCCGTTGTTGTCGTCCACTTTGCCAGCGCACCGCCGGTACACGCCGGCGAATGTTCATGGTGGGATACCGCTTCTCTAGGTATTAGCTGTGTCGTCAAGCTTGCTGTCAAACGAGTCGGTGAAAGTGAAGGCCGAGGCCTCATTGAAGGCGTCAAACCAGAGTTTGATAAAATGGTCGATCAAGCCGGCCAACAATTGGCCGATCACGTTACCAATTCAGTTGATTGGTCGAAAATCGGCCAACAACTAGGCCAAGGTGCCAGTCAAGAAGTGTTAAAGGCCCTGAAATCCATTAATTGGCAACAGTACGGCCAACAAGTCGGTGCTGGGCTTCGCCAAGAATTTGAAGGGGCCATGAATAAGCTGTTTAATCAACAACTTAAGCCACTACTCAAAGACATTGATATGTTGTTGAAGGGCCGGATAGAGCAAGCCGACAAAGCGGCCGAAGCTCGCATAAACCAACTGGACGAGTTGATAGACAACAAGCTGACAACGTTGAAGGGCCAGATAGAACAAGCCGACAAAGCGGCCGAAGCTCGCCTAAACCAATTGGACGAGTTGATAGACAACAAGCTAACAACGTTGAAGGGCCAGATAGAACAAGCCGACAAAGCGGCCGAAGCTCGGCTAAACCAACTGAACAAGTTGATAGACAACAAGCTGACAAAGGTTGATGCGCTGATTCAAGACACCTTTGCACAATTCCGTCAGACGGCCGATGAGACGATTGCCAAAGTCAAACAAGATATCATTGACTATGCGGTTGAGCGATTTAAAACCAGCCGAGACGAAACCGTGGCCCAAATTCGGGCCGAAGTGATTGATTATGCGGCTAACACGTTTAAAAAGACAGCAGATGAAACGGTGGCAAAAGTGAAAGCCGAGCTTATCGATCATACCGTTACTCAACTGGGCAAGTTGCGGGGCCAACTTCGCCAAGAAGTCGATTATTTCTTTGATCGGGCCGAAAACCTGATTGTTCTGTTGGATTGCACCGCGGAAAAAATCCGCCTTGATTTGGAAAGAACCCGCGAACAATTGGATAGACTCGGCGAAAAATACCTAAAAGAGTTCAAAGCCTCAATTCCTCAAGTCTCCAAGCTGCTCTCATTCGGGGCGCAACCCAAAAAACCGCCAACGGAATCGACGGCCACTGACGGCGGGGTTTGTTATGAACAATTAGGTATCAGTGCCGAATCGCTGGAAGGGTTTGAATATTCCACCATTTACGATATTAAGAAGTGCAAGGTATTGAATACCTTGACTGTAGAAACACCGTTGAGACGAGTACTGAATGTCTACTGGGATTTACACATCTTTGCCAAGAGAGTGGCTTGTATTCAACAAAACCCCAACCATTTTATGTGGGACTGGCTGACGTTTGAATATCTGTATGACTTTTGGTCACTTTATCAATATGAATAACAGCGAAGCTAATTGTGAATTGTGAATTTTGGAGTCGGCCAACTTTAGTTTGGCAGAAGTCGGCCAACTTTAGTTTGGCAGGACTGCTGTAATTGACGGATAATTTTCACGACGGTGGGTTACGCTCAATGCCATTAAGTTAAGCCAAGGCGAGCGGTTATTAACCTATAATATTTATGGTTATTTAGGCTATCTGGTTTGAGGGCCATAAAACACTTTGGAAGTGTTCAAAATAAGTTATGGCCCCCTGTCGCGTTTCAAATTCGCTTATCCGCGTAATTCGTTGTACTCTATTATTATAAATTCGCTTATCCGCGTAATTAGTTGTACTCTATTATTATAAATTCGCTTATCCGCGTAATTCGTTGTACTCTATTATTACAAATTCGCTTATCCGCGCAACGGTTAAAAGGAGAACCCCATGCGACTTATTATAATATTACTACTAAACTCAACGCGTTGAGTAAAGACGCGGCCAAACGGGCGGCCCAGATTGAGCGACTCATTGCCAATTATGAGGCGGCATTGAAAACCGCCACGCAAGACATGGCGGATAAATACAAAGCGCAGATCGAGCAACTCAAGGCCAAACATGCCAAAACCGAGGCGGCATTGAAAACCGCGGCGCAAGACTTGGAGGCTAAATACGAGGCGCGGCTCAAACAACTGGAGGCCAAACATGCCAAAACCGAGGCGGCTTATCTGAAAAAACTGGAGGCGGCGGCCGAATTAGCGGAATATCATTATCAATCGGCCAAAGAAACCGACAGGCAAATCAAAACACTGCTAACGCAACTGGGGCTGTCGGCCGAACAAATCCTCAAGCTGACGGAGGTGAATTCGGTGCTGCAACGGCAAGTCAAGCGCAACCACGAGGAAATAGAGGCTTTTCAAAGTTTACACGCCTTCCAAGCTTATAGCCCCCTCATGACTCTCGAAGGGCATACCAAAGCCATTTTGTCAGTGGCCTTTTCGTCAGACGGGCGCTACGCGCTATCGGGTTCTGCTGATCACACGCTCAAATTATGGGGCCTGTCAAGCAGACGAGTCCTCAGAACTTTCCAAGGGCATAACCGTTATGTTATGTCAGTGGCCTTTTCCCCAGACGGGCGCTATGCGCTGTCGGGAGCTATGGATAAAACACTCAAATTATGGGACGTGTCAAATGGACAAGCCCTTAGAACTTTTCAAGGACATCGCGATTATGTGATGTCAGTGGCTTTTTCTCCAGACGGCCGCTATGCGCTGTCGGGTTCTGCTGATCATACGCTCAAGTTATGGGACGTGTTCAGCGGCCAACACGTCAGAACGTTTCAAGGGCATAGCGGTTTTGTTATGTCAGTGGCCTTTTCTCCAGACGGCCGCTACGCGCTGTCGGGTTCTTTAGACAAAACGCTCAAGCTATGGGACGTGTCAAATGGACAAGCCCTCAGAACTTTCTCTGGACATACCAGCGCAGTTTACTCAGTCGCCTTTTCCCCAGACGGCCGCTACGCGCTGTCGGGTTCAGGTGATCAGACGTTCAAGCTATGGGACATGTCTAGTTGGCTATTGCAGCTGTTGGCTGAATAACTATAACTACAAGGATTAGCTCCGCTGAACTTCGTTTCGTTATAATAACGGATTCGATTTTGAGAAGTTTTTTGCTTTGAACCTATCAAACAAATAACTACAAGGATTCGTTATAATAACGGATTATATCTTGACAGGTTTTGGGCTTTATCCGCTTAAATAACTACAAGGATTAGCTCCGCTGAACTTCGTTATAATAACGGATTCGATTTTGAGACGTTTTGACTTTGAACCTTTCAAACAAATAACTACAAGGATTCGTTATAATAACGGATTATATCTTGACAGGTTTTGGGCTTTATCCGCTTAAATAACTACAAGGATTAGCTCCGCTGAACTTTAATAACGGATTCGATTTTGAGACGTTTTGGCTTTAAACCTATCAATTATTATCCGTATCGATTAACGAATTCCTGTAGTTATTATCCGTTATTATAACGAATCCTTGTAGTTGTTGTTTATTAATCCGTTCTTATAACGAATCCTTGTAGTTGTTGTTTATTAATCCTTTATTATAACGAATCCTTGTAGTTGTTGTTTATTAATCCTTTATTATAACGAATCCTTGTAGTTGTTGTTTATTAATCCTTTATTATAACGAATCGGCCTGTAGTTATCCGTTAAACTATAACAACTACAAGGATTAGCTTCGCTGAACTTCGTTTCGTTATAATAACGGATTCGATTTTGAGAAGTTTTGGCTTTAAACCTATCAATTATTATCCGTATCGATTAACGAATTCCTGTAGTTATTATCCGTATCGATTAACGAATCGGCCTGTAGTTATCCGTTATTATAACGAATCCTTGTAGTTATCCGTTATTATAACGAATCGGCCTGTAGTTATTATCCGTTCTTATAACGAAACGAAGTTCAGCGGAGCTAATCCATGTAGTTTATTAGTGCGTCGTTTTTAGTTTGGCAGGACTTGCTGTAATTGACGGATAATTTTCATGACGGTGGGTTACGCTCAATGCCCTTAAGTGTTATTGACCTATATTTTTAGGGTTATTTAGGCTATCTGATTTGAGGGCCATAAAATAGTTTGGATGCTTTCAAATTAGGTTATGGCCCCCTGTCGCGCTTCAAATTCGCTTATCCGCGTAATTAGTTGTACTCTATTATTACAAATTCGCTTATCCGCGTAATTCCTTGTACTCTATTACTACAAATTCGCTTATCCGCGTAATTCGTTGTACTCTATTATTACAAATTCGCTTATCCGCGTAATTCGTTGTACTCTATTACTATAAATTCGCTTATCCGCGTAATCAGGAGTCGGCCAACTTTAGTTTGGCAGGACTGCTATAATTGACGGATAATTTTCATGACGGTGGGTTACGCTCAATGCCATCCATTAAGTTAAGGCGAACTGTTATTAACCTATAATATTTACGGTTATTTAGGCTATCTGATTTGAGGGCCATAAAATAGTTTGAATGCTTTCAAATTAAGTTATGGCCCCCTATTTGTTTTAAAAAATCCGATGTCTTTAAGACATCGGATTTTTAGTCAAACAGTTCAGCGGAGCTAATCCTTGTAGTTATAATCCTTTATTATAACGAATCTGCCTGTAGTTGTTGTTTATTAATCCTTTATTATAACGAATCCCTGTAGTTATCCGTTATTATAACGAATCGGCCTGTAGTTTGCTGTTGTGCCAAAGCTAAAGCTTTGGACTCCAACTGCCAAAAAATACGACAATGCACAACGAAATTGAAACCAAACTCGCCAGAGCGCGTACCAAGCTCATCATGGACAAACCCTTTCTAGGCGCCTTAGTACTTCGCCTACACAGCCGAGCCGCCGAACCAAAATGGTGTCCCACCAGCGCCATCGATGCGCGGCATTTCTACTACAACCCCGACTACATAGATGCACTCAACCTCGAACAAGTGCAATTTGTATTAGCACACGAAGCCCTACACTGCGCCCTCTCCCACTTTGCTCGCCGTCAACACCGCAACAAATTCCGCTGGGATTTAGCCTGTGACTACGCCATCAACCCGCTCTTACTAAAAGACGGCCTAACCCCACCTCCCGGCGTCTGGGTAGACGAAAGCCATGAAGGCATGACAGCCGAAGAAATCTACCCCACCATCGACGAAAACAACTCCGATGAGCCAATGGACAGGCATATCTACGACGGCGAACAACAAAGCCAGCCTGATGGACAAGGCAGTAGTCCCACCGAACAACCCAACGAAGCCGGCGATAATCCAGGACAAAGTTGCGAAGACAGCGGCCAAAATCAACCAGAACCCGGCCAAGGACAACCTGAACCCAAACCCGGTGGCGCTCCACAACCGCCTCCGTTAACCGACACCGAACGCCAAAACCTTGACACCCAATGGCAACAACGTCTCGCTGGGGCCGCCCAACAAGCCTTACAAGCTGGCAAACTCGGCGGCGCGATGGCGCGAATGGTAGATCACCTATTACAACCCCAACTCCCTTGGCGCATGCTACTGGCACGCTACATGACAATGACAGCACGAGACGATTACACCTATATGCGGCCCTCACGGCGCGAAGGCAGCGCCATTTTTCCCAGCCTCCGCAGTGCCCAATTAGAAATCGTCGTCGCGCTAGACACCAGCGGTTCTATCAGCGACAACGAAATCGCCCAATGTCTCGCCGAAATCAACGCCCTCAAAGGACAAATGCGAGCCAGAATCACCTTACTCGCCTGTGACGCAACCCTGGCAGAAGACGGCCCGTGGACTTACGAACCTTGGGAAGACTTCACCGCCCCAGATGAATTTACCGGTGGCGGTGGCACCTCCTTCAAGCCCATCTTTGAATACGTCGACAAACAAATGCAACAACCAGACTTACTGCTTTACTTCACCGACGCAGACGGCGAATTTCCCGAAACGATGCCAGCTTATCCGGTGATTTGGCTAATCAAAGGCAAAGGCAAAATACCTTGGGGACAACGAATTCAATTAAATTGACGCAAGGAACGCAAAGATCACGTTGCACGTACTAAGTACAACGAATTACGCTAAGTACAACGAATTACGCTAAGTACAACGAATTACGCTAAGTACAACGAATTACGCTAAGTACAACGAATTACGCGGATAAACGAATTTATTTTTCTCGCCTCTCGATAAATGACAAAAGTCCCGACGAGAGGACGGAACTTTGTGCCCATGCTAATAACTACAAAGATTCGTTATAAGAAAGGATTTTATTTTGACAGGTTTTGGCTTTTATCCTATCAATTATTATCCGTATCGATTAACGAATCCTTATAGTTGTTGTTTATTAATCCGTTATTATAACGAATCCCTGTAGTTGTTGTTTATTAATCCGTTATTATAACGAATCCCTGTAGTTGTTGTTTATTAATCCGTTATTATAACGAATCCTTGTAGTTGTTGTTTATTAATCCGTTATTATAACGAATCCTTGTAGTTGTTGTTTATTAATCCGTTCTTATAACGAATCCCTGTAGTTGTTGTTTATTAATCCGTTCTTATAACGAATCCTTGTAGTTATTATCCGTTATTATAACGAATCCTTGTAGTTTGCAGTGTGCCAAAGCTAAAGCTCCAACTGACTTTGGATGTAGTTGTAGCCTTTTTCAAAGTTGAAAAACAACTGACAATTGTGACTATCGAAAGTGGCATGGATGTCGGGTTTGTTGAAATCTCTTGAAATTCCGGTCATAAAACACTTTTGCCCGGCAGTCTGGGTACCCAAGTGATGAACGACAGAGGCGCAAACGATTGACTCTTGAATAGACAGCTCAAGCGGTTTTCCCCGAAATTTAACCGCTAAACTCAGCACCTCTGGTGCCATGGGGATGACTTCACACATTTTAAAAATCCGACCAAGCGTTTGGTGCAACCTTTGCGCTTCGGCTTCGTTAGTTTGTACCAAATTGGTAACGACATTTTCCAAGGCATCAACCCGATTTTTAGGAAGTACAGCAGCGCGTGATAACTGTTGAAGCTCCACTCTGATTTCCTGCCTCAGACCGTTTTTCGCATTGCCTCTTCTGACAAAAGCTTCATAAGGCTTGGCAAGACAAAAAGTGGGTAACACCAAACGTGCTTTACCTAATTCGCACAGTGACAGGATTTGTTGACAACTTTGGTACTGTTCCTGCAAAAAAGCGAGTTCCAAGACAAAATGGGATTCAATATAAACCGTCATCATATTCATCTCTCGTGATTAATTGTCCGTGCTTAATCGCTTCAAATAAACCAGACTCAAAGAGCCACGCCTGATTCTGTTCAAGTTGCCAGTCGGGATACCGAGAACAAATCTCCGTTTTTTCATCCACAATTTGGAGCAGATCGAACCAACCATTGACAAGCAACTCAAATGAAGAGCGGTTTAGCTTATCTGGCGATAATCCTGATCTCTTTAAAAAGCCCCGTAGGCTAAATCGGGGAGCCATCTCATAAGTGGGGTTGAGTATGCCTTCGTCTTCAGCCTCTTTCCACAAATAAAAATTGTCTGGTGACGCAATCACAAAGAAAGGCGTTTTTGGTAATTCCGTGTTCAGATAAAGATTCCTGCGATATTCAGCAACCCATTCGCGGGATTTTTCGCACTGATTCAAAGTGACAACGACAAGAACTAATTGGCGTTTTTCATTGTACACCAAAATGTCTCCTAGATATTTTTTCATGGTTTATTCCTCAGTGTTCAGTTATCAGTTATCAGTGATCAGTTATCAGGAGTTTGGCAGTGCTAAAAAAGCTCAAAATCAACACCCCACCCTCACTGCCATTAAGTTAAGCAACAAAACACCTACAAAAAGTATCAATAATGAAGCGCGACAGAGGGCCCCTTACTAATAATTAATGATTAATAATTAATTGTGAATTATTAATTTATGGCCCTCAAAATCGATAGTTCAAATAACCCTAAAAAATAGGTAAATAACAGGGCCCGCGTATCACTACTCGGCCATTAGTTAGTTTGGACGACTGCCAAACTAAAGTTTGGACTCCGGTTGCCAAACTAAAGTTTGGACTCCTGATCACTGTTCACTGATTAGGCTGAAGGCTGTTTAGGCGTTAGGGGCCGGTGTGTTTTCGCTCTGGGCAACTGGCGTCACTTTGGGAATCATTCCCGCCGTCATGCCATTGAGGCCGTGTTCTACATTCAAACCTAGCTCTTTCAATATGTTATCCAATAGCGGCGCATGCATCCGATAACGCAGGGCCGCATTGGTGACTTGATCGGCTAGGTTGCCGCTATTAGCAACTTCTCCATGACTGCCACCGGTGTTGAGGCCTTCAACTTGGTAAATCTTAATGCCTTCAATTCTCTCCATCGGCTTGACGCTTTGTTCAATAATGGTGGGTAGTTGTTCAAGGGTTTTGAGTTTAATCTGCATTTCAATTTGGGCTTCGGAGAGCGTATTGGCGGCCTCGTTGATTTGACGTTTGCCTTCTGCTTCCACTTTATAACGCTGCTCATCAGCTACGGCGCGAATTTTGATGGCTTCGGCCTCGGCTTCGGCCGATATTTTTTGGGCATCGGCCTCACCTTGGGCGCGGAAACGAACCGCTTCGGCATGATCATCTGCGGCCTGCTTTTCGGCCGCCGCGCCAGCGGTGGCGGCGATGGCTTCTCGCTCGGCCTCCTTACTAGCCTTAATGAGTTCAATTTGTTTTTGACGATCCGCTTGGGCGACTTCGCGGGAGGTGATGACCGATTCCTCAGCTTTGGCAGCTTCAGCACGGGCAATATCTGCCTCCGCCTTGGCTTCTGATTCTTCCTTGGATTTGTTGGCGATGGCAATAGCTCTTTCTTGTTCGGCCAACTCAATGGACTGTTTGCGCTCAATTTCGGCCGCTTCCACCGCCTTGTTTTGCGCGATCTCTTTTTCGGCAATCGCCTGTTTCTTCTCAATCTCGGCCTGTTCTATCTGTTGTTGGGCGGCGATTTTTGCCTCTTGAGCGGCACGCTCCTGCTCGGCCTTTTGTTTGGCAATTTGAGCCGCTTGATCAGCGCGATAATTCTCCACTTCACGCTGTTGATTCATATGGGCATATTCGGTGTCTCGGCTCAGTTCCAACTTTTTGCGCTCAGCTTCCAAATCCTTGGTTTGCACGGCTACCTGTGTATCTTGCTCAATATCGTTGCGCCGCTTTCTGCGTTCCTCGATGGATTGCGTCAGTTTGGTCAAACCTTCGGCATCAAAGGCATTGTTTGGGTTAAAGTACTCTTTGTCAGTCTGATCCAAACCGGTAAGGGATACCGCTTCCAATTCCAGCCCGTTTTGTTGCAAATCTTCAGAAACGGCCACTTGCACTTCTTGGACAAAATCCACGCGCTGTTCATGGAGTTCTTCCATCGCCATCTTGGCAGCGACGGCACGCAGAGCATCAACGAATTTGCCCTCAATCAATTCCAATATCTGTTTAACGTCCATGGTACGCTTGCCGAGCGTCTGGGCGGCGGTGGCGAGGGCCTCTTCATTGGGCGATACTCGCACATAGAATTCGGCCGTGACATCCACACGCATACGATCCTTAGTGATCAGCGCCCGCTCTTTATCCCGCGCTACCTCTAGGCGAATAGTGTTCATATTCACAGGTATCGTCTCGTGTACGATGGGCAGTACTAAGGCACCACCGTTCATAATGACTTTTTGCCCACCCAAGCCAGTGCGAACAAAAGAGACTTCTTTGGTGGAGCGCCGGTAAAGTTTGGTAAAAATAAGGCCGATAGTGATAAGGGCGATGATGACGAGAATGACGGGAATAATCAAAACATCTAACATGGTTAAGTCCTTGGTAATGGGTAATAAATGAAAAATGAAAAATGAAAAATGAAAAATGGTAAGCTGCTAATCTAATGAAAAATGAAATTTACCGACTTCCAAAGCTAAAGCTTTGGATTCCAAAGTTTGGAGGTAATTTACTGATTTCCAAAGCTAAAGCTTTGGACTCCAAAACGACCTATTTTACCATTTCCAAAGCTTTGAGCTAATTTGGGTAAGCTACTAATGAAAAATAAAAAATGGCTAAGCAGCAATTGAAAAATTAAAAATGGATAATAGCTAATGGCTAACGGGGAATATTCGCTATTCGCTATTCGACGCAAAAGTTTATCCAAAACTTTTGCCACGAAGCCATTCGCTATTCCTTATTCGCTATTACCCATTACCAATTATACTCAGCACCGCTAAAAGTGATCTTGTTTCGCTCGTTACCGAGCGAAGCGAGATCAACTTCGTTATCGAACTCCGCTCGTTACTAAGTTTCCGAGCGATGCGAGATAAGTTTGTAACTAGAGTAAGTATACCAAAATTCGCCATTACTTTTCTAACAGCGGATTGGTATTGCGTACCGCGAGGAATTTTCCTCCGACACGCTCTACTAATAATATTACATTTCCTTCAGAAAATTCTTCACCTTCTTCTTCAGGCTCTACCATAATTAAGTGGGTGGTGCCATAATTGTCTTTAAACTTGGCACGGGCTGGCCGGCCTTTTTTGGCGGTGCCCAAGGTGATGGTGGCTATTCGTCCAATAAAGGTATCTTCGGAAATCACTTCAGTTTCGTCGGTTGGCATAAGTTTACCAATGCTCCTTCCTAACACTCGCACCATAGGTAGCGATAAAAAAAAGGCCACTAATGCTGCCAACAGTGCCGGGAGCATAGTGCCTAAAATTTCTAGCGTAACCCCTTGCAGTGCATAACCGGTGAGGCCAAAAATTGTTAAGAAAATGACAAAAAGAATCATAATGGGCACTCGGCCCACATTGAGCCAGCCGAACAATTTGCCAAGGGAGGAATTGGAGCCTACGTCACCGGTATCTGCGTCGGCTTGGACATCGACATCGGGCAAAAAGTGGCCGAATAAATTGGAAAGGCCAAACCCCAAAACGGTAGTGATACCTTCCAGTAAGGCAATGCCTAGCATAATGCACAAGGCGATGGTAAAAGGTAAATTATGAGGCTCTAAAATAAAAGTCATTTTCAGATTTTCCTAAGTTGATGCGCTAGTAGCAATCATTACACAAAAATGCTGAAAATAAAATAACTCGTAGTGATGATAAACCAAGTTTCTGGTTTTTTAGGACTAACGTTTTGCAGGCGCATTCCCGTTTTTACGGTTAAGTACAACGAATTACGCGGATAAACGAATTTAGTACAATGAATTACGTGGATTAACCAATTTATACACACAGATGGCACAGAGTTACACAAAGAACACCTAAAAAAACGGCGTGTTTTTTTTAATTCAAACAGTTCTTGAGTAATTTTTGTTGTTCAAAAAGTTAAATTTGTTCCCTTGCTGAGTATAGTACAACTAATTGCGCGGATAAACGAATTAAGTACAACGAAACTTGCGTTTAGCGAACGCCTATATTGCTTTATCATAATTAAAATCCACCGATTGATAATTCTCCTTGAAAAAAGCGAACAAAACAGAAGCATTTCTCGAATCATTCATGTCTAATAGCTCGTTTAAATTATTCGTTTATCGGCCCGCTTGTGTCGTTGTACTCAAGTACTCAACAGAAAAATTGACTTTAATCAATCCTTATCGATAATCTAATCGTTATCGTTATTAACTTTCGTACCCGGAAAATGGGAATGCGCCCCGTTTTGCAGTCGTCCAAACAGGAGTCCAAACGACGCTAAAGTTTCGCGGAGCGAAACTTTAGCGTCGTTTTTAGTTTGGCAGTCGATGAGTCCAAACTTTAGTTTGACAGTTGAAGAGTCCAAACGATCGGTCGGCAGTGCTAAAAAAGCTCAAAATCAACGCCCCACCCTCACTGCCATTAAGTTAAACAACAAAACACCTACAAAAAGTCTCAAACTGTAAGCGCGACAGAGGTTTTTTTACTAATAATTAATGATTAATAATTAATTGTGAATTATTAATTTATGGCCCTCAAAATCGATAGTCTAAATAACCCTAAAAATATAGGTTAATAGCAAGAATCGCGCATCACTTCTCTGCCAAGCTAAAGTTTGGACTCGCGCTACCAAACTAAAGTTTGGATTCCTGATAACTGATAACTGATAACTGATCACTGAAAATTGTCTAAAAACACTCATGGAACTGACTAACGAAGACAATCTCCGCCTCAATGTTTTACTTGCCAACCAATTACTGGCTATCCGTATTGATGAATCCAAAATGATCGTCTATGGATTGTCTGAGCGCGGCGAGGCGAAAATACAATTGCACCCGACTTGCCGTGATGAACAGTATTTACGTCTGGTGCGTGAATTAATTTCGGGCCAACTTTTAGGCTCACCGGGCGGTTATCCCGTTTATCTAAAACGGTGGACTCGCATGGGGCAGACTAAGGATGATAGTTTGGAGCAATTGCTCATGTTAGGAGAGCCAGAGGCGGTGGTGGCGGTGGTACATGCGCCAGGTTTAACGCCAGAATTAGCGCGTCGCGCTTGGTGGGCGATGCCTGATTCTGATAATGCTCGCCGTATGTTAACAAATAAAAGTGTTGCCCAACACGAGTTTGGCAAAGTATTAGCGGAACATTTGGTGGAATATCTACCGTTTGAAGAAGAAGCCGCAAATATGATTGAATCAGTCCGCCTCGCCTTGCAACCCGGCTTGATTGATGAAGAGACGCGACAAAAGTTATGGATTAGGGGGCGCACCAAAACGGCTTATTTAGCCGGCTTTTTATGGACGCAACCCGATGCCCTTCCCAACCCACTACCAGCGCGTGCCGACGCTGAAAAAATTCAAGCAAGCTTAGCGCCTTTAGTGGAAAACGAAAATAAGATTGCCAAACAATTAGTTAGAGTCACATCAGCAAATGGGCAAACTTTTATAGACACCTGTGAACGAGTCTTGCGTAAACCGGCTAATCAAGAGGTTGTCAACACGCTATTTGAGGTAATTGCTCGCTACTTTGAAAGCATCCGCCCTGATAATTATGATGATGATACGAATATTTTAACGTTGATAGAACGTGCCAACCATTTTTGTGAAACTTGCCAAGACACCATGTCAGTGGAGCGGCGAAAAGTGTTGGCGGCAATGCCTGAGATGAAAGACACAGTGCGAGCAATGCTAATATTATCGGGCTTAGGTTACTCGGTGCTACGGCCTATTTTTTCGCGCACAGATGCCATCGGCAGCTTAATGCGAAAAAAATTAGCCCCGGTAATAGGGCCTATTTTGGAACAATTTGCCATTTTGCGGCTTTAGTTGGAGTCTTTAGTTGGAGTCCAAACCTTCAGGTTTGGACTAGAGTTGGACTAGAGTTGGAGTCCAAACCTTCAGGTTTGGACTAGAGTTGGAGTCTTTAGTTCAATGCCATATCGTAACGCTTCAGCCTCAGAATAAATTCTTACGTTTCGCATCGTTCAGCTAAAGCCTACTACTAATAGTGCCCTTTAGGGTACTTTAGCTTTACGTCACATTTTCTTGAGTTTCACGCACAACGGGCATTCCCACCGCCAAGGGTTCAAGCTCAGTAATATTGGCCGAAGCGGCGATAAAACCCGCTTCCATCATTAATAAACTATAAATGGCCTCATTCGCACCGGCCGCGCCCAAGGCATGTCCCGTCAAAGATTTGGTCGCACTGATGGGCGGAATCTTGTCCCCAAAAACTTCTTTAATCGCTTCCAATTCACGTACATCACCAACCGGTGTGCTTGTACCATGCGTGTTAACATAATCAATCGGTGCTTGGACCGTTTCTAAAACTTGCCGCATACACCGCACCGCGCCTTCTCCAGAAGGCTGCACCATATCAAAGCCGTCCGAATTCGCGCCGTAACCGACAACTTCAGCATAGATTTTGGCGCCACGCGCTTGGGCATGTGTCAGTTCTTCCAAGACGACTATCCCACCACCGCCCGAAATCACAAACCCATCACGGGTAACATCATAAGGACGTGAAGCAGTTTGCGGCGTGTCATTATGTTTAGAAGACAACGCACCCATCGCATCAAACAGCAGCGTCAGAGTCCAATGCACTTCTTCACCACCGCCGGCAAAAACAATGTCTTGTTTGCCCATTTGAATTTGTTCATAACCACTACCAATACAATGGGCACTGGTAGAACAGGCCGAACTCATCGAGTAATTTAACCCTTTGATTTTTAAAGCCGTTGCTAAACAGGCCGAAGTCGTACTCCCCATCGTGCGGGGCACCATATAGGGGCCGACTTTACGCAAGCCTTTGCTACGCAATATATCCGCCGCCAATACCTGATTGGCTGACGACGCGCCGCCAGAACCGGTAATTAAACCCGTTCTCGGATTGGAAACATCAGTCTCTGACAAACCAGCATCAGCAATCGCCTCACGCATGGCTAAATAACTAAATGCCGCCGCATCGCCCATAAAGCGTTTCACTTTTTTCTCAATTAAGGCATTCGCATCAATGTGAACGCCACCATGAACATTGGTGCGAAAGCCAAGATCTGCATATTCTTGGTTAAATTCAATGCCAGAACGTCCTTGGCGCAGAGATTCCAAGACTTCTTGCTTGTTATTGCCAATACTGGACACAATCCCAAGCCCGGTGATCACAACACACAGCATCGCCAATGCCCATCACCAGTTTTCGCATGATAACTCTTTTCAGGTTAACACGGTAAACCACAAGCTTATTTTCGGGGGTAACTTGTCCGGTGTATTTGACTTCGCCCGTGCCGAGCGCTCGTCCTTGCCCGAGCCCACCTAGCCACCCCAAGAAAAACCCAATCAACTGCCACATAGCATCTAAGCCCAGACAACCGGGCATCACCGGATCGCCCGGAAAGTGACAGTCAAAAAACCACAAATCGGGACGTATATCAAGTTCTGCAACAATATGACCTTTGTTCGCGTTGCCCCCATCGTCAGTAATGCTGACGACACGATCAAACATCAACATAGGTGGCATAGGTAATTGTGCATTACCCGGCCCAAACATTTCGCCACGACCACATTGAAGTAATTCCTCGTGGGTATAACTATTTTTTGTTGGCATTTTGTTTCCTAATTAAAAGGACTTAAAAATTAATATTTTACCACACATCGTCGCATTTGTAGAGGCGTGGAATATTGAAGGATATTGGTAATTGGTAATTGGTAATAAAAGGTAATCTTATTGATTTTAGGACTGACGATGCGAATATCGAGTTGAATTGAATCATAAAAAATCAATGAGTTATAAAAACGTCTTGATTGAAAGTGATTTTATAAGGTTTCTCAAGTTCAAGTTCAAGTTCAAGTTCAAGTTCCCTCCTGTCGTCGGGATCGTCGGGATCGTCGGGACTCGAAATGTTCATTCTTCATTTTTCATTTTTCATTATTAATTTGCATTGACGCACTCAGGCAAATAAATAATTGATTTTATTGACATCACGCGCCTCTTGGCAAAACGGCGTTTTATACAGAAATGACTGACATAAATTCATTTCATTTGTCAATGCGTTAGTCCTATATTTAATGCCTTCGCCATTAGCAAAGGGATTGATTAGTTTATAACTCATTGTTTTTACGAACAACGAGCGAGGCAAAAAATTTTGCTTAGAAAAATTGATTCCGAGATCACTTTTTTGACCGCTGCAATTGAACGTCAAAATGTCGGGTGGATATCGCGCTTTGCGATCCACCCGACAATATCTATACTTTACACGGTTTTCCATTGAACTAAAAACACGCCCCCTAAATTCCATGACGTAAGGGGACTCAAAGAATGAAGAATGAAGAATGAAAAATGAAAAATAAACAAAGACTTATCAATTTTTGTCGATAGGCAATCAATCAACCTGGCCTTAAAAAAAACCGCTTTAAAAAGATAGTATTCTTCATTTTTAATTCTTCATTGTTCATTTTAAATTTTTTAAGGGCCATCAATAAAATCAACAGACTAAATTCGGCAACCTGGCCCTCAAAACCGCTTTTTAAAAAGACACATTTCATATTTCATTCTTCATTCTTCATTTTTCATTTTTCATTTAAAAAAACCGCTTTAAAAAGATAGTATTCTTCATTTTTCATTCTTCATTGTTCATTTTTAATTTTTTAAGGGCCTTCAATCAAATCAATTCGGCAACCTGGCCCTCAAAACCGCTTTTTAAAAAGACACATTTCATATTTCATTCTTCATTCTTCATTTTTCATTTTTCATTTATTTGTTGTCTACTTCTGAGGTTATAAAAACCGGTGAACAAAAAAGCATACCTAACCCAAGCAAACCGATAAGTAACAGCATCCATCCTTTCTCAAGTAGCCAACGGGTTATGAAAGACAAAGTCCCTAGACTTCTAGGCATCGCAAACGCAAACCAGCCCAATCGATCAGAACGATTGTCAATAGCAACCAACTTGAACGGTTGGAGAGGTGTGCGTACATAACAAGAAACCCAGCTTTCTTTCGCCAGCTTGGGCGGTGTGATAATAATGGGCTCAGGTTGTCCTTCTACCACCAATTGCAACGTCAAAGAATTTCCATAAAGCGACGTTCCAACTTAATCTGTGTACTTTCAAAGCGGCCGACGGCCCGATCACCTAAATGATTGTAAGAACCTAGCGTGGTTTCGTTCTGGTATTTCCCCGTAGTCGAAAAAAAACCATTGGCAACAAATGTTGAATTGTCTTGTTGAGATTGAAGCAATGGTGGCACCACTAAGCTATGTGGCAAAATGGCACGAAGTTGGGGATGAGCCAACAACTGAGCCAGACGTTCTGCACTGGGATAAGGAATATGCAGAAAGGGTTTATTCTGAAGTACACTCAAATGACCGGTGCGAATAAATTCACGAGTATTTTTCAATTGTTTTTCATAGTGTAAACCCCTGTTTTGTATAGCATGCCACGAATCCATGACTGCTAGTTCACCTAGCCCTAATATCACTAGCCCTATCCATAGACAGGCCGAAGTGTTGAGATACGGTTTAATCCGATTGGGCAACCCATACCAAGATTGGGCCATAAAATAAAAGGCCAACAAATTGACTATCACACCCAGCGCAAGGATATCCATATACCTTGAAGCTGGGGCCATTCCGCCTACACCTCTTGCGTAGGCCATACTTGCCGCTTGCAATATTACCCATCCGCCCAGCGCCAACACAAATAATTCAGCCTGTGACGGTTTGCGACGTAGCCATAAGGTTCTGAATACCAAAGCCAAAAAGGGCAGATAAAGCACTAAGCTGATCCAAGGAGGAGTAATCCAAGGCCACGCCAAGGCTTTACCAAAGGCTTGCATAAATTCATTCAGATTACCGGCCCTCAAGACGCTATGGTGTGGTACGTTTACCAATATCAATAATATCAATATCACGCTTCCCGTTGTGATAATGAGGCCAACCAGCAAAGTGGGTAAATGAGAAACTCTTTTGCCAGCATCAATGACAATTAAGTACAGTTTAAGAACAATAAGAGGGAGTATTATAAAATGGGATTGAAAACTCGCTAACGTGTTTTCCCATGCGTAAGGAACGCTCCATAATAAAGCAACCGTCAATAGCATCACGTTTTGAACGGCCTTTCCTAACAGATTATTTAACATAATAATCAGGATAACCGCCGTGAGGCTAAACAGTAGCGCATTGACAACCATCCCCAGTAGCGGATCCCACTGTCTCTCATTTAAAACCAGCAACAGTAAGCTCAGGATGCGCGTGAAAAAGATTCTGTGTTCATTATGTGCGGCAAAGAAATCGCTGAATGTCCACGTATTGTTAAACCAACGCCGAAATATTCCGGCTGCTTCTGCATCCCACTGATCCCAGAAGGGTACCGGGCTACCAAAGTTGTGAATAAGCCAAAGCCTCGCGCCAAAAATCACCAAGGCAACGGCAAATAACTTGAGATAAAATCGTCTGTTTTCTGATTGCTCTAACATTTAACTCACGCTCAAAAATTTTTTGTTGGAGTCCAAACCTTTAGGTTTGGCAGTTGGAGTCCAAACCTTTAGGTTTGGCGAATTAGCACTTCCAAAGCTGAAGCAGCTTTGGACTCCATTATGCTTATTTCTTAAAAGAGAGGTATTTGTGTCCTAAAAAGCTGGTAAACACCGGCACGCAAATCCCAAAAAAATGGGCAATTTCTTCTACCCAGAACTCAATACCAAGCGAAGGTAATACCATTCTTGCCAGCACGAGACTCACCACAAGTGTTTGAAAAATGGCAAACAAATTAACCAGCGTAAAATAGAAAAATTGATGGGCTGTACGCCCATCTTGTGATTCAAACACAAATAGACGGTTTAAAATAAACGCCGTCAACATACCGATAAGATAGGCTACCACAATAGCCATCGCATAGTCTAAAAAAACGCTTAATCCTATCCGCGAGCCAAAATTGATTGTGGCAGCAAACCCGCCTACTATTACGAATTTAACAAAAGCAGAGGAAAAAAATTCGTGCTTTAACCACTGCGCGATTGACGGGATAAATGCCCCGCCAACCGGGATATTTTCGGCCGTTTCTACAACCAAACTATCGGCCGTTTCTACAACCAAACTCGGTTCCATAAATGTTGCAAAATCATTCCTTTTTGAATCCATTATGATGTTCCTATACGAAAATTGTTACATATTAATATCGCCCAAAGCCCAAAGCCAGGGGCGTTGCCCCTGGCTATATTAATGTCGTCCAAAGCCTGGTAGTTACACAGGCTATATTAATGTCGCCCAAAGCCTGGGGCGGTGCCCCAGGCTATATTAATGTCGCCCAAAGCCTGGTAGTTACACAGGCTATATTAATGTCGCCCCGTTGGGGCTTGCCTGGTAGTTACACAGGCTATATTAATGTCGCCCCGTTGGGGCTTGCCTGGTAGTTACACAGGCTATATTAATGTCGCCCCGTTGGGGCTTGTCTGGTAGTTACACAGGCTATATTAATGTCGTCCAAAGCCTGGGGCGGTGCCCCAGGCTATATTAATGTCGCCCCGTTGGGGCTTGCTTGGGGCTTTCTGAAAAACTATATCAGTTGGGCTAATTGCTTACCCATTTTAACACTTTCCGAAATACCACGATCTTCTGGATAATAGTAACAAGTATCAGCCATGACAAAACCTTGTATATTGGTTTGTATCGGCGGCAATTGCTGGTAAAAGTTGGGTGAACAGATCGGTTGTGCAAACTCATAGCGAGAGACATGGGCTGCTAATACCCAATCTTTGGAAAAATCGGGATTAATACGATTCAAATAGCCCTGCACTTCTTCGATAAATGACGCATTATCTTTCGTGTATTTCGGATGAGTTTTAGGCATATAAAAAGGCACATAGACAATGCCTTCTGGTATCGTCGTCGTATTGGGCTTGTCGTTTTCCTCTCTCACCGGATTTAGGTTGCTATATTCTATCAACCCCGGTATTTCCATCTCTGGATCGTTAATGTTAAGCCAAAAGTTTTCTGTTAAAGCGTGGCGCAGTCTGAGTACCACGCAGACGACTCCACAATTGGCTATGCCGTTTATTTTAGCGATGGTTTCTGTTGGCAACTCTGGCACCAAACGGGGAACAAATGGCAATGGAATCGTGGACACCACACCATCATAACAGCGTTTTTCACCATTAACCACAACCGCTTCTACCTGATTATTGACACTTGTAACACTTTCAACGCCAGCACTCAGATAAATATTGCCGTGCAGAGCAAGAACGCGCTTTTCCAACGCACTCAGTAAAGTATCTGAGCCACCTTTCAGATAGCCAAGCTTTTCAGTAAACACGTTTTTTCTGGATTTAGCGACGCGCTTGATACGTGTACCAATCCAAGCGGCCGAAATATTCTCTTTATGCTCGTAAAACTTATATTCAAATAAATAGTCCCACAGCATAGAATAAGCTTTCTCGCCTACCCATTTTTTTAGCCAAGGGATGGCATTCACTTTGTCTAAACTGTCCCAATTGTTAATACTCTTGGTGTAAAAAATATGGAGTGCATAACGCAGTTTGGAAATTAAATCCAATTGAGGAAACGTGAGTAAATGAATGGGAGCTCCCCATTTATAAAGTACCCCATTATAAAAAAAACCCATTTTAGTGTCTCGCCAACAGAGTTTGTCATCAATGTTTAACTCTTTGAGCAACTCAAATAAAGGGGTATCTGGCAGACAGATAAAATGGTAATAACGTTCAATTTTGATGCCCTCGAAATCAAAAGAGGCCGACATGCCGCCAACGCGATCATCTCTTTCATAGACATCAACTTGGTGGTTATTTTTTAATAACTCATAAGCACAAGCTAATCCCATCGGGCCTGAACCTATAACCGCAATTTTTTTAGGTTTATTGGACATCTTATTGATCTTTAATTTAATTAAAGCATATAGGCGATAAATCGTCTACTACAAACGGCGATAAATCGCCTACTACCGCCACTAAAAGCTAAAGTACCCTAAAGGGCACTATAACTATTTTGGGGAAATTAATTTTTCTTCGATCCTTAGCAACTAGCGTTTTAACACAATTTTACTATACTGCTCATCGCCAAAAGTTTCACGAATCGCTTCCTCAAAGGGCGTTTGTGTCACACCAAAAACTTCTTCAGTATTAACACCCGTAAAATGGTCTCCCGCCGTTAAGGCCTTTAACTGATCGGCCGTAAAAGGCGGTTTGCGGCTAAAGACAGCATAGATTTTCAACAGGGCATAAAAAAGCCCATAAGGAATTTTAATAATCAGCGTCTTCAGTTTTTTAACCTTTTTAATAGTGCGTATAATGTCGATATAATCAACTTGTTCGTTGCCTACAACATTATAAATAACACCATCCGGTTGATTTTCGAGACAATAAATAATCATCCGACAAAAATCTTTATTATACAAAGGCTGACGCATATAGCGTCCATGCCCTGGAATCGGAAACACTGGCACCCATCCCATAAAACGCGATAACCAGCCAAGATGTTTTGGATCAAACCAACCAAACATCAATGTTGGGCGCAAAACACAATGCTTGATGCCGCTGCGAATAACAATCTCTTCTTGTTGTTTTTTGGTATTGGTGTAATCATCATCCGCCACCGAATTCACTACCGAGGAACTAATATGTACGATATACGGTACTTGGTGCTGGCGCACCGCCTCTAGCACGCGCTCTGTCGAATCAATATTATTGCGGACAAATAGCGCTTGATTTTTGCCGGTAATTTGTGCATGAAGCATGACAACACAAGCAGCATCGGCAAACGCATTTTGCCAATCGCCACTTGATGCCAAATCAGCCAAAATCGTTTCAACCTCAGGATGTAACTGTTTAACGACATTTAAGTTATAGGCATGTTTATCAATTGCAACTAGATTGCGATAGCCTTTCAGCTTAAGTTGCACAATCAAGTTTTGCCCGACTAAACCGGCAGCGCCGGTTAAAATTATTTTATCTTGCATATCTATTTCAGTTATACACACAAAAGTCACAGATTCACACAGAGATATACTTTGCAAAATTGCGCTTTTGTCATTTCAAATTATCAACACAGAGAACACTGAGCCACACTGAGTTTCACAGAGAGTTCACCGAAAAATAGGCTCTGTGCTACTCTGTGCTACTCTGTGGCTCTGTGTTGAAAAATGACGATTTTTACTTTCATGATAGGTGCTAAGGAACAACCATGCTTAGAGAGCAAAACCCTAACGGGTTGTTCGATAGAGTTTTGCTATCGATGCCTTGGGCAGTAGCCCTTTACTTTTGCTTATAGTCAATTTTGTCAGGAACATCTATCGGATAAGGAGTGACATTAAATTCACTCACAAAAACGCCAATATGGCCCCCAAACAGGTATTGCAACCAGTCTGGTTTTATCACAACACGTAAAGTGGCAACCCGTTTCAGTGGTATCCGATTCATTTATGTTAACAAATCCTAACGAATATTAACAAACGTTAACAATAGCTCCCGTTAGAGAGGGTGAATCTACCAAAGACCTAATGAAGATTCCTCTG